>NZ_JBEXGE010000017.1:0-154825 GCF_040607155.1 Micromonospora sp. NPDC005324 | reverse complement strand
GGCACCCACGAGCGACCGCTGAGCACGTCGAGCAGCGGTTGAGTGTCGCGCGGACCGCCGTCGCGTCGTGTGCCGCGCTGATCAGGCGGAGGTACCGGCAACGGCCGCTGCGCGGCCACCACACGCCAACGGTCGAGCGTCCAGCGCACCGTCACCGACTGCACGTACCAGCCACCCGCCAAACCCGTCTCCGGGCCGGCGACCACACCATCGGTCGCAGACCCGCTGAGCGCGCAGAGCAGCAGCCGCGCCGTGACCTCAACGCCCTGCTGCACCCGTGCGTCAACGTCTTCGTCGGGCACCCACACCCGGGCAGCCACGGTCTGGGAGATCCCCTCGCCGTCGGCTGACGGTGAGCCGGCGCCCATCATCTCGGCCACCGCCGGGCCCGAACCGTCGACTGCGATCGTGTCGATCAACGTCTGCCGCTCGACGTCCGGGCGGCCCGCCGCAGCGGACACCGCCACCACGTACGCCGCCGCCGCGTCACCGGCGCCGCGAGGCGTGCCAGCGAAGCCAACTGGCACTCCCCGCACGAGACGGTCGCCGTAGCGCTCAGGCGCACTCGACTCGGGCGCACTCCGCTCGGGTGCGCTCGCGCGGCCCGCAACGAAGACCGCCGCCCCTGCAACCACCATGCAGAGAAGCAGCGAAACTACCGCCGATGCGCGTCCGCCGTCGGTTGCCTTGTAAGTTGCTCCCCGCACGCGGGGCACCCCCTAAATCTCGCTCAGCAGGAAGCCGATGATCGATGTCGCCGACCCCACGACGATCGCCACGAGACCGGCCTTCCACATCATCGATTTGCCTCGATCGCTGATGATGTGCGCGCCGAAGATCGGTCCGATGCCGAACGCGATCGCGCCGGCCGCGAGACCGGCCACGGCGGAAATCACGCCGAGGAACAGCGCGGCATTTGCCAGCTTGTAAAACAGGTCCGAGCGCGGCACCGCCGCCGGGTCAGGGCTGATTCGACCGAAGTCGAAGCCTCCGGACGGCGACGGCGTCGGCGTCGGATCAGGCGCCAGAACGGCCACCACCGAAGGCGCCCGCACCGTCATCACGGCAGCTACCCAATGCACGATCACAACTAGTTCCTCCCCGTGTGAAGTCACCGTCCTCAGGGGACAGGAGCCCCGACGCGTGATGGGCCAGGATCAGCGGGGCAGTGTTCGACGACGATCGAGGCGACCTCGGTCAACGCGGTCCGCGTGGCCTTACTCAACGACCGCGGATCGAGCGGGTCAGGGCGTGCGAGCGCCGGATCGAAGGGCACCCGGACGAGATGCGTCGCCGCCTTTCGCGCCAGGTGCTCGACCGCGCGAACCTCTCGAGCGGTGGAGTGTGTGGTCGTCATGACCACGACCACCGCCGACTCCGCCACCTGATCGAGTCCCGCAGCGCGAAGATGCGCCAGCAACCGCATGGTGTGCTGCAACGCGTCAACGGTCGCGCGGGTCACCAACACCGGCACCGTCGACCATCCCAACGCCCGCCACGTCGGCGTGTTGTCCGCCGCAGGGAGATCGAGCAACGCCATGGCGTAAACCGACCGCAAATGGCCGATCACACCGAACGTCTCCGGCCAGGTAGTTGGGCGCCGCTGTGCCGTCATCTTGCTCTCACCGACCAGAACACGCAGGCCAGTCGGCCCTCGCTGCATTAACTCTTCAGCGACCAGAGGGTCAGCCAACCGCTCCTCCGCAGCCGCCGCATCCCACGTCGATGCGGAGTTGCTCCGGACGACACGATGGCCCAGCCCACCCCACGCACGCCCGGTCGCGTCCATTGCCACGACCGGAGCAGGGCTGGCAAGCGCCAGCACACCACCGAGCGCCGCCGTGAGCGTCGACCGACCGACACCACCGTCCGCAGACGACAGGCTCACCAAGGGACACCCCGACCGCAACGACGCCGCACGCAGCCACAGCGACTCCACCTGACTGCCGCCGCCGAACTCGCGGGGAATCTCCCGCGGAGCCCGCTCCGCTCCCCGCGCCCACCACGGGCCGCTCTGGGCAGCCGCAGCTGGCACGACAGATCGGCCGGGTCCGCCTGGCGGAGCGGGCATCGCCCGCTCCGCCAGCGCCCCCCACTCGCCGGCCTCCGGCACCTCCGATGAGGTCCCGGAGCCGGCGAGGTGGCCTGATCGGTCAGTCGATAAATCTGACACGTCCGCCTCCCCCGAGGGCTTGCCGAACAGCACTGGCCAGCGACGGCAAGACGCCGCCGCGAGCCGGTCCCCCGTTACTGTCACGACCTGGACGTCGACCACACGATCAGGCCAAATCAGAGACCGCATCGCCCGAAGGCGTCACGCCCTCACGAACGCATCACGGGCCTCGCAACCCCCTCCATGGAGGCCGGCCGATGCGCTACCCTCAACCAACCAAAGTTGGCGTGAGACCAACTTTGTGTGGATCGGGCACTGAGAGTCAAGCACAGATCACGGCAGGGTTCCACACAAACTTGGGTTCGGGCCAACTTTAGTTGGAGTCGGGGGGGCACCACGATGCGACAGAACGAGAAGCCACCCAGTGGCCCGAGCCCCGCGCTGATCAGCGAGCGGCTTCAGGAGCTGTACGTCAAGCACCGCCCGAACCACGTCTATAACGACGCCGAGGTGGCCGACGCGCTCAAAGCCAAGGGGCTCCGCATCTCGGCGGAGAACATCCGCAAGCTCCGAATCGGAGCGCACGACAATCCGACAGCCTCCACGCTGACGGCCCTGGCCGAATTCTTCGGCGTCGGTGCGGGCTACTTCCTTGACCCGGCGCCGGTCAGCGCGAAGGTCCAAGTGATGACGCGCTCCATCGAGCAACTATCCGATGGAGCGAGGGAAGGCATCGACGCCATCATCCAAAGCACCCTGAGGATGGAGCAAGCCGCGCGGGAGTCCGCCCAACTCGCCGCCGAACAAGCCCGGCGAGACGCGCACTGATCTCGCTGTCCACAACGCGGCGCAACCCGAACCGGCCGACTCGCCCGCAGCCATAATCTGGCCCGGGCAATCCCACGCCCTCGTCTGCATCGCGACGACACACCGCGCGCTCGCGGCGACTTCGGCTGCCCGCCTGCAGTTGCCAGCCTGCCCGAGTCAAGAGCCGGACCAGCCAATGGTGGTCGCATCTCCACGTACGCCAAAGCCGCAGGTCACCGTCGCCGCCGACACCTCGAAGGCGCATGACGAGCAGGTGCATGCCTGGTCAGAGCTGAGGCTCACCGCTAGCGTCACGAGGCTCCGATGCCAGACGGCGTCAAGAGCCACCGGTGAACGCCACGGCCGGAAAGGGCGTATTGCATGGTAGATCGATGGGCCGTAGAGCGTGCAGTTCGAGACGCTGACTGTTGCCTAAGTCCTTCCGGGCGCCACCTTATCCTGACGCTCTTGACCTGGACCGATACCGCAACCGCAGTGATCCCTCCGCAATTCTCGCCGAGCTTGACAGACCTGGAACGTGCGACAGGTTTGGCCCGCTCCACGATCGGAGTCTGGCTGAATCGACTAGAAAAATTGGGCTGGGTCGTCCGGTTCAGGCCGAAAGTGGAAGACGCTCGCCGCAGAAAGGCGCGGACCGCCTATCGCCTTCGAGTTCCCACGGGGGCAGGGGCTGGTACGGCCACAGCACCACCTCTAGTACGCCAGCCGGACAGATCTAGTACGGCTGCCGGACTGGATCCAAACAACAAACATCGTCCCACCGCGCGCAGCTCATCGAACACCCGCCCAAGTCACTCCTACACCCCAGGAGCCAATGGCTACTGCTCTTATCCCGATTGCGGCAAGTCCGCGCCGCTTCATTGAGCAGATGAAAAGGTCCTTCGGAACACCGCCAAGGCGGACGCTAATGACAGGACGCACAATTAACGGTCGAGTCCCTACTCGCACTTCCATGCCGCCGGCAGATTCCGCGGTGGGGTCCGGCCCCGCAAGACCGGGCCCCACCAGACGACTAGGCTAGGGGGTGCGGCTCATTGGTAAGCGCCGACAGGGCAGCGGCGATTTCCTGCGGTGTTGCTTTCACGTAGGTCGCTGTAGTGCCAGCGTCGCCGCCACTCTCCGAATGACCGGCATAGGCTCGCGCGATAGCGTAGCCAAAGTTCCTTTCCACCCATGTCAAAGTAGTGTGACGTAACCAGTGGGTGCTAATCTGTTGCACGTAGACCCACGGCAGATGCTCGCCGATGCGTACCCACAGATGGTCGTAACGCCGCCGCGTGATGGGCGCACCGTCCCGATAGCGCAGCAGCTGCCCCGCCTCCGTCGCGCCCCGCTCCTCAGCATGGCGTTGCAGGTACCTCATCAGCGTGGGGGAAACTGGTTGCCAACGCACCGAGTCCCCCTTCTCTCGAAGCAGAATCAAACATTGGTCCGGATCAAGGTCAACCGGACGGAGCGCCAAGGCTCCACCGCGCCGACACGCCGTTTCGGTGTGCAACCGCAAGAGCAAGGTGTCGAGGGCCGGATCGTTGCCTGTGCTGGCCGCAACCTCGTTAATCTCGGCCAGCCGCATGTCCGCCACCGCCCGACGCGTGCTTGGCAGACGCCGCGGCTTCGCCACCTTTAACGCAGGGTTGTCAGACTCTGCGATGAACCCATCAGCTACCGCCCTTTTGTAGAGACACCGCAAGGCGGCAATCAGATGCTCCGCCGCACTTCGGCCTCCGCGGGCATTTCGCCGAGCCACAACGTGCGCCTTGACGTACTCCGCCAACTTCTCAATCTCCGACGGCGTGGGCTCGTCCAGCCTGCGTTGCCCCCAGTGTTCCACCACACGGTTCCAGTAGGAGCCATAGGCACGTTGCGTACCTTCCGAGACCGCAGCCGCCACCACGGGAACGTATTCGGCGAAGGTTGGCGCCGGAGGCCGAGTCACGGCGGCCTCCAGAAGGTCGGCAGGGGAGATGCCCATCCGCGCAAGAAGGAGCCGGGCCGCTGCCACCTCAGCTTGACTCGCCGATGCGTTACTCATGCTCGCCCCCGAAGACTGCATCGTGAGCCTGCCCGATCATCTCGTCGAGCTTTGCCGGCGGATGGACCACCAGGCGGTTGCTGGCTGGTTCAGCCACGATGAATACGCGGTCGCCGGCGGCTAGGCCGCACCATTGACGGACCACTGCCGGCAGTCGAACGAAGCCGTACTTCGTCACCTTGAAGACGCCTTGCTTGTCCGCGGATACGACGATCAGCCCTCGATGCTCCCTGATGTTCAATGGCTGCCCGGGGGCCCACTGGAGTTCCCTCATCGCGGTTCGGTCGGCGATTCGACCACGCGAGTCGAGCGTCACCAGTCCATAGAGGGCTGTACGACTTCGGGTGGCGGCAAGGCTGGGAAGCGGTAGTGGAGGACGCCTCATTGCTGCCGCGGGAGAGCCAGGAGCAACGCGCAGGCCGGACGCCGAGCCGGGGAGGACAACGGCGGGGATCACTGAAGAGCCGCCGCGCGTCATCGCGGGGTTCGCCCGACGCTGGTCACTGAGAGTAGTGGCAGGCGGGGTGTCGGATGAGGTTCGGCGGTGGTCAAGCATGCTTGACCACCGCTACGTCAAACGTTGCACAGGTGCTACATAGTTGTGTCCGAGGGGGGACTTGAACCCCCACACCCTATACGGGTACTAGCACCTCAAGCTAGCGCGTCTGCCATTCCGCCACCCGGACCTACTCGTTCAGCCTACCTTGCCGACCAGATGATCTTTCATCCGGTGCTCAGCACAGCGGGCCGCACGGGGAGTTACTGTACACGCCACTCGTGGATCATGCACATCGCCTTCCGGCACCTCTCCCCAAGCGCTTCCGCCGCTGCTCAAGCCGCCTCAAAACGGCCGCGCCGACACACCGTCGGGGCGGTTCCGGGTAGCGTCCGACGGCCCTGTGACGGCAGCATTGCCATGTGTCCCATCCCTCCCCCCTGGCAGCCGCCCAGCACCGAGCCCTCGCCCTGCGCGCCGCGGGCGACCTCAGCGCCGCCCGGCAGCTGCTCGCGGAGGCCGTCGAATCCGCTCCCCCGCCCTACGGTGACGACCATCCCGAGGTGCTGCACACCGCGCACCTGCTGGCACGGCTGCACCGGGAGGGGGACGACCCGCTCGCCGCCCGCCGGGTGCTGGAGGAGGCGTTCGCGGCGGGCGAGCGGCGCTGGGAGCACTCCGACCCGCTGATGCTCGCTCTCGCCTTCGAACTCGCCGAGGTAGCGGAGGAGCTCGGCAACCGGCACGAGGCCCGCCGCAACTACACCCGCGTCGCCACCGCCGGGCCCGCCGCGCTCGGGGAGAACCACCCGGCGGTACGCGCAGCCCGCGACTACCTTGGCCCACCCCCTACGACGCCGGGCGAGCAACACCCCGCGCCGACGTCCGGTCCGGCCCCGGGTGCCCCGGTGACCGAGTCGGGTGCCCGGTCGGCGCTGTCCGGCCCGACCCTGTCGCTGGCGACCCTCGCCGCGATGCGGCCCTCCGCCGGTGGCACGCCGCCCGCCGTCTCACCCTGGGCGCCGCCGCAACCGCCGGCCGCGCCCCCACCAACCCCTTCAGCGGTACGCGCACCCGCGTCGCCCAGCAACGCCACCACGGCATCGTTTACCGCCCCTCGGGCGACGCCCGTTCAGCCGGCAGCTTCCTCGGTCGCGGCGGCGCAGCCCGGCCCGCCGACGGCCGCACCTCCTGTGATGGCGCCCCGTCAACGCGCCGACGAGCAGCCGTCCGGCCCGTCCCGGCCAGCGGTCGGTCCGATGCCCCGGCCGGGGGTCGAGAGCCCGCCGACAACGCCGCCCGCGCAGAGATCACCACACCGACCGCCGACCGGACCAACCGTGGCACCACGTCAACGACTGGCTGACCATGCGACCCCTCCGGTGGCTGACGTGCCACCCTCGTCGACACCAACCGCGCCGGCGTCGACCGCCCCGGCGTCGACGCCGGCGGCGCCGGCGCCTCGCTGGGACGACCCCACGATCCGGGTACGGCAGATCGAGCCACTGTTAGCCGAGGAGGCCGCCCGGCCAACCGCGCCAACCGAATCGCACAATTCGTCCGGTGCCGAGGCGACATCACCGGGCAGGCCCTCCCCGATCGTTGACCACCCAGGGCCGGCGCACCCGTCGAGCGGACCACCGGCCCAGCCCATCAGCGCACCGCTGGCGACCCCACATCCGACCTCCGCGCCCCCCAGCCAGCCGCACCCGGTCTCGGGACCACCGGCACAGCCATACCCGGTCTCCGCACCACCCGGCTACGGGCCACCCGTCTCCGCACCACCCGGCTACGGGCCACCCGTGTCCGGACCGCCCGGCTACGGGCCACCCGTGTCCGGACCGCCCGGCTACGCCCAGCCGGTGTCCGCACCACCTGGGCACAGCTACCCGGTGTCCGCGCCGCCCAGCTACGGCCAACCCGTGTCCGCGCCGCCCAGCTACGGCCAACCCGTTTCCGCGCCGCCCAGCTACGGCCAACCCGTTTCGGCACCACCTGGGCACACCTACCCGGTGTCCGCGCCGCCCAGTTTCGGGCCGCCCGTCTCGGGGCCGCCCTACGGACAACCCGTCTCCGCGCCTCCGGTGAGCGCACCACCCGTGCCACCGTGGGGGTTGACCGCACCGCCCTGGAGCAGCAGCGCCCCACCGCAGCCCCTGCCAACTCCAGGTGCCGACTCCGCCGCCCAGACCACGACGCCTACGCACACCACGGCAGCTGCGCAGGCCTTCACCACCGGGCAGAACACGTCCGCCGGGCAGAACGCAGCCGCAGAGCAGACCATGATGGACGCGGGTGGCACCGGTGCCGACGGTGACTCCGGGCTGGGCATCCTCGACGCCCCGGTGGTGCCGACTCAGCGGGCCCGTAGCGCGCTGTCCGACCAGACCGTGGTGTTGCCGTCCGTTCCGGCGCAAGGCGGCCCGTTTGGGGTCGAGGCCAGTCTGGGCTGGTCCGCCACCGCCCAGCCGACCCCGACGGCCGCGCAGGCGAACCCCACCGCCGCGCAGACGCACCCCACAGCCGCGCAGACGCACCCCACAGCCGCGCAGGCGAACCCCACGGCCGCCCCGGCACACCCGAGCATCGCTCACGCAAGCCCCACCGCCGCGCAGCCGAGCCCCGTCGCGCAGCCGGCCTGGTCACCGGCTGTCAGCGCCGACTCGACGCTGGCGCCGCCGGCCGCACCACCACCGGCTCAGCAGTACCACCATCAGCCGTACCCGACCCAGGACCAGCACCAGGCGCCGTACCCGGGCCAGCAGTACCACCCGGCGCCGGACGCGTACCGGTCGACGTACGCCGATGAGGGTGGGTCGACGGGCCGCAACCGGGCGGTGTTGATCGGCGCGGTCGTGGCGGCCGGGGTGGCCGTCGCGGCGGTGGCGGGCCTGGGTGCGGTGGTGCTGACCCGCGACGATCCGCCGCCGACCGGGACCGCGCCGACGGCCGCGGCACCGACGACGGCCGGACTTCCGCCGGGAGACCTCGAGCTGCGCGACAATTCGGCCACGATCACGTTGACCTGGACGGACCCGACCGGCGGTGCGGTGCCGTTCATGGTCGCCGCGGGCAGGGCCGGGCAGGCCCTGGGTGTGATCGCCACCGTGGACCCGGGGCGGACCAGCTACACGGTCAACGGGTTGAACTCCCGAGTGGATCACTGTTTCACCGTGTTGGCTGTCTACTCCACTGACAGCTTTGCGACTTCCGGGCAGGTCTGCACCGCGCGGGAGCGCACGGCCACGTCGAGCGGGGAGCCCTCCGGCCGAGCGTCGCCGCGCTGAGTCGAGCCGCGAACCGCGCCGAGTGGAGCGGGAACCGGGCTGAGCTGGACGTCCACAACGCACACTCTCGGTATCCACAGGGGTGACGGTGCGGGTTCCCCCGCCACCACCAGCGCCATATGATGGCACCCGGCTCAGGGGAGGGGTCGCCGGAAGGCGCGCCACCTGCCACGACTCAGGGGAGGCAGCCGGCTGTGGCCAGCATCGACGACGCCGTACAGACCGAGGCCCCCCGCTCCCGGTCCCGGCTGCGCGGCGGGCTGGTGACCGTCGGCACGGTGGCCACGCTGCTGGCCGCCATGGGGCTGACCGTCCTCGGGTTGGGTGCGGCGGACAACGCGGTGGCCAACTACGACGCGAGTTCCTGGCTGTGGAGCGCGGCGCGCAGCGAGCTGGCCCGGGTCAACGGGGTCACCGCCCGGGTGGACACCCGCACCGAGATCCCCGGCGCCCGGCAGCATCCGATGCAGATCACCCAGACCGACCGGCTGCTGATCCTGCGGGACCTGCAGACCGGGCAGGTCAGCTCCCTGGACCTGGCGACCCTCCAGCTCAGCGCGACCACCCGGACCACCCCCGGCCTGGGTGTGAGCGTGGCCCTGCACGAGGACGCGGCGTTCGTCGTCGACGCCGTGCAGGGCATCGTCCGGCAGCTCGACCCGCGATCGTTGACCCCGGTCGGCGAGCCGGTGCGCTATCCGCCGGGCATCACCGGCGGCACCTTCGACGGCAAGGGTCGACTCTGGATCGCGGTGCCCAGCCAGGGCACCGTCTCGGCGATCACCGCCGCCACGCTGCCGTCCGCGCCGGCGTCAGCCGCGCCCGCGGGTGCCGGGCTCACCCCGCGGCAGGTCGAGTCGTACGACGTCGCCGACGCCAGCCACGAGCTGGTCGTCTCCACCCTGGACGACGGGGTGGCGGTGCTCGACCGGACGGCCGGGAAGCTGGTGCGCGTGCAGCACGGCGAGGTGCACCCGACGCCGCTGACGCTGTCCGGCCCGGCGGCGCTGCCCGCGCGCACCAGCGGCCCACGGGTGCCGGTCACGGTGACCGCTGACCGGCGGGTGCTGCTGGTGGGTGACGGTGGGCAGGAGAGCGGGTTCACCGTGCCGGGTGAGGGGGACCGGCTCAGCCCGGCGGTGGCCTGGGCGAACCGGTTCTACTGCGCCGACGAGGCCACCGGCACCATCTACTCCTTCGACGCGGCGGGTCAGCTGGTCGAGACCATCCGCGGGCGGGCCAACGGGCCGCTGGAGTTGGAGGTCCGGGAAAATTACCTGTTCATCAACTCCCCCGACTCGGCGACCGCCCGGGTGGTGGACGACAAGCACCAGGTGCGCGAGGTCAACAAGTACGCCAACGACGTGCTCGGCGGCGACCCGCCGCCGGTTCCCCCGCCGCCGCCTCCGCCCAAGAAGCCGCGGGTGGGTAAGCCGAGCGCGCCGCGCAGCGTCACCGCCTCCGCTGGCAACGCCCAGGCGCGGGTGAGTTGGCGCCCGGCCGCCGCCAACGGCGCCGAGATCATCAAGTACGTGGTGGCGGGCGCCGGGCAGCGCCTGGAGGTGGGCGCGAACCAGCGTGCGGTGGAGGTCAAGGGTCTGACCAACGGCGAGACGTACCGGTTCGCGGTGCACGCCGTCAACGCCAAGGGCGACGGCCCGCCGCGCAACAGCAACCCGGTGACACCGACCGCGGCGGTGCCCGACCCTCCGGCGAGCGTCACCGCACAGGAGCGGCCGGACGGCACTGTCCTCGTCAGGTGGCCGGCGGCGAACGGGCAGGGCAACACCATCGCGAGGTACGCGGTGACGGCCAGTTCGGCGGGGACGAACGCGCCGGCCGGCGAGTCGACCAAAACGGAGCTGGTGGTGCCCGCCGGTGAACTCGAGTTCGGCACCCAGTACGCGTTCACGGTGGTGGCGGTCAACAGTAAGGGCGCCGGGTCGGCGGCCTCCCCGGTCAGCAACACCGTGGTGCCGTTCGCGGCGCCCGGTCGGCCGCTGGACCTGCGCGCCGGCACCGTCGCCAACCAGCCGGGCGCGGTGAACGTGCAGTGGGCGCCAGCTGAGGCCAACGGTCGGCCGGTGACGAAGTACCTGGTGGACGTCGGTGGGCGGGTCAGCGAGGTGACCGACACCCGCACGACCGTCACCGGGCTGGGCAACGGCCAGAATGTCGCGGTGAAGGTGAAGGCGGTCAACGAGGCGGGGCCGGGCCCGGAGGCCACCGCCACCGCCCGCACGGTGGCCGAGCCGCGGGTCACGGTTACCGGCTCGTCGTCGACGGCCACCGGGGCGACCGTCACGTTCACGGTGGACGCGGGTGGCGGTCAGGCCACCTGCACCCTGACCACGACGGGCGAGCCGGCGAAGGCCGGGGCGTGCTCCAGCATCACGATGACGGGCCTGACGCCGGGCACGAATTACACGTTCACGGTGACGGCGAGCAACGCCGCCGGCAAGGGCACCGCGAAGAAGGCGCAGGCAACCCAGCCGCTGTTCGGGGTCGCGACCTGCCGCAACGGCGCGTCCGGGCCCGAGTCGACCTACTGTGACCGGGACCGGGAAGGCCGCAACGGCAACGAGATCTTCTCGGTCGCCCGGCAGGACAACGACAAGCAGGTGGGTTGGGCAAAGCCTGGCAGCCGGCTGCAGGCGTACTGCAAGAAGTCGGGCGAAGAGGTCTACGCCTACATCTACAACAGCAACAAGCGCAGCACCTGGTGGGTGCAGGTCAACTACAAGGGGAAGAACTACATCCCCTGGGCCTGGCTCAACCTGGAGGGCGGCGACACCATCAACGTCCTGCCCACCTGCTGAAACACCAGGCGAGGAGCACCACCGACCGTGAACACGCACGAGCCGCTCACCCAGCCGGAGGTGCAGGGCTTCGCCGCCCTGGCCGCCCGGCTGGCCGAGAACGTCAACGCGGTGGTGCTCGGCAAGCCGCAGGTGGTGCGGCTGGCGCTGACAGCGCTCTTCGCCCAGGGTCACGTGTTGCTGGAGGACGTGCCGGGGGTCGGTAAGACGACCCTGGCACGGGCCATCGCCGCCACGGTGAAGGGCGAGTGGCGGCGCATCCAGTTCACGCCCGACCTGCTCCCCTCGGACGTGTCCGGTGTGACGATCTTCAACCAGGCGACCCGGGACTTCGAGTTCCATCCGGGGCCGGTCTTCGCCAACATCGTCATCGCCGACGAGATCAACCGGGCGTCGCCGAAGACCCAGTCGGCGCTGCTGGAGGTGATGGAGGAACGGACTGTCACTGTGGACGGGGTCCGGCACCCGGTGCCGTCGCCGTTCCTGGTGGTGGCCACGCAGAACCCGGTGGAGATGGACGGCACCTACCGGCTGCCCGAGGCGCAGTTGGACCGTTTCCTGGTGAAGCTGTCCGTCGGGTACCCAGACGAGGCCGTCGAGGTCGAGGTGCTGCGCGGCGCGACAGTGCGCTCCCCCGAGGCGCTCGCCCCGGTCACCGACACCGCCACCGTCGGCGAGATGGTCCGGATGGCCCGCCGGGTGCACATCGCCGAGCCGCTCTACGCGTACGCGGTCCGGCTGGCCGCGGCCACCCGCACCCACCCGCAGGTACGCGTCGGGGTCAGCCCCCGGGGCGTGATCGCGTTGACCCGCGCGGCGTGCGCGTACGCGCTGATCGACGGGCGGGGCTGGATCATGCCGGAGGATCTGAAGGCGCTCGTCGAGGCGGTGTTCGCCCACCGGCTGCTGCTCACCCCGGACGCCCAGGTGCGCGGGATGACCCCCGCGGAGGTGCTGCGCCAGGCCGTCGCCTCGGTGCCGGTGCCGCTGCCGTCGGGGCAACCCGCTCCGGTGCAGGGCTGACCGGCAGCAGCGCGATGGGGATCACCGCCCGTGGGGTCGGGCTGCTCGTCGCCGCCGTGGTGCTGCTGGGGGCGGGGTTCCGGTTCGCGTACCCCGAGTTGACGCTGCTCGGCGCGGCGGCCGGCGCGGCCGTCGGCTACGCCGCGCTGGTCGCGGCCTGGCGGCCCCGGCTGACGGTGACCCGACGCGCGGACCCGGACCGGGTGGCGCGCGGCGAGCCGGCGAGCATGACGGTGACAGTGCGCAACACCGGGCGGCTGCGCTCGGCGAACCTGCTGGCCGAGGACCGGTGCGGGGAGCGGACCGTGCCGGTGCCGGTGCTGCGCCTGCGGCCCGGCCGGGACACCGAGGTCCGCTACGACGTGCCGACCGACCGTCGTGGGGTGGTGCCGGTCGGTCCGCTGCGGGTGACCCGACGCGACCCGCTGGGGTTGGTGGCGCTGGCCCGCCCGTACGGTGCGGCGGTGCCGGTCTGGGTGCACCCCCGCATCCATCCGCTGACGGCGGTGCCGCGAGGCTCGGGGCGCAGCCTCGACGGCCGGGTGGACGGGGTCCCGCACGGGTCGATCACGTTCGACTCGCTGCGGGAGTACGTGGTCGGCGACGAACTGCGCCGGGTGCACTGGCGCACCAGCGCCCGGGTGGGTGAGCTGATGGTGCGGGAGAACGTGGACACCAGCCTGCCGCGCCTTGTCGTCCTGCTGGACAACCGTGCCGCCGCGCACCCGCAGCGGGTCGGCGGGGTGGCGCAATCGTTCGAGTCGGCCTGTGAGGCGGCGGCGTCGATCGTCACCGCCGCGCACCGCGCCGACCTGCCGGTGCTGTTGCTGTTGGCCGCCGCGGAGCCGGCGGAGCCGACAAAGCCGGCGGAGCCGGTGGAGCCGGCGCAGGTCGGCGAGGCCGACGGCGCGCTCGGGCCGCTGGACCGGCTCGCCGCCGCCGATCTGTCCGCCGACGGCGATGCGGTGCGGGCGGCCACCACCCGGCTGCGGCAGGACCGGCTCGGCGACACGTTGATCTTCCTGACCGGGCCGGGTGGCCGGGACGAGTTGGGGCACGTCGGGGCGCTGCGCGGGGCGTACCCGTCGGTGATGGTCGCTGTGTTCGGCGCGGCCGAGCCGACGCCACCGGGCACCGCCGGCCTGGTGGTCGTCGACGCGGCGGACGGCGCGCAGTTCGCCGCCGAGTGGGACGGGGTACGCCGGTGGTGACGAACGCCGTGCGGGTGCTGCGGGCGGCGGTCCTGCCGCTGGCGCTGATCGGGCTGACGGCGCTCGCCGGGGTGGTGCTCGGCCGGGTGTACGCCGGTGGCCTGCTGACCTGGCTGGTCGTCGGCGCGGCGGCGGGTTCGGTGCTGGTCAGCGTTGCCGCCCGAAGGCTGCCGTCCTGGCTGGTGGCGCCGGTGTCGGTGGCCGCCATGGTCGGCTGGACACTGTGGTCGCTGCGGCTGGCCGCCACCCGCGCCGAGTTGCCCGGCGGCCTGCTGGAGGTCACCGCGGACGCCGCCCGTAACGGCATCCCCCGGCTGCTCACCGCGATGATCCCGGTGGAGCCCACCCCGGACACGGTGCTGGTGCCGGTCGTCGCCGCCTGGCTGGCCGGGCTGACCGGCGCGGAGGTGGCGCTGCGCACCGGCCGGGTGCTGCTGGGTTACCTGCCGGCGGCGGGGCTCTACGCCGCCGCCCTCTACGTGGTCGGCCCGAACGCCGAACCGGCGATGGGATCGACGGTGGTGTTCGTCGCGGTCGCGGCCCTCGGCCTGGCCACCCCCATCCGCACGACGCCGGGCGGCGGCGATCCGACCGCCGAGTTGACCCCCCGGGTACGCGCGGCGGTGCGACTGCGGCTGGCCGCCAGCGCGGCGCTCGGGGTGGCAGTGGTGGTCGGGCTGGTGGCGTTGCTCGGCCCGGTCGTCGCGGAGCAGGTCGACGGCCGGCCGGTGGACCCACGCCGGTACGTGGAGCCGCCGCGGGTGCAGACGCTCGACGAGAACCCGTTGATCCGGATCTCCGGCTGGGCGCTGCACCCGGAGCAGAAGCTCCTCGACGTGAGCACGCAACGCCCCGACGCCCCATCCGCCGACGCGCCGCCCGAGGCCGACCCGGCGGCGGACACCGCGCGCAGTGTGCGGATCCGGTTGGCGGTGCTCAGCGACTACGACGGGGTGACCTGGCGCGTCGGCGCGACGTACCGCAACGCCGGTCGGATCCTGCCGGCCGCGACAGCGGCCCGGGACAGCACTGTGCGGACGGTCCGGCAGCAGATCAGCGTGGCCGAGTTGAGCGGTCGGCTGTTGCCCGCCGTGGCGACGCCCCGGGAGGTCAGTGGGGCGCGGGTGGCGTACGACCCGGCGAGCGGGACGCTGATCCGGCCGGAAGGGTTGACGCCGGGGCTGCGGTACTCGGTGACCTCCGCCGAGGAACGCCCGGACAACAACCTGTTGGCCAGCGCGAACGTGCCCGCCGGCGAGGAGGTGGCCCGGGTGCTGCGGGTCGCGGACGGGGTGCCCGACCCGATGCGCCGGTTGGCCACCCAGCTCGCGGAGGAGAACGGGGCGCCGTTCGCGCGGGCGTCGGCGATCGAGCAGTTCCTGGCCGAGCACTACCGGGTGGTGGCGGACGCCCCGAGCGGTCATGCGTACCCGAATCTGGGTTTTTTCCTGTTCGGACCCCGCAACGGCGGCGGGCAGGAGGGCACCTCGGAGCAGTTCGCGGCGGCCTTCGCGGTCCTCGGCCGGCTCTCCGGGCTGCCCACGCGGGTGGTGGTGGGGTTCCGGACCAGCGGGCAGGGGCCGGTGCTGGCCGGCGACGCGTACGCCTGGCCGGAGGTGCTCTTCGACGGGCTGGGGTGGGTGGCGTTCGACCCGCTGCCCCGCCCCGACGACGAGCCGCGACCGGTGGAGGAGGACTTCCGCCCGACGCCGGAGGACCCACCGCCCTCGGAGGCGCCGGCGCCGACCGCGGAGCCGAGCGCCTCACCGGAGCCGGTGGCCGCGCCCGACGCCCCGCCCGGCCCGGACGGGGTCTCCGCACCGGTGCTGGTCGCCGGCGGCAGCGGCGGTCTGCTGCTGGTGGTGGGCGCACTGCTGCTCACCCTGCTGGCGATGCGTCGTTCCCTCACCCGCAACCGGCTCGTAGGGGGCGACCCGGGTCAGCGCATCGCCGGCGCCTGGCGGGAGGTCACCGACGCGCTCCGGCTGGCCGGCAGACCGGTCGGGGACGACCTGGCCGCCACCGAGGTGGCCAGGCACGCCCGCCAGGCCCTCGCCGACGCCCGAGCGCGCACGACCGGCGACGACACGACCGCCGACCCGGACACCGCCGCGCCCGCCAGCAGCATGGCGGCGGCGGACGCGTCCGGCCCGGCGGTCGACGAACTGGCGGCCCTGCTCAATCAGGTGGGCTTCGCCCCCGGCGCCGCAACGCCCGACCAGGCGGCTCGCGCCGCCGAGGTGGCCACCACCTACGTGGCCACCCTGCGCTCCGCGCGCCCCTGGTGGCGCCGCCTGCTCTGGTCCGTGCACCCCACTCCCCTGCGCCACGCCCGCCGCTCCCCGCGTTGATCAAGAGCTTTGCGTCGACGGCGGGCCCCCTCCTGACGCAAACTTCTTGATCACCGACAGCAGGGGCGGTGGCGGCGGGGCAGCGGGGGGGAAATTCGTTGGCCCGCGCACCGCACAGCGGTGACCATCAGAGCGTGGATCAGCATTCGAGCGACATCGTCGACTACTACACGCAGCGCTACCGGGAGGACCAGCGGCTCACCGCCCGCCCGCAGGCGCGACTGGAGTGGATGCGCACGACGCAGCTCCTGCGGGATCTCCTGCCCGGTCCGGGCGCCCGGGTGCTGGACATCGGTGGGGGCACCGGCGAGTACGCGCGGGCCCTCGTCTCCGCCGGCTACCAGGTCCGCCTCGTCGACCTCGTGCCGAGCCACGTCGCGCAGGCCCGCGACGGGCACCCTCCGGTCGAGGCACAGGTGGGCGACGCGCGTGCGCTTCCCGACGCCGACAACGGGTATGACGCCGCCCTGCTGCTGGGCCCGCTCTACCACCTGGTCCGCCGCGCCGATCGGCTTCAGGCCCTGCGCGAGGCGGTCCGGGTCACCCGGCCCGGCGGTCTCGTCGTGGCCGCCGTCATCTCCCGGTTCGCCGGCCCGTTGGACTTTGCGGCCACCGGACGACTCGACGAAAGGCTGCTCGACGAGGCCAGGGCGCTGCTGAGCGACGGCGTCAACGACCCGCGGATCGGGTTCACCCACGCCTACTTCCACCGGGTCGAGGAGATCACCGACGAGTGCGCGGCCGCCGGGCTGACCGATGTCGTCGTACACGGGGTGGAGGGCCCCGCCTGGACAGCGGCGGAGGCGGCGGCGGCGGCGAACGGACCCGCGCACGACGCAGTCTTCGCCGCGGCGTTGGACCTGGCCCGGCTCTACAGCAGCGAGCCGGCGCTGATAAGTGCCAGCGCCCATCTCCTGGCCGTCGGACGGGTTCCCACGCGGTAGCGGGTCAGGCGGTCAGCCGGCGGATGAGCTTGCGCATGCCGGCCTGCCAACCGTCCGGGTCCTCGGCGCGGCGGCGCGCGTAGTCGGCGACCTCGGGGTGCGGCAGGATCAGGAAACGTTCCTCGGCCAGCCCGGCGACGGCCGCGTCGGCGACCTGGTCCGGGGTGAGCACCGCACCGGACGCGGCGACCACCCGGGCGCCCAGGTGACCGTCGGCGAGCCCGTCGGCGAGCATCGGGGTGTCCACCCCCTGCGGGCAGAGCGCGCTGACCCGGATGCCCCGGTCCCGGTAGGTGATGGCCAGCCACTCGGCGAACCCCACCGAGGCGTGCTTCGTCGCTGTGTACGCGGCGTCGCCCACAGCGGTCAGCACACCGGCCGCGGAGCAGGTGTGCAGCAGGTGCCCGCCGCCCCGGGCGAGCATTCCGGGCAGCACCGCGCGGGCCGAGTAGACGTGGGCGAGCACGTTGACCCGCCAGGAGCGGTCCCAGCCGGCGTCGTCGACCTCCACTCCCCCGCCGGTGGTCACCCCCGCGTTGGCGCAGAACAGGTCGATCCGGCCGTACCGCTGCTCGGTGTCGGCGACCAACGAGCGGACCTGCTCCTCGTCGGTGACGTCGAGGGCGCGGGCGTGCGCGACCGGGCCGATGCCCTCGGCCACCGCGCGGGCCGCGTCGGCGTCCAGGTCGGCGACCACCACGGCGGCGGCCCCCTCGGCGGCGAACCGGCGCGACAGCGCCGCGCCGATGCCGCCGGCCCCGCCGGTGACCACCACGATCCGGTCGGTGAGGTTCACGGGGACGCCTCCACGGAGTCGGTGCCCAACCGGGCGATGAGGCTGAGCAGCGCGGTGGTGCCGCCGGTGGTGACCTCGGGGGTGGGCAGCAGCGCGATGATCGGCACGTCCACACCGTTGTCGGCGTAACGGCGCACCTCGGCGCGGCACCGCTCCGGTGAGCCGTGCAGCACGAGCGCGTCGACCACCTCGTCGGGCACCGCCGCGTTCGCGCCGCGCCGGTCACCGGCGGCCCAGGCCGCCCACATGGGCGCGAGCGTCTCGTCGCGGCCGAGCCAGCGGTGGAACTCGGCGTACGCCGGAACGGTGAGGTAGCTGGTGATGAGCCGGCGGCCGAGCGCCCGAGCGTAGGCGGCGTCCTCGGTGGGGCAGACGAAGATCCGGGCGGCGACCTCGAAGCCGGCGCGGCGCTCGCCCAGCTCGGCGAGGGCGCGCGGCACGTCGTCGGCGCTGAGCCAGTTGAGGATGACCCCGTCGGCTTCCGCACCGGCCAGCCGGAGCATCCCCGGGCGCAGCGCGGCGAGCAGTATCGGTGGCGGCACCGCCGGCGGTTGTTCCAGCGTGAACCGTCGGACGGTGAATGTGTCGTAGGCCTCGTCGACGGTCTCGCCGGCCAGCGCGGCGCGCAGGAATCGCAGCACGTCGCGGGTGCGGCGGAACGGCTCGTCGAACGGCACCGCGTTCCAGTCGCGTACCAGCACGGGTGAGGACGCGCCGATGCCGAGCGAGAACCGGCCCGGCGCGGCCTCGGCCAGCGCCGCCGCGCTCATCGCCAGCAGGCCGGGGCCTCGGGTGAAGACGGGTGTGATCGCGGTGCCGAGCCGCAGGCCGGGCTGCCAGGCCGCGGCGAGCGCCAGCGGGGTGAACGCGTCGGTCCCGGCGACCTCGGACGACCAGACGTCGGTGAACCCGGCCCGGTCGAGGGCGGCGTAGGCCGCGTCGTGCTGCGCCAGCGCGATCCCGCCCAGCGGCACCGTCATGCCCCATCGATTCGTCACCGGTCGATCGTGCCCGTTGACGCCGGTCCGAGCAAGATCCCCGGGTTGGGCAGAATCGCCGGTTTCCGGCCGTGCGCGCCGGTGGAAAGTGCTACCACTTCGAGGTGGACCGGACCGACGGCGCAGGCCGCTGACCATGGCTTCCAGGGCAGCGGGACACCTGGAGCCGGTCCCGGCGGCGGCCACGCCCGGCCGGGCGACGTTCCTGGAACTCTTCTTCGACCTGGTGTTCGTCTTCGCGCTCACCCGGATCTCGGCGCGCGCGTTCGAGGATCTGACCCAGGAACCGGGCCGGGAGCACGGCTGGGGGACTGTCACCGGCGGCGGCAAGACACTGCTGTTGCTGCTGGCGCTCTGGGCGGTCTGGCAGGGCACCGCGTGGACGACCAGCCGGTACGACCCGTACCGGGTGCCGTTGCAGACCGTGGTGATCACCGCGTTGGTGTGCAGCATGGTGATGGGGGTGGCGATCCCCCGCGCGTTCAGCGAGACCGCGCTGATGTTCGCGGTGGCGTACGTCATCGCGCAGGTGACCCGGCCGGTGATCCTGTCGATCGCGCTCGGGCCGCACCCGTACCGCCGGTTGAAGGTGCGCATGGCGGTGATCTTCGCCGTCAGCGGGGTGCTCTGGATCAGCGGCGCGATGCTGTCCACCAACGCGCAGGTGGTGCTCTGGTCGGCGGCGCTGACCTTCGAGTACGTGGCCGCCCGCTGTGGCTGGCCGGTGCCCGGCCTGGGTCGTTCGACGATCTCCAAGTGGGAGATCGCCGGGGAACACCTGGCCGAGCGGTACCAGCAGTTCTTCCTCGTCGCGCTGGGCGAGACGATCCTGGTGGCGGGTTTCGCGTACAGCGCGGGCCCGTTCGAGTCGGGGCACGTGTGGGCGTTCGCGCTGGCGCTGGCCACCTCGATCCTGCTGTGGCGCATCTACGTGCAGCGGGCCGGGCGGATCCTGGGCGAGGCGGTGATGAAGGCCCGCCACCCCGCCACCATCGGTCGCTCGGCGGCCGACACCCACCTGCTGATGGTGATCGGTCTCGCCGCCACCGCGATCGGCTATGAGCTGATCATCAATCATCCGCTGGAGCGGATCCCGGGGCCGTGGCTGGCCATGGTGCTCGGTGGACCGGCCCTGTTCCTGACCGGCCGGGCCCGCCTGGAGTACGAGGTGTTCGGGCGGGTCTCGCCGTCCCGGTGGATCGCCGTCACGGTGCTGGTGGCGTCGTCGGTGCCGCTGCTGTACCTGCCCGGTGTGCTCGCGACAGCGGTCGGGGCGCTGGTGCTGGCCGCGGTCGCGGTGGCCGACGCCCGCCGCGCCCACGGCGCCCCACCGGAGGCCGCCACCCCACCGTTCTGAGCCTCGCGCGTCGGTGTCGCGTCGGCGGGGACGGTTACTCTCGGCCGGTGACCTTCTCGCTCGTCGCCCGCTCCGCCGACGGCCGCCTGCATGGCGTGGCCGTCGCCAGTAAGTTCCTCGCCGCCGGGGCGTTGGTGCCGGCCGCCGCCGCCGAGGTGGGCGCGCTGGCCACCCAGGCACATGTCAACCTCGCCTACCGCCCGCAGGGCCTCACCCTGCTGCGCACCGGGGTGGCCGCCGCCGACGTGGTGGCCGGGCTGATCGCCGCCGACCCGGAGCGGGAGCACCGCCAGCTCGGCGTCGTGGGGGCCACCGGCGCGGGGGCCAGCTGGACCGGGCCGGCCTGCCATCAGTGGGCCGGCGGGCGGACCGGCGACGGTTGGGCCGCGCAGGGCAACGTGCTCACCGGCCCGGAGGTCGTCGACGCCCTCGGCGAAGCCTGGCTGACGGGAGCGGCGCTGCCGTTCTCCGAGCGGCTGGTCGCGGCGCTGCGGGCCGGTGACGAAGCCGGTGGCGACCGGCGTGGCCGGCAGAGCGCCGGCCTGCTGGTGGTCGAGCGCGGCGGCGGGTATGGCGGCACCAGCGACGTGGTGGTGGACCTGCGCGTGGACGACCACCCGGACCCGGTCGCCGAGCTGGGTCGCCTGCTCACGGTGCACACCATGCTGTTCGGCCGACCCGACCCGGCGACCCTGCTCGACCTGAGCGGCGCGGTCGCCGCCGAGGTGGCGGCGTTGCTCGGCGCGCTGGGCCATCCGGTGCACGGGGACGGCACAGAAGCGGCGTTGATCTCCTGGGCCGGGTTGGAGAACCTGGAGGAGCGGCTGGTGCCCGGGAGGATCGACCCGGTGGTGCTGACGCACCTGCGCGGTGTCGCCCCGCACGTCCCCGCCCCCCGCGCCGCGAGCTGACTGGTCGGCGCCGGCAGCAGAGGGCAAGCAGCGCGCGAACGGCTGCGGTTCCGGATGACCCGGGGTCAGCGGCCGAAGGCGAGCCAACGGAAGCCGGCGGCGGCGATCGCGGCCCGTTCCGGGGCGGTCAGCACCGCCCGCCCGGTGGCTTTGCGGATCACTGTCAGCCGGTCCCAGCTCAACCCGGCCGGTGCCGGTCGTCCGCCGGTGAGCAGCTCGGCGATGACCTCGGCCGCCGGTGGGGTGAGCCACGGGGGTCGGCCCAGCGCGGCGGCCAGATCCAACCCGTGCACACCCACCTCGACCACCCGGGTCCGCAGGAACTCGCCGAGGCGCATCGCGTCGCCGTGCCGGGTTCGCACCACCCGGTCGGGCGGCGCGGCGGCGACCGCCGCCTCGGTGGCCCGCCAGGCCCTGTCGAACTCGGTGGCCAGCGCCGCCCGGTCCACCTGTAGCGCCTCTCTTTGCCCGCCGGCGATCCGGTCGGCGTCGACCTCTGCGGTGAACTTCGCCGCGCCGAAGTAGCCGGCGGCGTCGACCTCGGCGCGGGGCGGGGCGGGCGCGGCGAGCATGTCGGTCAGTCGGCCGACCCCGGTGCGGGTGTGCGCGATCAGGTCCCGAACGTTCCACGGAGGGCAGTCGGTGGGCCGGCTCAGATCATCGTCGGTCAGCTCGGCCAGGATCTCGGTGAACCGCGCGCACTCGGCGGAGAACGCCGCCCGGACCGGTTCCACCGGACGGCTCAGCCCTTGACCCGGGGCACCAGCCGGTGCACGACGGTGAGCGCCAACGCCATCACCACCGCCATCGTGCCGGCGATCCCGGCGGCGCTGCCCGCGTACCCGACGAACAGGGGGCGGCGGGCCAACTCCTCCGGCCCGGTGTCGCGCAGGTCGAGCAGCCAGGACAGGGAGAGCCCGCAGGCCACCAGGGCGAGCACACCGCCGAGCCCGAGCACCAGCGCCGCGACCCGGTGCGCGTCGCCGGGGGCGATCTCGGCCTGCTCCCGCTGGGCGACCAGCAGCAGCAGACCGGCCAACGCCGCCCACACACCCACCACGAGGTACGCGGCGACCGCGTCGCTGGGCCGGTGCCATCCGGCGGAGAGGGTGGCGACCCCGGCGACGGCGGCGTACCCGGCACCGATGAAGGCACCGACGGCCCGCACCTTGCGCGGCAGCACGAGCATCAGCGCGACCGCCACCGAGGCGGCCACCGTGGCGTGCCCGCTCGGGAGGCTGTTGCCCACCGCGGCGCGTTCCGGGTCGACGCCGTAGTCGGGCCGGTTCAGCCCGTACTTGAGCAGCTGGGTGGTGACGTTCGCTCCGGCGATCAGCAGGGTCGCGGTGATCGCCAGGGCGATGCGCCCCCGGATCAGCGCGATGAACCCGATCATCGCGGTGACGGCCAGCAGCGAGACCACCGACATCGCGTTGAGGATCTTGTCGACCGGACCGTCGATGGCGTCCTGCCCGATCCGGTTGCCGGTGAGGGCGACAGTGTCCACCCACTGACCGATCTCGAGGTGCACGGCCACCCGCCACACGGCGAGGAAGGCAGCCGCCTGGACGAGGGCCAGTACGACCAACCAGACCGCGGTCCAACCCCGTGCCGTCGCGCGCATCCGCACACCGTAGCGGCAGGTGTCGGCGGTCCGACCGGTGGCCCGCCGCCGATCGCCGGTTAGGTTGTGCCGGAGGCGAGGAGGCGGTGGTGAGCGGAACACCGGAGCGCGACAGCGGCCCTGACGAACCCGGTCCCGAGCTGCGTGAAGGCGACGACCCGGGGTCGGCAGGGCCGGTACGGGCCGAGTCGCTGACGGATCTGCTGGGCGGGCGAGGCGGTGCCATCGACGCCACCCTGCCGCCGCTGGCGTTCGCGGCGGGCTGGCTGCTGGGCGGCGAGTCGCTGTGGGGTGGGGTCGGTGCGGCGCTGGCCGTGGGCGCGGTGGTGGCCGGCGTACGGCTGCGTCGGGGTGACCGGCCGCGCTCGGTGCTGATCGGGCTGCTGGCCGTCTGCGTCGCGGCGTTGATCGCGGTGCGCACCGGCCGGGCCGAGAACTTCTTTCTGATCCAGGTGCTGTCCAACGCCGCGAGCGCTCTGGCGTGGACGGTCAGCATCGTGGTGCGGTGGCCACTGCTGGGTGTGCTGGTCGGCGCGGTGCTGGGCCAGCGGGCCGGGTGGCGGCGCGACCCGGCGCTGCTGCGCGGGTACGGCCGGGCCAGTTGGGTGTGGACGGCGACCTACCTGCTGCGGCTCGCCCTGTTCGTGCCGCTCTACCTGAGCGGCCAGGTGCTCGCGCTGGTGGTGGCCCGGGTGGCGCTGACCTGGCCGCTGGTCGCGGCGGCGCTGGCGCTGAGCTGGGTGGTGCTGCGGCGTTCGCTGCCGGCCGGACACCCGGGGCTGCGGCACCCGGTCACGCGGCCCCGCTGAAACCCGCCCGGCGCTGCCGGGCTCGGGGCAGAGAACGGCCGGGCTCGGGG
This sequence comes from Micromonospora sp. NPDC005324, assembly GCF_040607155.1. Classification (NCBI taxonomy): domain Bacteria; kingdom Bacillati; phylum Actinomycetota; class Actinomycetes; order Micromonosporales; family Micromonosporaceae; genus Micromonospora; species Micromonospora sp. NPDC005324. Next base: position 131,176 of record NZ_JBEXGE010000017.1, on the reverse strand, counting down.
CAAATAAGTGGAGAGGCCGCCACGGGGGGAGCGGCCTCTCCGGTGACGTACGTTACTCCGTCACGGACCTCGGTGTGATCCCGCGACGGCCCGAATTTCTGGGCTTTTTCGCGGCTGGCTCCAGTCCGGGCGGTGGGGTGGGCCAGCCGATCCGCTGCGTCGGCCAGATGGCCGGCCCACCCCGGCCTGACCGTAGGTGTCAGGCCGTCCGCCAGCCCCGGTCCGTCGTTCCCCGGACCCGGGCCGGACCCCGGGGTGGGCGGTCCACGCCACCCACCCCGGGTCGCCTCAGCCGTTCGGGAACAGGCTGCCGTAGTCGGCGTACGCCATGGCGACGTCAGCCTGCGCCCAGAACCGGTGGTAGTTGAAGCTCGGCTCCGCACCACCGTCCAGGTACACCTGCACCTTGGGCCAGTCCGGGTCGTTCTTGTAGAAGGACCGGATGTCGAGGAAGCTCTTGCCGGCGGCGATGGTGTCGCCGTTCGGCATCTTCCCGGTCCAGCCCGACGGGACGTAGAGGCCCTGCCCGGTGGACGCGTTGTAGACGTCGTCGAAGCGCCGGTAGTCGCCACGCTTCTCGGTGGTGGAGACACCCTTGGCGTCGCTGGCGGCCGACAGCGCGTCGAGCAGCCCCTTGGCGGTGTTCTTGGCCGCCACGTTGCCCGACTTGGCCGCGTACGCGATCAGGATCCGGGCGTAGGCGGCGGTGACACCGACGTCCTGGCCCTTGCTGATGACCTCGACGTGCAGGCCGGTGTTGGGCTGCGGGTTGGACGGGTTCCAGGTGGTCGGCTGGCCGGTCCACGCCATGTCCGACGGGATCGACCAGTTGGTGCCGAGGGTGGTGTTGGCGATCGCCCAGGGCACCCACTTGTCCAGCAGGGCCTTGGCCTTCGCGTTGCCGGTCTGCTGGTACAGCTCGGCGATGCGCTGCATCGACCAGGCCTGCATACCGAACCACTGGTTCGACGGCGGGTCGTTGTAGACCGGGTCGACGTCGTAGAACATGCCGTAGAAGGTGCTGGTGCCGGCCGGCGGCTGGGCGTAGCTACCGTCCCAGCTGTTGGTGGCGCCACCGGCGATGCCGCCCTCGGCGGACTGCAACCAGGTGTAGAACTCCAGCTGCCGCTCGAAGCTCTTGGTCCAGTCGGCGACAGCTGTCGACGACTGCGGCTTGAGCTCGGGGGTGTTGGTCAGCGCCCAGGCCGCGAACGGGTTCTGGTAGCCGAAGTGGTTGTGGCTGGAGCCAATCCGCCAGGACCAGTTCTGGCTGGCGTCGTACGCGCCGCCCCAGGCGTAGTACCAGGACAGCAGGTAGTGCGCCGAGTCCTTGCCGCTGCCGGCGGGGCAGGTGCTGGCCCCGATGCAGTTGCCGATCTTCTTGAAGTACTTGTCGAACATCGCGTACCGCAGGTAGTCGCCCATCTTCGCGGCCTTGGCGATGGTGGCCGCGACGTCGGCCTGCTTGTTCTGTGCCTTGGACCAGGTCAGCGCCCAGTACGCGGCCTGCACGGCGCGGGCGTCGGCGTCCGGGGCGTTCGTGTACTTCCACTGCTTGGCGGGGGCGCCGGTGTCCTTGACGAACAGGTCGAGGTAGCCGTACTGACCGCCGTGCTTGAAGGTGTCGCAGGAGGGTTGCGGGACGGTTTCCCACACCGACTCCTGCGTGCCCCGCTGGAAGGTGTTGATGTAGGCCGGCTTGGTGGTGCCGTCACCGCAGCGGCCGAAGCCGTAGGTGTTGTCGACGTCCATCAGCCAGTGCATGCCGTAGATGTCGCCGGTGCCGTAGGTAGACTGCAACTCCGAGCGCAGCGGGTCCTGGCCGACCGGGACGTTCGGGTTCAGCGCCGACGGGTACTGGCTGGGCAGGTTGTACTCCGCGGCGTACTGCGGGGTGCCGGCGGAGCCGGCGGTCGGCTGGTCGGCGTGCGTGGGGATGATGTATTTCTCCATCACCGTCCAGGCGTTGTTGAACGGCGCCCAGTTCTGGGTGACCTTGCCGTAGTAAGCCTCCAGCCAGAGCCAGAAGCTGAACGCCTCCGAGGTGGTCTCGTGGCCGTGGTCGGGCGCCTCGACGATCAGCGTCTCGACCGAGTGGTACGGCACGCCCTCCGGGCTGAAGTAGCCCGAGTTCTTGATCTTGCCGTACTGCTCGAGGAACTTCGCGGTGTAGGCGTTGTCGCCGCCCGGGGTGTCGTTGTCGATCTCGGTGGCGCTGACCGTCAGCGAGGCGAGACCGGTGGCGGAGGCGGTGATGGTGGCGGCGCCGCCGACGGTGTCGGTGTCCTCCGCCGCGGCGACCGTGACGGTGACCCCGGTGTTCCAGTTGCTCGGGGTCAGCGTGGCGGTGGCCGGCGAGACAGTGACATCGGTGTCACCGGTGCGGGTGAGGGTGACCGGCACGTTGGCCGTCGGGGCGGCACTGAGCTTGAGGTTGAAGGTGGCGCTGCCACCCTCGGCGACGCTCACCGCGGACGGCGTGGCGACCAGTGTCGGGCCGGTGGCAGCGCCGACGGTGAACGCCTTCTCGTCGACCCCGATGCCGTTGGCGTTGTCGTACGCCTTGGCCTGGACGGTGTAGCTGCCGGCCGGCAGGTCCTCCTGGGTGTACGTGTACGGGGCGGAGGTGTCGGTGTTGATCAGCAGGCCGTTGCGGTAGAACTCGACCCTGCTGATCGTCCCGTCCGGGTCGCTGGCGGTGGCGGTCAGCGGCACGTCGGCCGGCGCGGTGAACGGCCCGCTCGGCAGGCCGAGGGAGACCGTCGGCGGCTGGTTGGCCGGGGTGCCGTTGCAGGGGGTGCCGTTCAGTGTGAACGCGGTGGGCTTCGGGTTGCTGCCCGAGTGGGCGCCGTTGAAGCCGATGGTGGTGGAGGCCCCGGTGCCGAGGTTGCCGTTGTACGACTCGTTGGTCGCGGTGACCTCGCTGCCGGACTGGCTGAATTTGGCCGACCAGCCCTGGGTGACCCGTTGACCACTGGTCGGGAAGGTCCACTTGAGCGTCCAGCTGCTCACCGGGTCACCCAGGTTCTTGATGGTGACGTTCGCGGTGAAGCCGGTGTTCCAGTCGTTGGTCGCGTAGACCACGTCGCAGGCGGGTGCGGCCTGCGCGGCGCCGGCAGGCAGTGTCACCCCGCCGATGGCGAGCAGCGCGGCGGCGGCGAGCGCCACGCGGCGGCGTATTGCCAGTTGTCTCATGTGCGCGGTGTCTCCTCGGACCAGGCCGGGATGCTGCCCCGGCGAGGCGCCTGCCCGCGAGGGTGGTGGTCCGCGGGGATGTCGAGGCGCCGGGAAGGTGGTCTTCCCCGGGCCCGGCCGGGGTAGGGCGGTGCGGCCCGCACGGGAGGGGGTCCCGCCGGCTGCGCTCGGGTGACCGTGACCGGGAGCTGGTGCTGCCGGTTGCCCTCGGTGGACCCGCACTCACGCGATGTGGCTCCTGTCGCGTCGAATCGACAGTCTGCCATGGAAGCGCTCCCACAACAAGCGCACGGAGGGCCGGATCAGCTCCTTGTTTCGATCTCGTTTTGGGTCTTTCACAAAGACGTGACGGGGGTTACAGTCGCAACATCGGTCGATGGGAGCGCTTCCATCGACAAGGTTCCAACAAGAAGATCGCTGGGGTCGTCTCTGACGAGCCCAGGGAACCAGACCGAGGGCCGACGACGGGCCAGCCCGGACGCCGTCGTCAGCCATCGTCCCACCACAGGGAGGGAGGTGGAACCAGAGCCACTCGCGTGGCCCGGCTCCCGCGCGACACGCACGGCAGGACCCAAATTCCGCCCGTGTGTGTGCAGTTACGGTGGGGACGGGGGTTGCCCTCCCCCGTCCCCACACTAAACCCCCGTACACGATAGGAAAAGAGGCCGACGGGACAGGCGCGCCGCGCCGCCCGGACGGCCTCGTTCGCTGCTCGGGGCCACACACCCGCCTCCCATCAGCCAGCGCCGGCCGTCCTGACGGCCGGCTGACCGGCCGGCAGCGTCTGCCCTATCATGGGAGCGCTCCCGAATCCTTCGGCGGTGACCCCGTATCCATGAGGAGAATCCATGTCGATACCTATTGGGCCCGCCGGCCCGCTGCGCTTCCCGGACAACTTCGGCTGGGGCGCGGCCACCTCCGCGTACCAGATCGAGGGCGCCACCAAGGAGGACGGGCGCGGCGAGTCGGTCTGGGACACCTTCAGCCGCGTCCCAGGTCGCACCCGCAACGGCGACACCGGCGACGTGGCCATCGACCACTACCACCGCTACGCCGAGGACCTCGACCTCATGCGCGACCTCGGGTTGCGCAGCTACCGCTTCTCCATCTCCTGGCCCAGGATCCAGCCCGACGGCACCGGCACGCCCAACCAACGCGGCCTCGACTTCTACCGCCGAATCCTCGACGGCCTGCACGAGCGCGGAATCACCCCGATGGCCACCCTGTTCCACTGGGACCTCCCGCAGGCGCTCCAGGACGCCGGCGGCTGGGAGTCACGCGACACCGCCCACCGCTTCGCCGACTACGCCGACGTGGTCTTCCGCGCCCTCGGCGACCGGGTGCCGGCCTGGCTCACCATCAACGAACCCAAGACCGTGGTGCAGAACGGCTATCTCACCGGCCACCACGCCCCCGGCCGGCAGGACCCGGACGCCGCCTACCTCGTCGCCCACCACCTGCAACTCGCCCACGGGTTCGCCGTCGCCGCGCTGCGCGCCACCGGCAGCGACAGCCGCATCGGCCCCGCGCTCAACCTGCACCCCTGCTACCCCGCCGACGACTCCCCGCAGGCTGCCGCGGCCGCCCACCTCTACGACGCGTACGAGAACCGCCTCTACCTCGACTCCCTGCTCAAGGGCAGCTACCCGGAGGACCTGCTGGCCGACCTGGGCCCACAGAGCCGGATGGTCCAGGGCATCCGCGACGGCGACCTGAAGACCATCTCGGCGCCGATCGACCTGCTGGCCGTGCAGTACTACACCCCGATCTACGTCACCGGCGACGGCGGCACCGCGCACCGCTGGGCGACCTCCGAGGCCGAATGGCAGCAGATCTACCCCGAGGGGATGTACGACCTGCTGACCCGGATCACCCGCGAATACGGCCCGGTCCCGCTCACCATCACCGAGAACGGGCTGCCCACACCGGACACCCTGGGCGCGGACGGCACCGTCCAGGACACCGGGCGGATCAGCTTCCTCCGCGACCACCTCACCGCCGCGCACCGGGCCATCGCCGACGGAGTGCCGCTGGAGAGCTTCCACGTCTGGTCACTGCTGGACAACTTCGAGTGGGACCAGGGCTACGACCAGCGCTGGGGCCTGGTCTACGTCGACTACGCCACCCAGCGACGGGTGCTCAAGAACTCCGCCACCTGGTACCGCTCCGTCATCGCCGACGGCGGCTTCTGACCGCGCCGCCACCCGGACGGCCGGGCCCGGACGGCTCGGCTCGGGTGAGCCGGTGACCGTCCGGGCCTCGGCCGGCTCACACTCAGCGGGGCAGCGCCTGCTGCAACTCCGCCCGCAGGGCCGGGGTGAGCATCTCCCCCGCCTGCTTGGCCAGCCGGGCCATCTCGTAGCCCACCACACCGATGTCCGCGTCACCGGCGGCCAGCGTGGCCAGAATCGAACCGTCGCGGATCTGCATCACCAGGAAGTAGCCACGGCCCATCTCGACCACCGTCTGCTTGACGACATCGCCGTCGAACATCGAGGCCGCGCCCGCGGTGATGCTCATCAGCCCCGAGGTCACCGCGGCGAGCTTGTCCGCGTTGTCCCGCGGCAGGTGATCGGAGATCGCCACCAGCAGCCCGTCGGAGGAGACCACCACCGCGTGCGCCACACCCGGCACCCGCTCCGCGAACGCGCTCACCAGCCAGCTCAGGTCCCGCGCCTCCTGGCTCAACGTCGTCACTGTCGTCGTCCCCCTTCGTCGTGCCCCCCGGACGGTGGCACGGGTATCTCGGTGGTGTCCTCAGCCTCGGCGCGCCGTACTCCGCTGTAGAGCCGCGAGAGCATGCCGCCGACCGCCTCCGGGTCCGGGTCGGTGCGGGTCGGTGCCGTCATCGGTTGTGCCGAACGGGTGACCGAGCTCAACTGCGCCATGGGCACCCGCATCGGCAATCCCCGCTCATTGGTGCCGGCGGTCACCGGGGCCGTCGGTGGCGCCGCCGCAGCGGGCACCACCGGCGAGGTCGGGCCCTGCCGCGAATACCAGCCCCCGCCGGCACCGCGAGCAGCGGCGGGGGTCAACACGTCCTCGGCGCGTACCGGCACCGGGCGGCCCTGACGCGGCACGCCGACACCGGGCGGGCGGCCGGCCACCGGCAGGTCCCGTACCCCGCCGTTCAGCACCGGGGCCACGGCCTGCCGGGCGGCCCCGGACTGCGGAACGAGCCGCCGCGCCGCGCTCGCCGCCAGCATCCGCGCCGACGGGGGCGAATCCAGCTCCACACTGCCCGCCGGAGCCAGCAACACCTCGGGCACGGCGAGCCGGGCGACCAGGCCGTCCTCGCCGCCCTCCAACCGCACGCCGACACGCAACCGGGCCGCCAGGTGACTGACCACGAAGAGCCCCATCCGCTCCACCGCCGCGACGTCCGCGGCCGGAGGACTGGCCAGCACCTCGTTCGCCTGCACCAACGCGGCCGGGCTCATACCGAGACCCCGGTCGACGATCTCGATCAGCGCAGCCCCCGCCTCGACCCGGGCGGTCACCACCACGACGGTGTCCGGGCGGGAGAAGGCAGTGGCGTTCTCCAGCAGCTCGGCCAGCAGGTGCACCAACTCGCCGACCGCGTGCCCGACCACGTGCACGTCGGCCACCGACTCGATCCGGACCCGCTGGTACTGCTCGATCTCCGCGGCGGCGGCCAGCAGCACCGCGCCCAGCCCGACCGGCCGGTTCCACCGGCGGGTCGAGTCGGTGCCGGCGAGCACCAGCAGGCTCTCGTCGTTACGGCGCATCCGGGCGGCCAGGTGATCGAGCTTGAACAGGTTCTCCAGCTGGTCCGGGTCGCTCTCCTCGCGCTCCAGGTCGTCCAACAGCTCCAGCTGACGCTCCACCAGCACCTGGCTACGGCGGGCCAGGTTGACGAACATCGCGTTGACGTTGCGCCGCATCAACGCCTGCTCGACGGCGACGGTGACCGCGCTGCGGTGCACCGCCACGAACGCCTCGGCCAGCTCACCGATCTCGTCGAGCGAGCGGACCACCGCCGGCGCGACGTCGATGCGCGGCACCCCGCCGGTGACGGTCTTCAGCCGGTCTAGGGCGTCCGGCAACTCGACCTGGGCGATCCGCAGCGCCTGGCTGCGCAGCATCCGCATCGACCGGGCGACCGACCGCCCGATGAGCAGCGAGATCAGCAGGGCGGCCAGCAGGACGGTGACCACCCCGCCGACGACCAGCAGGGTCGTCCGCAGCTGATCGTCGCTGGCCTCCTCGGCCTGCCGCACGGCGTCGTCGAGCACACCCGCCTCAAGCTGACGCAGCAGCTCCTGGCGCTGCTGGCTGGCCGACCACCACTGCTCCGACGGCAGCACCTGCGGCGACGCGCCGCCGGAGGACAGGCTGCGCTCCTCCAACCCGGTGGCGACCAGGAACATCGGCGACACCGAGGTCTCGTCGTAGCGGCGGATCTGCTCGCTGGTCGCGGCCACCCGGAACGCGCCCAGCGCGGTGAGCTGCTGACCGCGCAGGTCGGCGAGGACCACCCGGTCCTCGGTGCCGTAGGCACCGGCGCGGGCGGCGGCGTAGAGCTGGGCCCGCACCCGGGAGGAGAGCTCCTTGACCCGGGCCAACTGGACGTAGCGCAGCACCGCGTCGTTCAACGCCGGCTGGTTCTGACCGGGCGTCGGCTCGGCGAGCAGGTCGAGCAACGCCCCGACGGCACGGTGGTAGTTGCCCAGGATGGTCTCGGTGCTGAGCACCGCCGGCGGGATCGCCGAGCGGATGTCGACGACCTGGTCGTACGCCTCCAGCGCCTCGGAGAAGGCCACCCGCCAGGACGCGTCGGCGTCCGCGAGTGGCTCGGCGGCCCGGCTGAGGTCCACGATGGCCTTGTCGGTGGCCGCCTGCAACGGCTTCAGGTCGTTCGCGGCGGCCTGCCGGTCACCACCCTTACGCAGCTCACCCAGCTCCCCCGCCGAGCGGTCACGCTCCTGCTGGAGCTGGTGCACCGCCGAGGTGATCTGCCGGCCGATGCCGACCTGACTGGAGAAGTCGTTCAACGCCGTCGTTCGAACCACCAGGGTGCTGGTCTGCACCCCGGCGAGCAGGAGAAACGCCATCGACGGCACCAGCAGCACGGTGGCGAGCTTCGTGCTCATCCGCCAGTCGCGCAGCCGGAACGGCGACCGCCGTCGATGCGGAACGACTCGGACATCGAAGCGGCGTCGGCGATGGTTCGACACCGCGCCGTTCGCCGGGTCGGGACCTGCCGCCACCCTGCCTCCTCCGTCCTACCGCGTCCACCGCGGTCGGGGGAGCGCAGTCCATCCAACCAGGCTCGGTACCGCTGTCAACGGCCCGGGCGAGGCCGAGGTTCAGGAAGGATACTGCGGGTGGGAACGTCCTGCCGTGGTCGGCAAAACCAGCTCGTCCGTCCGGCCGATGTCGGCGAGCTCGATCGCGTCACCGAAGCGCCCCAGCGCCACCAACGCGGCACCGGTGGCGCCGATCTCCGGGTTGCGTTGATGCGACACCGGTCGCGGTGCGAGCGCTGTCGCGAAGGCCTGCCGCCACCACACCGAGGCGGCCACCGCGCCGCCGCCCAGCACCACGCCGACCGGTTTGTCGATGGTGGACTCCAGCACCCCGAGATCCTCGGCGACCAGCTCACACAAGCCCTGCATCAGCCCGGCCAGGATGTCGACCGAGGTGGTGCCGAAGCTGAGACCGCGCAGCTCACCGCTGCCCGCCGGCGCCAGCCCGGGCGCCCGGTCGCCACCGAAGCGGGGATCCGCCGGCCGACCGCCGCCCGCCGGCACCAGCGCCAGCGCCGCGTCCAGCTCGGCGCCCCGGGGCAACCGCAGCTCCCGGTCCGCCCAGGCGAAGAGGTTGCCGCCGTTGGCATACGCCGCCCCGGTCACCACGTGGTCGTGGTCGACCCGGTACCGCCACAACCGTTCGGGCAGGCGCGGCATCGGCTCGCCCGCCGGGATCCGCTGCATCAGCCGTACGGCCGCGGAGGTGCCCACCGTGACCGCGGCCCGGCTCGGGTCGACGCAGCCCGAGCCGACGTTCGACGCCCCACCGTCGCCCACCGGCGGTGACCACCGGGCCTGCGCCAACTGCGGCCACCGACGGGCCAGGTCGACCCGGAGCCGGCCGTGCCAGTCCAGCTCACCCAGCGGCGGCAGCTCCTCCGGTCGCGCCTCGGCCAGCGTCAGCGCCTCCTCGTCCCAGCGCAGTGTGCGCAGGTCCAGCAGGCCGGTCCCGGATGCCTGGGAGATCGACATGGGCGCCGAGTCGAGCAGCTCGCCCAGCACGTACTCGGGCAGACCCACGAACCGGGCGATCGGGGTGCCGGACTGCTCTCGCAACCAGGGCAACCGCATCGACCAGTACGAACGGTGCCACCAGCAGCCGGTGCGCTGGTGGAAACCGTCCGGGTCGGCCGGCCCGGCGGTGCGCCCGACCGGGGCGGGCCGGGTGTCCAGCCAGGTGACCACCGGGCCCACGGGTGCGCCGTCGCGGTCCAGCGGAAGCACCGAGTGCCACTGGGCGGAGACCGCCACCAGGCCGACCTCGTGCAGGTGCCCCGAGTCGGCCAGCTCGTCCAGGCACTCGACCAGGCGCGCCAGATAGTCCCGACCGGACAGCGTGCCGGTGCCGTCGTCGCCCATGGCGAGGTCGACCTTGCGGCGGGCCAGAGCGCCGGGCAGCGGCTGGGTGTCCGAGTCCAGCACCAGCCCGCGTACCGACGAGGTGCCCAGGTCGAGCGCGAGAATGTTCATCGCCGGTCAAATTACCCCGTGCCAGCCGACCTGCGGGCACGTAGGGTGGATCACATGCTCGCGCAGTTGACCAGTTGGTGGCCCGCCGACCCGGCGGCCATCTCCCGCGCGTAGCTCCATCCACGCGGCCGCCATCGAGGCGGTCGCCGGATCTCCCGGCTCCAGGGCCGCCCGACGGCGGCACCCGGCCCGACGGAGACTCCGATGACCCACCTGACCGACCTGCTCGCCGCCGTCGCGCACGGCGTCGATCCCGGCCCCTTCGCGCTGCTGCGCCGCGAGGGCGCGGACGACCTGGACCTGTTCACCGGCCCGGTCGACACCGTCGAGGAGCTCACCGACCTCCCGCTGCCGGCGGGCCCGCCCGGGGCGCGGACGCTGGCACTGGTGCCGTACCGGCAGATCACCGAACGCGGGTTCGCCTGCGTCGACGACGGCGCCCCGCTGGAGTTCCTCCGGGTCCGCGAGCACCAACGGATCACGCTGACCGACGCCCTCGCCGCGCTGCCCGACGAACTGGTGCGCACCACCGACGCCGGCTTCGACGTCAGCGACGAGGAGTACGCGCGGACCGTGCAGCGGGTGCTGTCCGAGGAGATCGGGCGCGGCGAGGGCGCGAACTTCGTCATCCACCGTGCCCTGCACGCCACAGTGCAGGGCACGCCGCTGGCGGCCGCGCTTGCCGCGCTGCGCCGGCTGCTGATCGCCGAACGCGGCGCGTACTGGACGTTCGTGGTGCACACCGGCACCCGGACGCTGGTCGGCGCCAGCCCGGAGCGGCACGTCAGCGTCGACGACGGACTGGTGATGATGAACCCGATCAGCGGCACCTTCCGCTGCCCCGACGGCGTCGCCGACCGGGCGGCCCTGCTGCGCTTCCTCGCCGATCAGAAGGAGACCGAAGAGCTGTACATGGTGCTCGACGAGGAGCTGAAGATGATGGCCACCGTCGCCGAGCACGGTGGGCAGGTGATCGGGCCGTACCTCAAGGAGATGTCGCACCTGGCGCACACCGAGTACCTGCTCGCCGGGCGGGGCACCCGCGACGTGCGGGAGGTGCTGCGCGAGACGATGTTCGCACCCACCGTGACGGGCAGCCCGATCGAGAACGCCTGCCGGGTGATCGCCCGGCACGAGCGCCGGGGCCGGGGCTACTACGGGGGCGTGCTGGCGCTGCTCGGCCACGACGACGCCGGCCGGCAGACGCTCGACGCCCCGATCCTGATCCGGACCGCCGAGATCTCCCCCACCGGTCGACTGCGGGTGCCGGTCGGCGCGACACTGGTCCGGCACTCGACGGCGGCCGGCGAGGTGGCAGAGACGCACGCCAAGGCCGCCGGGGTGCTGGCCGCGCTCGGCCTCGGGCCGGCGGCGGCCGTCGGCGACCGCGGGCAGGTCGCGCGGCTGGCCGACGACCCGGCGGTACGCGACGCGCTGGCCGCGCGCAACGCACCGCTGGCGCGGTTCTGGCTGGACCAGCGGTCACCGGACGCGCACGGACTGCCCGGGCTGGTCGGCCGCCGGGTGTTGATCGTGGACGCCGAGGACACCTTCACCGCAATGCTGGCCCACCAACTGAGCGCGTTGGGTCTCGCGGTGACCACCCGCCCGTGGCACGCGAGCGGCCCGGTCGACGACTACGACCTGGTGGTCGCCGGCCCCGGGCCGGGCGACCCGGGCAGCGTGGACGAGCCGAAGATGCTGGCGCTGCGCAAGCTGCTGACCGGACTGCTGGCCACCGGCCGTCCCACCCTCGCGGTCTGCCTCGGCCATCAGGTGCTGGCCGGGCTGCTGGGGCTGACGCTGCACCGCCGGGACGCGCCCTACCAGGGGTTGCAGCGGGAGGTGCAGCTGTTCGGCCGAACCCGTCGGGTCGGGTTCTACTCGACGTTCACCGCTCGCGCCGAGACCGACCGGCTGACCACCGCGTACGGGCCGGTGGAGCTGGCCCGGGACCCTGGCGACGGCGCCGTGCACGCCCTGCGGGGGCGCGGCTTCGCCGGGGTGCAGTTCCACGCGGAGTCGGTGCTCAGCCCGGACGGGCTCGCCGTGCTCAGTCAGCTGGTTACCGAGTTGCTGCCCGCCCCGCGCCCGGACGAGCTGTCCGCGACGCGCGGAGGCGCATAGTCGCATTGCCCCGGGGGTAGGGCTGAATGGACCGGCGGCGCGGACGGGCCGAGAGCCCCCGCCCGCGCCGCCGGTCGCCCTCGTCCGTCAGCCGCTCAGCCGGCCAGGCCCGCCTTCAGCGCGGCCCCCAGCAGCACCGCGCGCCGGGCGGTGAGCGCGCACGCCCCGAGCGCCACGGCGTCCGGCGGGATCTCCCCGTTGTTGCTGGTGTGCGAGGCGCCGTACGGGTTACCGGCGATGAACTGACTGCTGTCGGTGTAGCCAGGGGCGACCACGACGCCACCCCAGTGGTAGAAGACGTTGAAGAGCGAGGTCAGGGTCGTTTCCTGCCCGCCGTGCACGGTCCCTGACGAGGTGAACGCGGCGTAGACCTTGTTGACCAGCGTGCCCTGGCTCCAGAGGGGGCCGGTGGTGTCGATGAACTGCTTCAGCTGCGCGGCGACCATGCCGAATCGGGTCGGCGCGCCGAAGATCGCCACATCCGCCCAGGACAGGTCGTCGATCATCGCCTCGGGCACGTCCTGGGTCTCCAGGTGATGGGCATGCCAGCCGGCGTTCGATTTGATCGCCTCGTCCGGCGCCAACTCGCGCACCTTGCGCAGACGCACGTCAGCACCCGCCTCTCCGGCGGCCTCGCACGCGGCCTGCGCCATCTGGTACGTCGTGCCGGTGGCGCTGTAGTAGATCACCGCGACCTTCGTCTGGGCAGCCATCAGATGTCCCCTTCTCGTCTCGGATCAGCTCCCGCGACTACCCGCTGAAGGCGTGCTCTAACGACGGCGCACGGCGCTCCCGTGCCGGTCGGCCGGCTCAAGTTTTCCGCAACTTCCCGGTCGTTGCGGCCCGACGTCACGCGCGGACGACGATCCTGATGCCATCGGTGCCGGCGGGATCGAGCCGCCGCCCCGCACCGGGCACCTGAACGGGGGATCGCGCTCCGCCGGCAACGGCGCTGGCGTAGCGCGATCAGGGGACGATCACCGCTCCCCCGCCCCGCTCCGGCTCAGCGGACCAGGGCCGCCATCAGCCGGTCCAGTTCGGCCGCCGGGTCGACGGTGAGACCGGTGTGCACCGGCCCCGTCTGGATCATCGTGCTGCGCGGCGCGGCCAGCCAGTGGAACCGCTCACCGAGGCGCATCCGGGTCGCCGGCCCGTCACCGGAGCAGGTCCGGTCCCAGGAGTCGAGCACCGCGGCCACCGCCGGCAGGTCGACGTCGGGCGCCAGCGCGCGAACCCGCTCGGCGTCCAGGTGCGTTCGCGCGGCCAGGAAGTCGCGCTGCTGGCAGTAGAGCAACACCCCGACGTTGATCTGCTCGCCGCGCTCGATGCGGGGTACGAGCCGGATCAGCGCGTACTCGAAGGGTTGCCTCATGCCCCGCTCCCCGATGGCAGCCAGTCGGCCGTGCGGGCGACCCGGCGGGACAGGTGATCCAGGTACGCGCCGCGCGCCGCGTCGGCCGTCTCGAAGTCGGCGGCGGTCAACCACTCTCCCGGCACCAGGGCCAGCACCTCGGCGAGCAACTCCGGGGTGACCTGGGAGGCCAGCTCGGCGTCGGCCTCGGCCAGCCGCGACGCGTACGGCGCCAGCACGTGATCCTCCGCGCGGTAGGCCCGGTGCACGGCGGCCTCGGCGCGCGGCCAGTTGTGGTGGAAGTACAGCGAGGCGCCGTGGTCGATCAACCACAGCTCCCGGTGCCAGACGAGCAGGTTCGGGTTGCGCCAACTCCGGTCGACGTTCTCCACGTACGCGTCGAACCAGAGCACCCGGGAGGCCAGCTCCGGGTCGACGGGGTGCGCCACCGGGTCGAAGCCCAGCGCCCCGGGCAGGAAATCCATCCCGAGGTTGGCGCCGCCGCTGTTGCGCAGCAGCTCCTGCACCTCCTGGTCGGGCTCGGCCCGCCCGATCACCGGATCGATGTCGAGGACCACCAGCGGCGGCACCCGCAACCCCAACCGGCGCGCCAGCTCACCGCAGATCACCTCGGCGATCAGCGCCTTGGGCCCCTGCCCGGCGCCTCGGAACTTCGCCACGTAGGTGCCCAGGTCGTCGGCCTCCACCACGCCCGGCAACGACCCACCCTCGCGCAGCGGGGTGACATAACGGATCGCGGTGACCTGGCGAAGCACGCCGCCCACCCTACTGGGGCCGGCCGGGACGAGTGACCGGCCGGCCCAGACCGGTACGCCCGGGTCAGTCGAGCTTGTCGCGCAGCTTGTCGACCTGGGTCTGCAGGCGGTCCACCGCGTTCTCGTTGTTGACGAACGTGGAGATGCCCGCGGCCAGACCGAGGCCGATCAGCACGGCCAGGATGCTGAGCACCAGGCCGCCGATCGACACACCACGACCGGTGACCCCGGGTCGGCGCGCCATCTTGAGGCCGACGATGCCGAGGATGATCCCGATGATGCCGAGCACCAACCCCAGCCAGAAGAGGATCGCCGTCAACACGCTGAACAGAGCGGCCACTCCGAACACCAGGGCGAAGGTCGCCGCGGCGCTCGTCTTCGCGCGGGTGTCCCCCCGATGGCCACGGGACCCGGCCGTCACACCGGCGCCCCGCGCCGGCTCGCTTGCGGCAGTCATGAGATTCCCTTCCGTACGCGCGACGCGCGCACTTCCGGCCGCCGCATCCCCCGTGCGCGGCCCGTTATGCCCCGTCGATCCGTTGCTCTTCCGGTGCGGGCAGGCGTGCCTGCTGCCAGGGATCTCCGGAGGCGCCGGCGGTGAGGTGTCGTTCGTAGCTGGCCACCTTGACGTTGATGAGGTCGAGACAGTCGCGCAGCTGCGCGAACTGCTCAGTGATGTGGCGCTGGTGTGCGCGGAGCAGTTCGAGCCGTTCGGCCTCGTTGCCGCTGCCCGCGCGAACGAGCTGGGCCAGGCGGCTGATCGTCGTGAGCGGCATTCCGGAGGCCCGGAACTTGACGCAGTTCGCCAGCCACTCGACGTCCCAGGCGCTGTAGACGCGTCTGCCCGACCCGTCACGCCGCACCTCGCTGGCCAGCAGACCCTCACGCTCGTAGAGCCGCAGGGTGTGCACACTCAAGCCGGTGCGCTGCGCCACCTGCCCGATGCTCAGGCCCCTGTCCGCCACGTCGTCGACGGTAACCCGTTGACCTAGACCTCGGTCTAGCACCTAGCGTCCGCGGCATGACCCACACCACGTTCGGTGCGCACAGCACGACCGGAGACGTCCTCACCGGAATCGACCTCACCGGCAAGACCGCGGTCGTCACGGGCGGCTACTCCGGCCTCGGTCTCGCCACGACCCTCGCGCTCACCCGGGCCGGGGCCCGGGTCGTCGTTCCAGCTCTCCGGCCGGACGTGGCGCAGCGGGCGCTCGCCGACGCGGCCGGAGTCGAGGTCGAGGTCGACCAGTTCGATCTCGCCGACCTCTCCTCCGTCCGCGCGTTCACCGAACGGTTCCTCAGCAACCATGCCGCCCTCGACATCCTGATCGCGAGCGCCGGCGTCATGGCCTGCCCGGAGACACGGGTGGGACCCGGCTGGGAAGCGCAGTTCGCGATCAACCACCTCGGCCACTACGCGCTGGCGAACCTGCTGTGGCCCGCGCTCACCGCTGCCGGCACGGCTCGTGTCGTCGCGGTCGCCTCGGGGCGCAACCCGGCGTGGCGAATCCGGTGGGACGACGTGCAGTTCGAGCGCGGCTACGACAAGTGGGAGGCCTACACCCAGTCCAAACTCGCCAACGTCCTGTTCGCCCGACACCTCGACCTGCTCGGCAAACCGCACGGCGTCCGGGCCTTCTCCGTCAACCCTGGCTGGATCCGCACTCCTCTGCAACGACACCTCGCCATCGAGGAGATGGTCACCGCGGGCTGGATCGACGCGCACGGGAATTCCGCTCCGGGTCTGTTCAAGTCCGTCGAGCAGGGCGCTGCCACCCAGGTCTGGGCCGCCACGTCACCTCACCTCGACGCGAGCGGCGGCGATTACTGCGTGGACTGCCGCCGCACCGACGGCAGCCCCACCGACGGCAGCGCGGCAGCCCGCCTCTGGGCTCTGTCGGCGGAACTGACCGGCCTCGACCTCGTCAACTGAGCCCGCGTACCGGCCGGGGTGCCCTGGCGATGCGGTCGGCTCCTAAACTGGGCCTTCTCCTCGGGAAGGGCTGCCGATGCCTGTCGACCTCAGCGCGGCCGACGCGCTGGCGCTGCGGATGACCAGCCTGCTGCTGCGCCCACACCCGAGCACCCGACCCGGCACCGTCGCCGAGGTGGTCGAGTGGTTCGGCGCGATGCAGGCACAGGATCTGGCCAGCGGGCTGTGGTCGCTCGGCGCCCGGCTGCCCGGTCACCGAATGACCGACGTGCAGGCGGCGTTGGAGCGACGCGAGGCGCTGCGCACCTGGCCGATGCGAGGCACCGTGCACCTCGTCCCGCCCGCCGACGCCCGCTGGATGCTGGAGCTGACCGGCGTACGCTCCCTGGCCGGCGTGGCGACCCGACGGGCGCAGCTCGGGCTCACCGAGGCCGACGCGGACCGGGCGGCGGACGTCCTCGGCGCCGCGTTGGCCGGCGGCGGTCGACTCACCCGCGCGCAGTGCCTGGCCACCCTGCGGGCGGCCGGCCTGGGCACCGACGGGCAACGTGGCTACCACCTGCTGTGGTATGCCAGCGTTCGCGGCGTGACCTGCGTGGCGCCGAACGTCGGCACCGACCAGACCTTCGCCCTGCTCGACGAGTGGGCACCAACATCCCACCGGCTGGAGCGCGACGAGGCGCTGGCCCTGCTCGCCCACCGCTACGTTCGCGGGCACGGCCCGGTCACCGACCGCGAGTTCGCCGGGTGGAGCGGCCTCACACTGACCGACGCCCGGCGCGGCCTGGCCGCGGCCGACGACGCGCTGAGCACGGTACGCGTCGACGGCACACCGATGTACGTCGACGCGGCAGTGGCCGACGCGCCGCGCACCGCGCCGGACGACGTGCTGGCGCTGCCCGGCTTCGACGAGTACCTGCTCGGCTTCCGGGACCGCACGTTGATGCTCGACCCCGCCCACCAGGCGGCCGTGGTGCCGGGCAACAACGGCATCTTCCAGGCCACGGTGGTCCGCGCCGGTCGGGTGGTGGGCGTGTGGAAGCGCAAGGTCGGCCGCACCGCTGTCACCGTGACGATCCAGCCGCTCACGACGCTCGACGTCGCCGCGCGAGCCCGGGTGGAGCAGGCGCTCGGGCGCTACGCCGACTTCCTCGGGCTGCCGGCCCGCTTCGACTGGCTGACCTGACCGGGCCGCGTCACTCCTCGGCGGCTGGCGGCGGGTCGGCCGGTCGTGGGCGGGCGGCGCTGAGCAGGTCGACGATCCGAGCCACCCGAGGGTCCGCGCTGATCTGCGCCACGCTGGCCGGCAGCGGCAGCCGCCAGTTCGGATACTCGTCCACAGTGCCCGGCATGTTGGGTTGGCGCACCTCGCCCAGCACGTCGTAGAGGGAGACGCCGAGCAGCCGGGTCGGGCTGGCCGCGAGCGCGGCGTGCATCGCCACCACCACCTCGCCGTCGTCGGGCGTCTTCGCCGGTTCAGCCGACTCAGACCCCGGCGTCGACTCGGGCAGCAGGTTCTCGGCGGCCAGCATCGCGAGCAGCCGGTCCCGGTCGGCGGCGGCGCGGGCCCGCTCCACCGCCACGTCGGTGCCGAGCAGCTTCAACTCGTCGCGCACCCGCACGTGCTCACCGGTCAGGAAGCCCGGCGCGGTGGGCAGGTCGTGGGTAGAGATGGTGGCGAGGGCGTTTTGCGGCCACCGGGCCGGTGGGACGAAGTCACCGGGCTCGTCACGCGCGAACCACAGCACTGTCGAGCCGAGCATGTTGCGCCCCCGCAACCCTCGGGTCACCGCCGGTTGGACCGTGCCGAGATCCTCACCGACCACCACAGCGCCCGCCCGCTGCGCCTCCAACGCGAGGATGCCGAGCATCGCCTCGGCGTCGTAGCGCACGTAGGTGCCCTCGGCGGCGCCGCCGCCCGGCGGCACCCACCACAGTCGCCACAGACCGGCGACGTGGTCGACCCGCAGGCCACCCGCGTGCCGCAGGACGCGGCGCAGCATGTCCCGGTACGCGGCGTAGCCGGTGGCGGCGAGCCGGTCCGGGCGCCACGCGGCGAGCCCCCAGTCCTGGCCGAGCTGGTTGAAGTCGTCCGGCGGCGCGCCGACCCGCACGCCCTGGGCCAGCACGTCGGCGAGCTGCCACCCGTCCGCGCCGCCCGGGTCGATCCCCACGGCCAGGTCGTGCACGACACCGACCGGCATCCCCGCCGAGCGGGCCGCCGCCGTGACGGCGTCGAGCTGCTCGTCGCAGAGGTGTTGCAGCCAGGCGTGGAAGGCGACCCGGTCGGCGAGGTGCCGACGCTGCTCGGCGACCGCCGGGGCGTCCGGGTGGTGCAGCTCCGCCGGCCAGGCCCGCCAGTCGTTGCCGTGCCGCTCGGCGAGCGCGCACCAGGTGGCGAAGCTGGTCAGCGCCGGGTCCGCGGCAAGATCCACCGGCTGGGCGTACGGGTGCAGCAACTCCAGGGCCCGCCGCTTGGCGGCCCACACCTCGTCGTAGTCGATCAGGGCCCCCCGGTCGGGACGCAACGCGTCGACCACCGCACGGGTCGCTGGGTCCGCCGCCCGGTACGCGGCGGTGTCGCTGACCCGCAGGTAGAGCGGATTGACGAAGCGTCGACTGGCCGGCGAATACGGTGAGGTGGCCACCGGGTGCGCCGGCCCGACCGCGTGCAGCGGGTTGAGCAGCACCAGCCCCGCCCCGGTGGCACCGGCCCAACCGGTGAACTCGGCAAGGTCACCGAGGTCGCCCATGCCCCAGGAACGCTCCGAGGAGAGCGCGTAGAGCTGGAGCATCCACCCCCAGCTCGACGGCGGCACGGGCAGCCGGCGCGGCACCACCACCACTGTCAGCTCCCGATCGGCGCAGGCCAGCCGGTGCCACCCCAGCGGCAGGTCCGCCGGCAACTCACCGTCGACCGCGCGGCGGCCACCGTCCTCCAGGGTCACCACCCCCGGGCCGGGCAGCGCCCGGCCGCGACCGTGGGTGAGCACTACCGTCTCCGGCAGGGCGCTCCGGTCGACAGCACGGGCGGCGGTGAGCCCGTCGGCGATCGCCGCCGGGCTGGTGGCATCCACGCCGAGCAGCCCCAGCACACCCACCACGGTCTCCGGTGCGACCTCGACGCGGCGGTGCCGCCAATCCTCGTACCAGGTGGAAACACCGTGCGCGTTGGCCAGCGCGGCCAATCGTCGGTTCATCCGTCCCCCGCCTCACAACGCAACCTGCAACCACCCTGCCACGCCCACCCCCAAGCCGCAGAACACGCCCCCCTCCGCGCCGATCTTGCACTTGCTGTCCCGACACAAGGGGCATTCCACCTGTATCGACAACCGAAAGTGCAAGATCGGCGCGATCGGGTTGTCAGTCGGCGAGCGCGCCGGCGGCCCGACCCTCGTGCAGGGTCAGGTTGCGGCCGTTGGCCGGGTCGAACAGGTGGATCTTCTCCAGGTTGAACCAGACCCGGCGCGTCTGCCCCTCGGCGACCGGGGACTCGGCGGACAACCGGGTCACCAGGTTGCCGCCGGCCCCGGCGAAGTCGGCGGCGCCCGCGTCGGCGGCCAACTCCTCCAACTCGGCGGCGCTGGCCTTCTCACCCTCGACGGTGAAGTAGACGTACTTGTCCGAGCCCATCGACTCGACGATGTCCACCGGCGCCTCGAACTCCATGCCCCGCCGACGGGTGTCGTCGTCGACCAGTTCGGCGTCCTCGAAGTGCTCGGGCCGGATACCGAGGATCAGCTCGCGGGGCGCGTCGGCCGCCTCCAGCTCCCGGCGGACCCGGTCACCGAGCGGCACCGTGCCCACTGCGGTGTGCAGCTCGCCTTCCTGCACGGCGGCGTGCAGGAAGTTCATCGACGGCGAGCCGATGAAGCCGGCCACGAAGAGGTTCTTCGGGTGGTCGTACAGCTCCTGTGGCGGCCCGACCTGCTGCACCGCGCCTCCGCGCATGATCACCACACGGTCGCCGAGGGTCATCGCCTCGGTCTGGTCGTGGGTGACGTACACGGTGGTGGTGCCGAGCTGCTTCTGCAGGCGGGACACCACAGTGCGCATCTGCACCCGCAGCTTGGCGTCGAGGTTGGACAACGGCTCGTCCATCAGGAACGCCTTCGGCTGGCGGACGATCGCCCGGCCCATCGCCACCCGCTGACGCTGGCCACCGGAGAGGTTGGCCGGCTTGCGGTCCAGCAGCGTGGTCAGCTCCAGCACCTTCGCCGCCTCGTCGACCTTGCGGTCGATGGTCTCCTTGTCGAGCTTCGCCAGCCGCAACGGGAACGCCATGTTCTCCCGCACCGTCATGTTCGGGTACAGCGCGTACGACTGGAACACCATGGCGATGTCCCGGTCCCGGGGGGCCTTGTCGTTGACCCGCTGCCCGGCGATGCGCAGCTCACCGGAGCTGATGTCCTCCAGCCCGGCGATCATGTTGAGGGTGGTGGACTTACCGCAGCCCGAGGGCCCGACCAGGATCACGAACTCGCCGTCGGCGATCTCCAGGTCGACGTCCTGCACGGCGACGGTCCCGTCCGGGAAGCTCTTGCTCACCTTGTCCAGCACGATGTCAGCCATGACTACCCACCTATCCCTTTACCGCGCCGGAGGTCAGACCGGACACGATGCGACGCTGGAAGAAGAGAACGAACAGGATGATCGGAACGGTGATGACCACGGCGGCGGCGCAGATCGCCCCGGTGGGGTCCTCGAACTGCGACGCGCCGGTGAAGAACGACAACGCGGCCGGCACCGTGCGGGACCGCTCGGTCGAGGTCAGCGAGATCGCGAACAGGAAGTCGTTCCAGCAGAAGATGAAGACCAGGATCGCCGTGGTGAACAGCCCGGGCGCGGCCAGTGGCGCGATCACCCGCCGGAACGCCTGACCCTGCGTGGCGCCGTCCATCTTCGCGGCCTTCTCCAGGTCCCACGGGATCTGCTTGAAGAACGCCGACAGCGTGTAGATCGCCAGCGGCAACGCGAAGGTGATGTACGGCAGGATCAGCCCGAGCCAGGTGTCGAAGATTCCGAGCTGACGCTCGATCTCGAACAGCGGCGACACCAGTGACACCTGCGGGAACATCGCGATCAGCAGGGAGACGCCGACCAGCAGCTTCTTACCGGGGAAGTCCAGCCGGCTGATCGCGTACGCGGCCATCGCGCCGAGCACCACCGCGACCAGCGTGGCGATCAGCGCGACGCCGATCGAGTTGACCAGTGCCCGGACGAACTGGTCGGTGTCGAAGATGGTCCGGTAGTTGTCCAGCGTCCACTCCCGGGGGATGAAGTTCCCGTCGGTGAGGGTGGCCGGTGTCTTGAACGACAGCGACGCGATCCACAGCACCGGGACCAGCGCGAAGACGACCACGAGGACGTCGAGCAGACCCCAGCGCAGCTTTGCCCTGGTAGTGGTTTCGACAGCCATGTCAGCGCCTCTCTCCGTCGTCGCTGCCCGGAGCAGCGGTGCCGAACAGCTTCACGAAGACGAAGGCGATGATCGCCACGGTGATGAAGATCAGCACCGACATCGTCGAACCGATGCCAAGGTTGAGACCCCGGATCAGGTTGTTGTAGGCGAGCATCGACACCGACGACGTCTCGTTGCCTCCGGCGGTCAACACGAAGATGTTGTCGAAGACCCGGAACGCGTCCAGGGTGCGGAACAGCAACGCGACCAGGATCGCTGGCTTCATCACCGGCAGCATCACCTTGGTGAACTTCTGCCAGGCCGTCGCGCCGTCGGTGGAGGCCGCCTTGAGCAGGTCCTCCGGGACCAGCGCCAGCCCGGCCATCAGCAGCAGCGCCATGAACGGGGTGGTCTTCCAGATCTCCGCCAGCATGATGATCGCCAGGGAGCTGGCCCGTTCGGTGAGCGGCGCGCCGTCGCTGAACAGGTCGGCCAGGTAGCCGGTGCCGGGCGTCCAGGCGTACCGCCAGGAGAACGCGGCGACCACCGTGACGATGCCGTACGGAATCAGCGCCGAGGTCCGGACCAGGCCGCGGCCGACCAGGGTGCGGTGCATGATGATCGCCAGGCCCATGCCGAGCACCAGCTCGACGGCGACGGTGACCACAGTGATCAGCATGGTCACCCCGAACGCGGTCCACCAGAACTCGTTGGTGAGCACCGTGACGTAGTTCTCCAGCCCGATGAACTCACGCTGGTCGGGGAAGCGCAGGTCGAAGCGCTGCAACGACAGCCAGACCGAGTAGATGATCGGGTACGCGGTCACCGCGATCATGACCAGCGCGGCCGGCGCGCAGAGCAGCAGACCGAGTCGGCGTTCGGCCTTCTTGTTCTCACTCCGTGCTGGCTTGCGACGGCCGCCGCGTTGCTTCGGTACGGCGGCGGGCCGGCGGGTCTCCTCGGCGGCGACATCGGCGCCGGTCGGCGTGGCGTTGATGCTCACGGCAGGACCCCCTTGGACTGGAGGGCGTCGGCGATGGCGCCGCGCAGCTCGTCGGCGGTCTGCTGCGGACGGATCCCGGACGGCGGCGACAGGATCGCCGACATCACTGTGGAGATGCTCTGGTAGGCGGGGGTCAGCGGACGCGTCGCCGGCTCCTTCAACTCCTCCAGGATGGTGTCCTTCATCGGGTACGCCTCGGTCATCTCCGGGTCGTTGAAGACCGCCTCGATGGTCGGCGGCACACCGTCGTTGATGGCGGAGAACTTCTGGTGCTCGGCGCTGCGGATGCACCGGGCCGCCTCGAAGGACTGCTCCGGGTGCTTGGAGTAGGAGCTGACCGCCAGGTTGACCCCACCGATGGTGACCTTGCTGGGGGTGCCCTCGTCGATGCCCGGAATCCGAGCCCAGCCGACCTGCTTGGCCAGCTCCGGGTTCGCCTCCTGAAGGGCCGGGTAGACGAACGGCCAGTTCACCTGGAACGCACCGGAGCCGGACTGGAACTCCAGCCGGACCGGGTCCTCTGTGGCGTTGCTGAACGACGGCGAGGTCACGCCCGACGTGGCGAACTTCTTCAGCTGCTCCAACGCCCGGACCGTGCCCTCGTCCATCACGGCCTGCGTACCGTCGTCGTTGAGGATCTTCCCCCCGGCGCTCTCGGCCAGGGTGTTGTAGAGGACGACCAGGCCCTCGTACTGAGCGCCCATGGTGAGCACCTGGTACGGCTTGCCCTGGTCCTTGAGCTGTTGGGCCGCGCTGATCATCTGGTCCCAGGTGGTCGGCGGCTGCGGCACCAGGTCCTTGCGGTACCAGAGCAACTGGACGTTGGTGTTCTTCGGCGCCGCGTACACCTTGTCCTCGTACCGGGCGGTGTCCAACGGCCCGGCGAGGGTGCCCTGCTCGACCTCGGCCTTGTCCTGGCCGGTCCACTCGCGGATCCAGTCGGCGCTGGCGAACTCCTGGGTCCAGGTGACGTCCAGCCCGAGCAGGTCCATCCCGCTGTCCTCGGCGGCCAGCCGGCGCACCATCTGCACCCGCTGGTCGTCGGCCTGCCGGGGCAGCACCCGGTAGGCGATCTCGTACCGTCCCTGGGCCTGCGCGTTGCAGTCGTCGACGACCTTCTGCAGGTTCTGCTCGGGCGGGTAGTACAGGTTGATCGTCGGTGGGCCACCAGCGTCGTCCGCGCCGCACGCGGCCAGCGGCGCGACGAGTGCCAGCGCGGCAGCCGCCGCGCCCAGCCGAACAACCGGCCGGCGTCGGTGTCGAGCCGTTTCGGGGTCCGTCATCGCACTCCCCCTCTCCTCGGCGAAAGACCGGGGAGGGCATCCGTGCCCCGGCGCACGGCGAGCCGATTCCGAGTCGGCAGGCTGCGGAAACACCGGCCCAGATGCTCTGTAGCGGCTACTCTGCCCCACCCGTGGAGCCACGAAACCTGGCTGTCACAGCGGAAGTCCGCTTCGGTATATCGCGACGCCGAATAGCAAGGTAATATGTGTCGCATGGTAGCGGCGGCGGAGAGCCAGTCCATCGACGACAACGACCGGCAGACCCAACTTCTGCGGGGCGCGCTCGACATGTGTCTGCTGGCGCTGCTGGCACGCGAGCCCGCGCACGGCTACGAGCTGGTTCGGCGGATGGAGGCGGCCGGCTTCGGCGCCATCAGCTACGGCACCATCTATCCCCTGCTGACCCGGATGCGCCGACTTGGCCTTGTCGCTCATGAACAGCAGGTCAGCCCGACCGGCCCGCCCCGAAAGGTCTACGCGCTGACCGGTTCCGGTCGGACCCACCTGGATGCCTGGCAGAAACAGTGGAACCGCTTCACCGACACCGTCGACGCCGTTCTCTGCCCGCTCGACCACAACCCCACGAGGAGTTGACCCATGGACACCATCGACCGCCTTCTGGGCGAAGCCGACCAGGCGTGGCGCGGGTACGGGGTCGGCTCGGCCGATCGGGCGGCACTCGCCGCGGACCTGCGCCTCGACCTGCGGGCCGCGGCCGCCGACGGGGGCGATCCTGTGCAGCTGCTCGGCGGTGACATTGCCGGCTTCGCGCGGCGGCTCGCCGACGAGGCCGGCGTCCGACGAGTGCGCGGCGACTACGGCCGCATTCTCGGCACCGCGCTGCTCGGCGCGCTGCTCGGTGCGGTGCTCGGCTACGGCCTCCTGATGGCGGCCTTCCCGATATTCGTCAATCTTGTCGACATCCCTCGCTCGATCAAGGTACCGATCCAGCTCGCAATCGCCGTCTACTACGGCGTACCGGGCGCCGTGGTCACCGCGGGAGCGGTCATCGCGGTGCGGACCCTGCTTCGCGAGCTGCCCAGGATCCGGCGGACGGCGCGGATGATGGCAGTCCTCGTGCCGGTGGCCGGCGTCATCATCATGCCGATCACCGTCGGCTTCGCCTGGTCCACCGGCTACAGCTTGGCACCGCCGGTGGTGGTCGCGGAGATCGCCATGGTCCTGGCCGCGCTCGCGGGCGCCACGGTGCTGGCGCGTCGCTTGTCACTGCGCGAGGGCCGGGCCGCCTCCGACACCTCGCACCCGGAAGCCACCAGCGTCAGCTCCGGGCCCTGGCCCAGGAGAGGAAGCGCTCGGTCATCCTGGTCGGTGGATGATCCGGGTGGAGTTGGGTGAGCTGGTTCGTCGCCTCGTGCATCAGCGTGCCGAGGTAGATCAGCAGCGCGGTCCGGCTGGCCCGGTACTCCGTCAACAGGGCGAGCTTGGCCGGCTGGCAGGGCCACTCGGTGCCACAGTTGCGGCATCGCCACAGCGGGCGCATGGCGACGTGCGGGACGGGCGGCCGGACCACCATCACCGCCACCGCCCCGAGGGCTGCTGGGCTGTCGGGGTGAGCACATCGACCTCCTCCGGGACGGGGAAGGGGCCGCTCCCGCAAGGGGGAGGCGGGAGCGACCCCAAGGGCAGGGACCCACCGCCGCCATCCGGCCACCAGCGGACCCGCCACTGGTGACAGTCTGGTGATGAGGCGACTACCGTCGATACGTGCTCGCGCCATCCGTGCAGCTCAGCGGTCCAGGTGAGCACTCATGAGGGACACGCCGAGCCAGACTGAGCGAAGGTTGGGGAATCGATGGGGACCGTCACCGACTACGTGCTGGAGGAACTGCGCCTGTTCCGGACGGGGTTCGCGCTCAGTCAGGACGACTTCGGCAGGGGCATCGGCTATTCGGGATCGCACGTCAGCTCGGTGGAGACCGGCGGGCGACCGCCCACGAAGGAGTACATGAAGGCGGTCGACACCCACCACCAGACCGGCGGACGCTTCCTCCGCATGCTGGACGGGTTGGCCCGGCTCGACGCCGAGCCGGCCTGGCTGCGCGAGTGGATCGAGTTCGAGCGGGAGGCGACAACGCTGCGCTGGTTCGAGCTGGCGTACGTGCCGGGCCTGCTCCAGACCGAGCGGTACGCCCGCGCGACGCTGGCCGGTGGCCGGTTCGACGCCGAGGACGTGGACCGGATCGTCGCCTCCCGGCTGGAACGGCAGACGATCCTGCACCGCCCGCGCCCGCCGCAGCTCATCGCCGTGCTGGACGAGGCGGTGCTGCGCCGGCCGGTGCTCGACCAGCCGGGCCTCATGGTCGAGCAGTGCGAGCACCTCGCCCAGTTGGCGGCGGCGGAACATATCCAGGTGCACATTGTCCCGGTGGATGCTGGGATGTATCTGGGGCTGGCCGGTCAGTTCATCATCGCCGAGATGCCGGACGGCGAGCGCGTAGCTCACGCCGACAACCAGCTCACAGCGCAGTTCGTCGATGCATCCTCCGACGTCGCTAAGCTGGCGAAGACGTGGGAGATCGTGCGGAACGAGGCCCTCCCCCGCCGGCAGTCAACCGAGCTGATCAAGGAAGTGGCGAAGTCATGGGCATGCTGACCCCACAGTGGCGAAAGTCGACCCGGTCCGGCGGCAACGGCGGATCCTGCGTCGAGGTCGCCGACAACCTGCCGAGCGTGGTGCTGGTGCGCGACACCAAGGACCGCGACGGCGGCACCCTGCACGTCGACCCGACGGCCTGGAAGACCTTCGTCGAGTACGCCAAGCAGCACTGACCGGGACTTTCAGGCCCCAGACCGCCCGCCCACGCCGATCGTGCAATTCCGGTGAGGCCGGTCGATCATGGAGTTGTGGTGCGCGCTTTGCGGTTACGCGGGGACTTTGTCACCCACCACAACTCCTTGATCGACGAGGCAGCCGAGCGGCACGCGGCGCTTGTTCCATGGACGCCCACCCGGACCAGGCATGCTGGAGCCATGATCGCGCGCTTCAAGGACCTCTGTCTGGACGCCAACGACCCGCTCGCACTCGGCGCCTTCTGGGCCCGGATGCTCGACGGCGACGTGGCCGACGCCGGCGACGACGACACCCGGGTGGACCCCCGCTCGGCGCGTTCCAACGCCGAGTCCATCTGGGTGAACAAGGTGCCCGAGCCTCGGGTCGGCAAGACCCGCGTACACCTGGATCTGCGGTTGGCCGGCGCGGACCCGGCGGCGCTGCTCGCGGACGGCGCCCGGCTGGTTCGCGAACCGGACGGCGAGGCGACCTGGTGGGTGCTCGACGACCCGGAGGGCAACGAGTTCTGCGCGTTTCCGGCCCGCGAGGGCACCGGACCGGGTCCGTTCGAGCTGGTCGTGGACTCGGCCGACCCGGCCGCCCAGGCAACCTGGTGGTCCGGGGTGGTCGGCGGCACCATCGAGCACGACTCGACCACCTCGTCGGTGGTCGGTGGGGCCGGGTTCCCCTGGGACTACTGGGTGTTCGTCGGGGTGCCCGAGCCCAAGACGGTCAAGAACCGGCTGCACTGGGACGTCGACCTGGCCGACCCGGAGCCGACCGCGCTGATCGCGGCGGGCGCGACCCTGCTGCACGAGCCGAGCGCCCACAGCCGATGGTGGGTGCTGGCCGACCCCGAGGGCAACGAGTTCTGCGCCTTCGCGCCACGCCCCACCGGGTGAACGACCGACTACCGAGCGCGGGCATCGTCGGCTAGCGTTTTCCTAGCGCCGTAGCCGGCGCGTTCGCCGCCGCCGTCGACACGCCTCCGGCCGACCCATGCCTGCCCGATCGGTTGGTAATCGCGGGAACATCCCACCGCCGCTCCCCCGGTTCGGCAGGATCGTCCCAACGAGGAGGTGCCGTCGTGCAGGACACCCGCGCTCTCGCCCTGACGTTCGAGGTGAGCGGCCTGCCACCGGTCAAGACCGAAGCGTTGTCCATCTTCGCCGCCGGGCACCGGCAGGCGGCGAGGGTCCGCACCCTGCTCCAGGCCGCCCTCGTCGCGGCCCAGCGCACCGGCTGGACGCCGTTGCCCGGGCCGATCGAGGTGGACCTGGTGTTGCGCTGCCCGCCCGGGCACCGTACGTCCGACGCCAGCACCCTGCTCGGCGGCGTCTGCGCGGTGTTGCAGGACAAGAAGCGGGTGTCGAGCATCGGCCTCGCCCACCTCGGCGTGCTGGTGGACGTCGCCCTCTACGACGACGACCGGCAGATCCGCCGGCTGTCGTACCACGAGGAGCCGGCGGAGGAGTTCTCGTACCAGGTGCGGGTCGCCGCCGTACCGACAGGGGTTTGACCGACGTCCGCGGTGGGGTATCGCGGACGCCGACGAAGGGAGCACCGATGTCGGAGCCACATGTCACGCTCGACCCCCGCGGGCTCGATCCTGTGCAGCAGAAGCTGCGCGGCCCGCTGGAGGAGCAGCTGACCTCGGCGCTTCAGGCGGCCATCGACCGAGTCCGCTCCGGCTACGCCGGCGAACCGGTCGAGCAGGTCTGCCAGCGACTGTTGGAGGAGACCCGCTCCGGGTTGCATCCCGACATCGCTGCCGGGTTCAACCCGGACATGGACGAGTTCTGCCGGGTGGCGGTGGCGATCGTCCGGCGCGAGGCCGACTGAGCCGCGGCGGCTCTCAGTATCGACTCAGCTGGGCGTACGGGCTGAGCACGATGCGTGGTGACAGCGCCGGGTCCAGCCAGTTGAGCACATCGACCAGGTGAGCGTGGGCGAGGGAGACGCAGCCAGCGGTCGCGTTGCCGGCGCTGGTGCTGAACTGGTGCAGGAAGATCCCGCTTCCCGCGTTCGGCACCGGCTTCGGCACGTTCGGCGGCATGTTGTAGGTGATCACCGCGAAGTGCGTGTACGCGGGGACCTCCTTCCACAGTGCCTCGCTGGGCACGCCCGGGTTGGTCGCACTCTGCTGGAAGGTGTTGTAGCGCGCGGACGACGGATTCTCGTTCCACCAGTCACCGCTGACCAGCCGGTGGTAGGGGTACAGCACGCCCGGGTTGGCGGCGATGCCGTACATGGTGGGGCCGATCGAGTAGACGCCGGTCGGCGTGGTCGGCACACCCTCCACGTGGTTGTCGCTGAAGCCCATCGAGCCGATCCGGGCGGGCAACGACGCGGAGGCCGGGAACCAGCCGTTCCGGACCCGCACGTACGCCTCCAGCGTGGCGTAGGTGGTGGTGTAGCTGCTGGCGCCGACGATGATCACCTGCTTCGTCTCCGTCGGCAGCGTGGTCAGCGCGCTGGCCCGGTTCGTCAGCTGCGGCAGCGACCAGGGCCGCTGCCCCGGGGGCGTGCCCCAGCCCGGCCGCAGCGGCCGGTCCGCCGCGAGAGCGGGCGCGGCCGGGGTGAGCACGGCCGGGGCGGCCAGACCCGCCGCCGCGCCGAGGAGGAGAGATCTGCGCTTCATGCCGCCATCCTGACAGTCGACCGGCGCGCGGTCTGCCCCGCACCGCGCTGCCGGACGATTCGTGGGCGGGTCAGGACCGGGTCCGCAACTACCCGGCCCTGACCCTCGGCCGTCCGACAGGGAAGCGGACAGCTCCGGCACCCCGCGACGCCGGCGTGGCACGACGCCACGCGCCAGAACGGGGTGAGCCAGCCACTTCGCACTCAGCTCCACGGTGCTCACCCGCCGAACGCCGACGCGCCCCGACACACCCCGAAGGGCCGTGAGCGCCGGAACAGGCTAGGCGGGCTCCGGCCGGCCGGACAAGCCGCGTTGGACGACCGACGGCAGGACTGATCCCACGATGAAAATCGGGCAGGTCGGCGTAACGCGACCATGATCGCCGACGCTGTTTGGCGTCGGCGCGGTCAGAAGTGGCGCAGCAGGTCACGGAACGCGGCGAGCCGCAGCACCCCGCCGTCGGTCGGGTCCAGCTCGTCGTCCTCCAGCACCCAGGTGTTCGCGTTCGGAATGAACACCGCGTTCAACCCGGCCGCCCGCGCCGGCAGGATGTCGGACTTCGGGGAGTTGCCGATCATCCACGCGTCGTCCGGCGCGAAGCCGTGCTCCCGAGTGAGCCACCGGTACGTGTCGACGTTCTTCTCCGCGACGATGTGCGCGGCCCCGAAGTGGTGCAGCAGGCCGCAGGCGTCCAGCTTGCGCTGCTGCTCCTCCTGGTCGCCCTTGGTGAGCAGCAGCAACTCGTGCCGGCCGGCCAGCTCGTCGAGCGCGTCGGCCACCCCGGGCATCAGCTCCACCTGGTGCTCGACGAGGGCCACCGCCAGCCGGTTGATCTCCTGACGTTCGGAGTCGGTGGCCGGCCGCTCGCGCAGCCGCTCCAGGCACTCCGCCAGGCTGCGCAGAAAAACCTTGCTGCCGTACCCGTGCGCCACCGCGTTGGCCCGCTCGATGTCGTCGAGGACGGCCCGCAGCTCGGCCCGGTCCAGTGTGGGGTGGTCCAGCCAGCCCAGGAAGTCGTCGATCACCCGCTCGAAGACGACGTTGTTCTCCCACAACGTGTCGTCCGCATCGAAGATCAACACCTGTGCCTGCCGTCGCGCCGCCACGCCGAGCGTCATGCCGTCCCCTCCCCGTGCCACCGGCCTCAAGGCCGAGAGACAGGATAGGCGCGAGATCGATGCATCAATTGCCACGATCGGGGGCGTCGGCGGCGGCCCGGTCAGGGCCACCGCAGCAACCGTTGCGCGATCAACGCTTCGCGGTCCTCCTGCCCCTCGGGTCGCAGCCGGCCACCGCGGGTGAGCATCACCACGCCGTGCAGCAGGCTCCAACCCACCTCGGCGAGGGTGTCCGGGTCCCGCCCCTCGGCCAGCGGGGTCAGGGCCGCCCGCAGCTCGGCGAAGACCGCCCGCGGCGCCGCCGGCACGCCATCCACGCCGAGGGCAAGGTCGGGGGTCAGCGCGAGCATCGCGTCATAGACCTCGGGGTTCGTGTACGCGAAGTCGAGGTACGCGGTCGCGACCGCCGGCCAGACCCCCTCCGGGCTGCCGGTGGTCTCCGCGTGCGCCTCGGCGAGATCGGCGGCCAGATCGGCGAAGGCGCACACCGCGACGGCGGCGATCAGCGCCTCCAGATCGGCGAAGTGCCGATAGATGTCGCCCATGTCGATCTCGGTCCGTTCGGCGAGCCGTCGGGTGGTGACCCCCGCCCAGCCCTCCGTCTCGGCCAACTCTCGCGCGACCGTGACGATGAGGTCACGCCGGTCCTGTTCAGTGGCCTTCTCGGCAGGTCCGGGCACGCCCACGAGCGTAGAGGCGTACACCTGCCGTAGCGGTCGGGTGACGGATTGGTGACTGTTGTGGGTCGCCGGCTCCCTCGCTCCACGTGCCACAACCGCCCCCTGGCTCGTTAGGCGGGGAGATCACCGCGACGGGAGGGTACGTGGTCGTTCGGCGGCACCGGCGCGGGGCGAGCCGATGAGCGAGACCCACGGCGGCCGACTGGTACGTGGCGAGGCCAGCTTCCAGCGGGCAACCTTCCTGGAACTCTTCCTCGATCTGGTCTTCGTGTTCGCCCTCACCCGAATCTCGGCGCGGGTGATCGTCGACTTCACCGACGGCCAACACGGCGTGTACGCGGGGCTCGGTCAGGCCCTGCTGCTGTTCCTGGCCCTGTGGGCGGTCTGGTCGTTGACCGTCTGGTCGACCAGTTGGCTGGACCCGGAAACGCCGATCGTCCAGACCGTCATCGTCATGACGATGATCGGCGCCATGACGATGGCCGTCGCGGTGCCCGACGGCTTCGGCGCACGGGCCTCACTCTTCTCCATCACCCTGGTGACCCTCCAGATCGGCCGAGTGGTGTTCTTCCACGTCGTCGGGCACGGCCGGCCGGACCCCCAGCAGTCGATCCGGGTCATGTTCTGGTTCGGCTTGAGCGCACCGCTCTGGGTCGTCGGTGGGCTGGTCAACGACGGCAAGGTTCGCGGGGCGCTCTGGACTGTCGCCGTGCTGATCGACTACACCGGACTGTTCCTCGGCTGGCCGACCCCCCGGCTCGGCGCGCAACGGCTCGGCGTCCAGATGATCGCGGCCGAGCACCTGGCCGAGCGGTACCAACAGTTCCTCCTCATCGCTCTCGGCGAGGCGATCTTCGTCATCGGGCTCGCCTTCAGCGGCAGCGAGTTTCACGCCGACCAGACGGGTGGGTTCGTCTTGGCGCTGGCGAGCACCGTCCTGCTCTGGCGGATCTACTTTCACGTGGCGGGAGGAATGTTGGACGCGGCCATCGACCGCTCCCGCGACGCCGCCCGGCTCGCGACCGACATGTCGTTCGCCCACCTGGTCATGATCGCGGGGATCGTCCTGACGGGCGTCGGCTTCGAACTGTTCATCACCGAGCCGCTCGGGCACCTCCCGGCGACCTGGCTCATCGCCATCCTCGGCGGCCCGGCGCTCTTCCTCGCCGGACGAGCGGCGCTCGAATACCAGGTCTTCGCCCGGGTCTCCCGATCCCGACTGGCCGGCCTGCTGGCCCTCGGTCTGCTGATCCCGGCGGCACTGCACCTGCGGCCGCTCACCGCCGGGGCCGCCGTCGCCGTGGTGCTGCTCGGCGTCGCCAGCGCGGACACCCGACGCTCCCGCCACCGGTCGCCGGAGACGCCCATGCCCCCGTACTAGGGTCTGTGTCGACGCGCTGGTCAGCCGCAGAGAGCGTTCTTCAGGAACGCGTCGACGGCGTGTCAGCGGCGCAGGGCCGTTTCGCTCCGCATGTGCGACAACTTCTCGGGGTTACGCACGGCGTAGACCCCGCTGATGAGACCGTCGTCGATACGCAGCGCGAGGACCGTGTCGACAGCGCCGTCGAGGCGCAGAACCAGCGCCGGGTGACCGTTGACCTGGGCGGGGTGCAGCGACATGGTCGCCGTCCTGGCGTGGGTGCTGCACAGCAGGCGGGCCACCTTGTCGGCCCCGACGACCGGCCGCAGCAGCGCCTGCTTGATCCCGCCGCCATCGCCGAGGAGCACGACATCCGGCGCGAGGACGTCGAGCAGGCCCTGCACGTCGCCGGTCTCGACAGCGAGCCGGAACGCGCTGAGCGCACGTCGGGTTTCGGCCGGCGAGACCATCCCGCGCGGCCGCCGCGCGGCGACATGCGCCCGCGCGCGGTGGGCGATCTGGCGGACCGCGGCCGGCCTCTTGTCGACCGCCTCGGCGATCTCGTCGTATCCAAGGTCGAAGACCTCGCGGAGGACGAACACCGCCCGCTCGGTCGGCGCCAGCGTCTCCAGCACCAGCAGCATCGCCATCGAGACGCTCTCGGCGAGTTCGACGTCGTCGGCGACGTCGGGTGCGGTCAACAGCGGCTCGGGTAACCACGAGCCGACGTAGGACTCCCTGCGCCGTCCGACCGTCCGGAGCCGGTTGAGCGACAGTCGGGTGGTGATCCGGACCAGGTAGGCGCGCTGGTCCCGCACCGCGGCGAGATCGGCGTCCGCCCACCGCAGCCAGGTCTCCTGGAGTACGTCCTCCGCGTCGGCGGCCGAGCCCAGCATCTCGTAGGCGACGGTGAAGAGCAGGTTCCGGTGGGTGACGAACACGTCGACGGCTTGGTCCCCCCGGCCGGCCGCACTCATGATTCCGCCTCCCGCATCCATGCCTCCTCCAGTCTCGCCGAACTCGACCGCGTCGCCCACCAGACACCGGTCTCCGGCCTTCTGTGACGCCGGGCGCCCGTGCTCCTCGTCACTCGACGAGCCGTCACAGCGCACCGGCCGGCGGTGTCTCCTGTGTGACCCGAGACGGAGGCATGACTCATGAACCTGGCACTGTGGATCGCGGCCGGACTGCTGGCCGCAGTCGCCCTGGCCGGCGGCATCACCAAGACATTCGTACCCAAGACGAAGTTGGCCGCGGCCAACGGCGGCGGGTGGACCGGCGACGCCAGCGTGGGTTTCGTCAAGACCCTCGGCGTCCTTGAGCTCCTGGCCGCGGTCGGCCTGATCCTGCCCGCCGTGCTGGACATCGCACCGGTGCTGGTGCCGGTGAGCGCCGTCTGCTGGATCCTGCTCATGGTCGGCGCGATGATCACCCACTTGCGCTACGGCGAGGCGAGGTTCATCGTGCTGAATCTGGTCTACCTCGCGATGGCCGCGATCGTGGCCTGGGGTCGCCTCGGACCCGAGCCCTTCACCGGCTGACCCGAGCACACTCCCGCCCCGGCTGGCCGACGGTACCCGCTATCCTCGCGCGATGACGTCGCGGACCGCGCTGCGCAGACGCACCAAGCGCACCCTCGTGGCCGTGTCCGTCATGCTGGGCCTGCTGTCGTGCCTGTGGTGCCTGTCGTTCCTGTGGTTGCAGATGTCCAAGACCGAGGGCGCGTTGCCACCGGAGTCACGGATGCCGCGGGTGCCGCCCGGAGCGACTGTCGCCGACAAGAGCATGGAGTGCGCCTCCGGTGGATGCTGGCGAACGATCACACTGGTGCCGGCGGCAGGGCAGTCTCCGGAGGACCTGGCACGCGAGATGGGTCTCTCCGAGGAGCTGCGCCTGCCCCCGACAGTGTTCGACCCTGCGACCGTCTACGTGGGGGCCCGCCCCAAGGACGGCGAGTTGATCGTCCACGTCGGTTATCAGTGAGCCTCGCCAGCGGCTCACTGATCGAACAGCCCCTTGATGCCATGGGCCTTGAGCAGCTCGGGCATGGGGTCCGCGGAGCGTCGACGGCCCAGACGCCAGATGCGCCCCACATTGGTGGACACGTTGGGCCCCGGGACGTCGTTGCCCACACGGGGTCAGCGGCGCAGGGTGAGGATCAGGTCGGCTACCAGGGCCGTCCAGCCGGTCTGGTGCCAGGCGCCGAGGCCGGCCCCGTTGTCGCCGTGGAAGTACTCGGGGAAGGCGATCAGGTCCCGCCAGTCCGGGTGGGTCTGGAAGAGCTGGCAGGCGCCGTAGATCGGCCGTCGACCCCAGTCGTCCTGGGTGAAGAGCGCGATCAGCCGGGCGGAGAGGTCGTCGGCGATCTCGTCCAGGGTGCGCTTCACCCCG
The DNA here is from genome assembly GCF_040607155.1 of Micromonospora sp. NPDC005324. Taxonomy (NCBI): domain Bacteria; kingdom Bacillati; phylum Actinomycetota; class Actinomycetes; order Micromonosporales; family Micromonosporaceae; genus Micromonospora; species Micromonospora sp. NPDC005324. The sequence goes on along the minus strand of NZ_JBEXGE010000017.1, from coordinate 96,383 downwards.
GAGCGGGTCGGGTACTCCACCTGGAGGTCGTCGCCGAAGAACGCCGCGTAGTCGCGCAGCGCGCTGATCAGCAGGAAGTTCGTCGGCATCCAGATCGGGCCGCGCCAGTTCGAGTTGCCCCCGAACAGTCCGCTCGTCGATTCGGCCGGCTCGTAGCCGACGGAGAACTCCTGCCCGCCGAGGGTGACCGAGAACGGCTTGTCCAGGTGCGCGCGGGACAGCGTACGGAGGCCGAAGTCGGAGAGGAACTCGTCGGGGTCGAGCATCCGGGCGAGCAGGCGGACCACCTGCTCCGGGCCGACCATGGACAGCAGCCGCTGCTGCCGACCGTCGGGGCCCAGTCGGCGGGTGCCGATCACCTGGGCGTACTCCGGGCGGTTGGTGAGGAACCAGCGCAGCCGGGCGCCCAGCTCCGGTAGGTGGTGCAGGGTCCGGGCGGTGAGGCGGGTGGTGGCGGCCAACGGCAGCAGCCCGACGACGGAGCGGACCTTCAGCGGCACCTTCGTGCCGTCGGCGAGGCGCAGCACGTCGTAGAAGAAGGCGTCCTCGTCGTCCCACAACCCCTGCTCGTACGCGGCGGCGGCGATGTAGGCGAAGTGCTCGAAGAACTTGGTGGCGGTGTCCACCCAGGTCCGGTCGTGTTCGGCGAGAACGATTGCCATGTCCAGCAGGTTGAGCGCGTACATGCCCATCCAGCCGGTGCCGTCGGACTGCTCCAGCACTCCGGCGACCGGCAGTGCCGCCGAGCGGTCGAACGGCCCGACGTTGTCGAGCCCGAGGAAGCCGCCCTCGAAGACGTTGTTGCCGCCGGTGTCCTTGCGGTTGACCCACCAGGTGAAGTTGAGCAGCAGCTTGTGCATCACCCGGGCCAGGAACTCGTAGTCCCGGCCGCCGTCGATCTCGAACACCTTCAGCGCCGCCCAGGCGTGCACCGGCGGGTTCACATCACCGAACGCCCACTCGTACGCCGGGATCTGCCCGTTGGGGTGCAGGTACCACTCGCGGAGCAGGAGCAGGATCTGCTCCTTGGCGAAGCCCGGGTCGACCCGGGCGATGCTCACGCAGTGGAAGGCCAGGTCCCAGGCCGCGTACCAGGGGTATTCCCACGGGTCGGGCATGGAGATGACGTCGAAGCTGGTCATGTGCCACCAGGCGCTGTTGCGCCCGTGCCGACGCCCGGCCGGTGGCGGTGTCGAGCCCGGGTCGCCTTCGAGCCAGCGTTTGACGTCGAAGTGGTAGAACTGCTTGCCCCACATGAGCCCGGCGATGGCCTGCCGGGCGACCAGCGCCTCGTCGGGTGTGGCGGCCGGCGGGATCACTCCGGCGAAGAACCGGTTCGCCTCGGCCCGCCGCGCCCACACCACGGCCTCGAAGCCGTCGCTGAGGTCGGCCGGGGGCGGCGGAGCGGCGGCCGGCGGCGACGCGGTGCGGGTCAGCCGCAGTCGGATCTGGCGCTGCCCGCCGGCCGGCACGTCGAGCACGTAGTGCAGCGCGCCCTTGGTGCCCTCCCGCGCCGGGTTGACAGTGCCGGCGCCGTTGACGACGTGGTCGTTGATGCCGTCCTTCGGGTACGGGGAGCGGCCGGGCAGGCCCCAGAGCCGTTCGGCGTTGGTGTCGTTGTCGCAGAGCAGCGGCAACGGGCCGCCGTCGCCCTCCAGCAGCAGTTGGCCGAGCACCCGGTGCTCGCCGACGAGGCGGGTGCCCTGGCCGGTCAGCCGGGGGATCCGGTCACCGCCGGGCAGGCCCCAGGACCAGGTGTTACGGAACCACAGGGTGGGCAGGACGTGCAGCGTCGCCGCCTGGTCGCCGCGGTTGGCGACGGTCACCACCATGCAGAGGTCGGTCGGGGACGCCTTGGCGTAGTCGACGGTCACCGCCCAGTACCTGTCGTCGTCGAAGATCCCGGTGTCCACCAGCTCGTACTCGGTGTCGTCGCGGCCGCGCAACGCGTTCACCGCGACGAGTTCGTCGTACGGGAAGGCGGCCTGCGGGTAGTGGTAGCGCCAGCGCATCCAGGAGTGGGTGGGCGTGGAGTCCTCGTACCACCAGTACTCCTTGACGTCCTCGCCGTGGTTGCCGCTGTCACCGCCGAGGCCGAACATCCGCTCCTTGAGGATCGGATCCTTACCGTTCCAGAGGGCCAGGGCGAACGCGAAGGTCTGTCGTTCGTCGCAGACGCCGGCCATCCCGTCTTCATTCCACCGGTAGGCTCTGGACCGCGCGTGGTCATGCGGGAAGTAGTCCCAGGCCGTACCGTGCTCGCTGTAGTCCTCCCGTACCGTCCCCCACGCCCGTTCGGACAGATAGGGACCCCATGCACGCCAGTCCTGCTCCCCCGAGTCGGCCTGGGCGAGCCGGAGCCGCTCAGCGTCGGGTGGCGAGGCGTCGGAGGACGATCGGTCAGTGATCACGTGCACATCTTTGACGTCGCCGCGGTACTTGACCACAGCGGCCATTCTCGTCGTGGCGTGTTACACCCCGCCGCCGGTGGAGGAAAGTTGATCGACATTCACTTCGGCCCGCAGATCTGCGGCGATCTGACCAGCGCGGCCAGCCGGGAGTGGCTGGTCCCCGACGGCCTCGGCGGCTACGCGATGGGCACTGTCGGCGGGCTGCGGACACGTCGCTACCACGGTCTGTTGGTGGTTCCCGGCGAAACGCCGGCGTCCCGCCAAGTGGGACTGGTCAGCCTCGATCCGGCGGTCACGCTGCCGTCCGGGGCGCGGGTACGCCTCGGCGCGCACGAGTGGGCCTCCGGCGACGTGGACCCGCGCGGCTTCGAGCTGTTGGAACGCTTCGACCTGGTCGACGGGCTACCCCGGTGGCGGTGGCGGATCGGCGCGGTGGTGATCGAACGGGAGCTGGCCATGCTGCCCGGCCGCTCCTGCGTCGCCGTGGTGCACCGGCTGGTCGCCGGTGGTCCGGTCCGGCTGGAGCTGTCGGCCGCCTGCACCTGGCGGGACGCGCACGGCGAACGGCGGGCCGACGGCCCGGTCCCGCAGGTCGAGGCGGTCGCCGACGGCGCGGTGGTCGAGGGCGCGTACCGGCTCGCCGGCCCGGGTTGGTCGCCCGAGGGGCAGTGGTGGCTGGGCGTGCACCACCGCGAGGAGGCCAACCGTGGTCTCAACGCCGACGAGGACCTCTGGTACGCGGGCCGCTTCTCCGGTGAGCTGGAACGCCCCGGCGACACGGTGTCGGTGCGGGCCTGGGCCGGTCGACTCGACGAGGAGCCGCCGCCGGAGGAGGAGATCGTGGCGACCGCGAGGCGGCGCAACCGGCGGGTGGTGGCGACGGCGAAGCCGGCCGACGACGTGGACGCCACACTGGCGCTGGCCGCCGACGCGTTCGTGGTGCGCACCGACCAGGCGGCCGTGGACGTGGTGGCCGGCTACCCGTGGTTCGGGGCGTGGTCGCGGGACACGATGATCTCGTACGAGGGGTTGTTCCTCTGCACGGGTCGCGCCGATGAGGGTCGGGAGCTGCTGCGGGCGTACGCGGCGACACTGTCGGAGGGGATGCTCGCCAACACGGCCGACACCGGTCGCGTGGAGTACAACACCGTCGACGGCACGCTCTGGTTCCTGCACGCGGTGAGCCGGCACGTCACAGTCACCGGCGACACCGACCTCGGCGACGAACTGCTGCCCGCGTTGCGCGCCGTGATCGACGCCCACGCGGCCGGCACCCGGTATGGGATCCGGGTCGACCCGGCCGACGGGCTGCTCACCCAGGGCGCCGCCGGCACCGCGCTGACCTGGATGGACGCCCGGGTGTACGGGGTGCCGGTCACCCCGCGCACCGGCAAGCCGGTCGAGGTCAACGCGTTGTGGATCAATGGGCTGGCCGGGATCGCGGAGCTGACCGAGCTGGCCGGGCGGGACGCCGACGAGCTGTGGCGACGCCACCGGCAGGCCACCGCCTCGTTCCGGGAGCGGTTTCCGGCCCCGACCGGCTGGCTGCACGACGTGCTGGACGCGCCGGCGCCGGCGTACCCGTTGGGCGGCGCCGCCCTGCACGACGACGACGCGTTGCGCCCCAACCAGCTGCTGGCCTGGTCGCTGCCGAACGCGCCGATGGAGCCGGACGAGGCCACGCTGCGGCGGGTCGCGGGCGGGCTGCTCACCCCGCTCGGCCCGCGCAGTCTGGCCCCGGACTCCACGGAGTTCGTCAGCCGGCACCGGGGCGGCCCGGCCGACCGGGACGGGGGCTACCACCAGGGCACGGTCTGGCCGTGGTTGCTCGGCCCGTACGTGGACGCCGCGCGTCGGGGAAAGATGTCCGTCGATGACGTGTTCGTTGGCATTGAGGCCCATTTGATGGAATATGGGATAGGCTCGGTGAGCGAGACGGCCGATGGCCTCGCGCCGCACACCGCTACCGGGTGCCCGTTCCAGGCATGGTCGGTGGCCGAGCTGCTGCGGGTGCGGCGAAAGAGCCAGTAGCGCTTTACACGACCGCAACGGTGGTGTCGCCGCTGGTTATCGCGATCCCGGCAGTATTGGCCTCGATCCAGACGCGACGGCGACATCGATTCGGTGTCGGTCGGCGCGCGCCCGGGGACAACTCAAAGGGGGCCGCATGTCACTCGATGCCCACGTGATCGACATCAACCCCGCCCGACAACTGCGGGTGCTGATGCTCTCCTGGGAGTACCCGCCGGTGCTCGTCGGCGGTCTCGGTCGACACGTGCACGCCCTCTCCGTCGCCCTCGCCGCCGCCGGCCACGAGGTCACCGTCGTCACCCGCCACAGCGACGGCGCGCCCCTGGAGGAGTACGCCGACGGCGTCCGCATCCTGCGCGCCCCCGAGGACCCGGTCACCTTCCCCCTCGCCACCGGCTCGCTGCTGGCCTGGACGATGGCCTTCAACCACACCCTCACCCGCACCGCCCTGCGCGCCACCGAGGCCGGCTCCTACGACGTCATCCACGCCCACGACTGGCTCGTCGCCCACACGGCCGTCACCCTCGCCGAGCACCTGGACCTGCCCCTGGTCACCACCATGCACGCCACCGAGGCCGGCCGGCACCAGGGCTGGCTGCCGGAGGAGATGAACCGCACCATCCACGGCGTCGAGCAGTGGCTCAGCAACTCATCCATCCGGGTGATCGTCTGCTCCGGGTACATGCGCGACCAGGTGACCGCGCTGTTCGACGTACCGGCCGCCCAGGTCGACGTGGTGCCCAACGGGGTCGACGACCGAGCCTGGCGGGCCCGCCCCCGAGCGGTCGCGTCGGCCCGGGCACGGTTCGCCGGGGACGGGCCGTTGGTCGGGTACGCCGGGCGGCTGGTCTACGAGAAGGGCGTCCAGCACCTGGTGCACGCAGTACCCCGGCTACGCGAACGACACCCAGGACTGCGCGTGGTGATCGCCGGCGACGGCCCGTACCGCACCGAGTTGGAGGCGGAGGCCCGGCGACTGGCGCTCGGCTCGACCGTCCGGTTCACCGGGTTCCTCGACACTACCCAACTACCGGCGATGCTCGGCGCCACCGACGCGACAGTGGTCCCCAGCCTCTACGAGCCGTTCGGCATGGTGGCGCTGGAGGCGGCGGCCGCCGGAGCGCCTCTCGCCGTGGCCCGTACCGGCGGCCTCGCCGAGATCGTCGAACCCGGCGTGACCGGGGTGACGTTCCCGCACAGCGACCCGGACGCGCTCGCCGGCGCGGTCGGCCAACTGCTCGGCGACGAGGTCTTCGCCCGGCGGCTGGCCCGCCGGGCCCGCACGATGGTCGGCGAGCGGTACGGCTGGGCCACCATCGCGGCCCGCACCGCCGCCAGCTACGCCACCGCCCGTCGCGAACACGGCCCGGTGCAGGCCCGACGCGCCGCCGCCCGGCTGAGCGGCGGGCGGACCCGCATCGCCATCCCGGAGGGGAACCTGCTCGCCACCGCTGCCGAGAACGCCGCCTGCTGAGCCGAGTCGGACGACCGATAGGTGACTTCCGATCCGCTGGTTAGGGTGTAGCCCGGACAGCGGCTGAGGAGGAGCGTGCACAGGTGCTGATCGCCGGTCGGTACCGGCTGCTCGACCTGGTGGGTCGCGGGGGCATGGGTCGGGTGTGGCGCGCCCGCGACGAGATGCTGCACCGCGAGGTAGCGGTCAAGGAGATCGTTCCTCCGAGTTGGTTGGCCGAAGGTGAACGGGCCGAGGTGCGCTCACGCACCATGCGGGAGGCGCGCGCCGCGGCCCGGCTCAACCACACCGCCGTGGTCCGGCTCTACGACGTCGTCGCGGTCGACGGCAGCCCATGGATCGTCATGGAGTACGTCCCGTCCCGCACCCTCCAGGACGTGGTGGACGCCGAGGGGCCGCTGGAGCCGACCCGCGCGGCCCGGATCGGGCTGGCCGTGCTCGACGCGCTCCAGGCCGCGCACACCGCCGGGGTGCTGCACCGCGACATCAAACCGCAGAACGTGCTCGTGGCGCACGACGGGCGGGTGATGCTCACCGACTTCGGGCTGGCCACCTTCGACGGTGGCGACGGCGCGATGACCCGCCCCGGCATGGTCTTCGGCTCCCCGCAGTACGTGGCCCCCGAGCGGGCCGCCGAGGGGGTGTCAACGGTGGCCGCGGATCTGTGGTCGCTCGGGGCGACCCTGCACGCCGCCGTGGAGGGGCAGTCCCCGTACGCCCGCAGCACCGCGATGGCCACCCTGAGCGCGCTGGCCGCCGGCCCGCCGGACCCTGCCCCACACGCCGGGGCGCTCGCGCCGGTGCTGGACGGGTTGCTGCGCCGCGAGCCGCGTGAGCGCCTCGACCACGAGACGGCCCGTCGGTTGCTCAGCACGGCCGCGACCGGCTTCGACGATCAGGACCCCAGGGTTCCGCTGCCCGACCCGGCCACCCCGGCCGCAGCCGGTGGCGCCTCCCCCACGCCGGCACCGGATCCGGCGGCCGCCGGGCGCACTGCGCGCCGGGTGGCGGTGGTCGCCGTGGCGCTGCTGGTGGCCGTCGTGGCCGGCGTCGGCACCGCGCTGACAGTCGTCGGCGACAAGCCCAGCGACCCCACCGGCTGGTCCTCCCCGCCGCCGAACCGTCCGCCCAACGGCGGGCCGTTCGGTCCCGGGCCGCCGCCCGGCCCGCCGCCGAATGGGCGGAACGTCCCCCCGCCCCCGTTCGCCTGTGTCCGCCCGGACGTCACCGGTACACCAGTGCGGGCCGGCGCGCAGACCGCGGGCGAAGAACTCCGGCCGCCGCCCGGCTGGGTCTGGCACGCCGACACCGCAGGCTTCCGGGTCTCCGTACCGGCGACGTGGCTGACCTCCCGCGACGGCACTGTGGCGTGCTTCCAGGACCCGGCGACCGGGCGGGCCTTCAGCGTCGCCGAAGGCGGCGCCGTCGATCCCCTGCAACTCCTGCGGACCGCCCGCGACGCGGCGGCCGGGGAGGGCTCCCTGCCGGGGTACGACGAGATCCGGCTCGCCGCGGGCGACGGCGGAGCCGAGTGGGAGCTCCGCTGGCAGACGCCGCACGGCCCGTGGCTGCACGCCCGACAGCAGGTCCTCGGCGCCGACCGCTGGACGCTGGGTTGGATCACCCGGGATGAGGACTGGGCCGGGGCCGCAGCCGACTGGGAACTGGTGCGAGAGAGTTTCCGACCACCCCGCTGACCTGCACCGTATGGCCATGATCCGGACCACCGTCCGTCGTGGATCGAGGCCGCTCAGTGGATGAGAAAGCCGGCATTGGTGGCTATCGTGGATCCCGGGGTGACCGAGGGGGAGCGACCGTGCATCAGTTGCTGATCGCGGGTCGGTACCGGCTGCTCGACCTGGTCGGCACCGGCGGAATGGGCCGCGTGTGGCTTGCTCGCGACGAGATGTTGCATCGCGACGTGGCGGTGAAGGAGGTCGTGCCGCCGTCCTGGCTGGCCGAGACCGAGCGCGAGGAGTTGCGGCTACGAACCCTGCGTGAGGCACGCACCGCCGCCCGGCTCAACCATCCCAACGTGGTCCGCCTCTACGACGTGGTCCACGACCGGGAGAGCCCCTGGATCGTGATGGAGTACGTGCCGTCGCGGTCGGTGCAGCAGATCATCAGCGCCGAGGGGCCGCTGAGCCCGCAGCGCACCGCCCGGATCGGGCTGGCGGTGCTCGCCGCGTTGCGGGCCGCGCACACCGCGGGGGTGCTGCACCGCGACGTGAAGCCGCACAACGTGCTGGTGGCCGACGACGGTCGGGTGGTGCTCACCGACTTCGGGCTGGCCACCTTCGACGGCGGCGAGGGTGTGATGACCGGGCCCGGCACTGTGCTCGGCTCGCCGCAGTTCGTCGCCCCCGAGCGAGCTCGCGAAGGGGTGTCCGACGCCCGCACCGACATGTGGTCGCTGGGCGCCACGCTCTACGCGACGGTCGAGGGGCAGTCACCGTACGCACGGTCGAGCGCGATGGCGACGCTCAGCGCGCTGGCCACCGAACCACCGGATCCGATGCGTCGGGCCGGCCCGTTGCGTCCCGCCCTCATCGGCCTGTTGCAGCGCGACCCCTGGCGGCGGTTGACCGCCGCCGAGGCAGAGCCGCTGTTGCGCAGCGCCGCGGCGAGCGACGACGAGCCCGCCGGGTCGGTCCGCTCCTCGGCGGTCACGGCGATCCGCAGCACCGGACGGGCCATCGCACCGCACCCGGTCGAACCGGTGGCCCCGCCGGGTGAGCCGGCCACGCCAGCCCCGAGCCCGCGCCCGCGGCGCCCATCTGGCCGGCGAGGGCGCCTGATCGCCCTGGCCTGTGTGGCCACCGCTGTGCTCGTCGCGGGTGGCGTCACGCTGGCGCTGGTCAACCGGCACGCCGATCGGACCCCACCGTCCGGCTCGGGCGGTGGCGCGCCGACCTCCCGGCCGGCGGCGTTCGCCTGCGCGTCGTCCCCGCCACCAGCGGCGACCCCGGTGGTGGCGGTGTCACCGCCACCCGACGTGAAGTACGGGCTGCGCGAGGGCTGGACCTGGTACGACGACCCGACCGGGTTCCGGATCGCCGCGCCGGTCGGTTGGGCGCGCTGGACCGAGGGCTCGGTGACCTGCTTCCGGAGATCCGGCGGGACCCGGGTGCTCAGCGTCGAGGTGGGGCCGGCCCGTCCGGATCCGGTGGCGCACTGGAAGGCCGAGGAGGCTCGGCTGACCGCGAGTGCCGCGCTGCCGGACTATCGCCAGGTGGACATCTCCGCGATGGACATCTTCGAGGGTGGCGCGGTGTGGGAGTGCGGCTGGCAGAACGCCGTCGGCGTTCCGGTGCACAGCTTCCGGCTGTTGGCCAACACCTCGGCCGACCGCTCGTACACCGTCTCGTGGTTGACAGAAGAGTTCGACTGGCAGGTCAACGCGGCATACTTGCCGATGATCCGGCAGAGCTTCACCCCCACCCTGTAACAAGGTCCGATGTGGACGTTGCGGGTGATGCCCCTGCGGCGCCGACGCTGACTACAGTGGCGTAGTTTTGGGCGCTCAAGATCCCTGGGGAGGGTGAGCCGAGATGATGGGACCGCAACACGCGCTGTCCGGCGCGGCGGTGTGGCTGGCTGGCTCCTGGGCACTGGAGCAGTTCGCCGACTACCACCAGTCGCCGCTCGCGTTGGCGGTGGGCACCGCGGTGTGCGCCGGTGGCGCGCTCTTTCCCGACCTCGACATGTCGGGCAAGGTGACCAAGAACCAGGGTGGGGCCACCGTGGCCCGTACCTTCGGGGTCTTCTCGCTCTTCGCCGCCGAGGTGATGGAGAAAGTCTCCCTCGGGGTCTACTACGCCACCAAGCTCAGCAGGGACCCCCGCCGCAACAACGGGCACCGGACGCTGACCCACACGCTGCCGTTCACACTGCTGGTCGGCTGGGGCACCACAGCGCTCTGCGCCGCGTACGGCAAGTGGGCGGTCATCACCATCCTGTTCTTCATGTTCGGCCTCGCGCTGCGCGGGCTGTTCGACGAGTGGGCCGAGCGGGCCGGGTGGGTGATCATCACTCTCGCGTCGGCCGGGGCAGCCTGGTTCACCTTCGCCAACCTGCCGGGCGGACGCGGCTATCCGCTGATCGGCACCGCGCTGGGCGTGGGCTGCTTCGTGCACATCCTCGGCGACATGATCACCAGAGCGGGCGTACCGATCCTCTGGCCGATCCCGATCAAGCGGCGCATGTGGATGATGATCGGCCTGCCGAGCAGCATCGCCCTGCGCGTCGGCAGCAAGGCCGAGGTGGTCGGGATGCGCGTCGCACTGACAGTCGTCTCGGCGCTCGCCACCGTCGGCCTGATCGCGCCCTCGGTGCTGAGCCGCTTCGACATCGAGATATGACCGATGAGGCGCCGGCGATCCCGCCGGCCGAGGACGAACGCGTACCGGAGTTCTGCCGCGCCCTGGGGCTGCCCGGCCTCGCCGACGTGCACGTGCACTTCCTGCCGCCACGCCTGCTGCGTCGGGTGTGGGCCTACTTCGACGCCGCCGGGCCGCTGGTCGGCACCGAGTGGCCGATCCTCTACCGGTGGAGCGACGCCGACCGGGTCGCGCACCTGCGCCGGCTCGGGGTGCTGGCGTTCAGCGCCCTGGCGTACGCGCACCGACCGGGCATGGCGGCGGAACTCAACCGCTGGACGCTGGATTTCGCCCGTGACACCCCCGGGTGCCTGGCCTCGGCCACGTTCTATCCCGAGCCGGAGGCCCCCGGGTACGTCGAGGCGGCCCTCGCCGAAGGCGCCCGACTGTTCAAGCTGCACCTACAGGTCGGCGGCTTCGCGCCCACCGATCCGGCGCTGGACCCGGTGTGGGGGATGCTGTCCGACGCGGGTGTGCCGGTGGTGGTGCACGCCGGGCACGCCCCGGTGGGAACCGCGCACACCGGCCCCGACCCTTTCGCCGCCCTGCTCGCCCGCCACCCGCGGCTGACCGCCGTGGTGGCGCACATGGGCGCCCCGGACTACCGGGCCTTCCTGGACCTCGCCGAGACGTACGAGCAGGTCCGGCTGGACACCACGATGGCCTTCACGCCCTTCTTCGACCAGTTCGTCCCCTTCCCCGCCGAGGAGTTGCCCCGGTTGCGCGAGTTGGGGCTGGCCGGCAAGGTCCTGCTGGGCAGCGACTTCCCGAACATCCCGTACCCGTACGCCGACCAGGTGACCGGGCTGGCCCGACTGGACCTGGGCGACGACTGGCTACGCGCGGTCTGCTGGAACAGCGCCGCCACCCTCCTCAACCTGCCCTGACCCCCGCGCCGCGCCCCGCCCCGCCGCTCGGCTCCGCGATCTTGCACTTTCTGTCCCGACACAAGGCGCATATCCATCCGTGTCGGCAACAGGAAGTGCAAGATCAGCGCGGTCCGCTCGTTACGCAGGTCCGGCTCGCACTGTGCTGAACTCCGCGGGCGTACGACGGGACGCCGGTGATGCGGCCGATGTTCCTGGAGTTCCCGGACGACCCGGCGACGGCGCACCTGGACCGGCAGTGCATGCTCGGCCCGGACGTGCTGGTCGCCCCGGTGCTCAGCGCCGACGGCGACGTCACGTACTACGTACCCGCCGGCACCTGGACGCACCTGGTCACCGGCACGCAGGTCACCGGCCCGGCCTGGTTGACCGAGAAGCACGGTTTCGACAGCCTGCCGGTGCTGGCCCGACCGGGCGCGGTCATACCCTTCGGCTCGCGCACCGACCGACCGGACTACGAGTGGGCCGACGATGTGCGGCTACGGATGTACGCACCGACCGAGGGGCAGCGGACCCGGGTACGGGTACCGTCACCCGGCAACGGGCCGGGCGCCGAGTTCGACGTGCGCTACGAGGGTGGGACGGCCAGCGCCGAACTGGTCGCCGGCACCTCGACGGGCTACATCTGCGAGATCCAGGGGACGGAACGATGACGCAACACCACTTCCCGGAGAGCTTCGTCTGGGGCTCGGCGACGGCCGCGTACCAGATCGAGGGCGCGGCGACCGAGGACGGGCGCGGACCGTCCATCTGGGACACCTACAGCCGCACACCCGGTCGCACCCTCAACGGCGACACCGGTGACGTGGCCGCCGACCACTACCACCGGTGGGCCGACGACCTCGGGCACATCGCCGACCTCGGGCTCGGCGCGTACCGGTTCTCCATCTCCTGGCCCCGGGTGCAGCCGGGCGGCTCGGGCCGGTTCAACCAGGCCGGCATCGACTTCTACTCGCGGCTGGTGGACGGGCTGCTGGAGCGGGGCGTCCGCCCGGTGGCCACCATGTACCACTGGGACCTGCCGCAGGAGTTGGAGGACGCCGGCGGGTGGGCGGCGCGGGAGACCGCGTTGCGCTTCCAGGAGTACGCGGCGGGCATCGTCGGCGCGCTGGGCGACCGGGTGCACACCTGGACGACGCTCAACGAGCCGTGGTGCTCCGCGTACCTGGGCTACGCCTCCGGCGTGCACGCGCCGGGTCGGACCGAGCCGGCGGCGGCGCTGGCCGCGGTGCACCACCTCAACCTCGCGCACGGCCTGGCCGGCCGGGTGGTCCGGGAGCTGGCTCCGTCCGCCGAGCTGTCGGTGACGCTGAACCTGCACGTCATCCGGGGCGCGTCCGACTCGGCCGCCGACCAGGACGCGGTCCGGCGGATCGACGCGTTGGCGAACCGGGCGTTCCTCGGCCCGATGCTGGACGGGGAGTACCCGGCCGACCTGCTGGCCGACACCGCCTCCGTCACCGACTGGTCGTTCGTCCGCGAGGGCGACGAGAAGCTGATCGCGGTGCCGCTGGACGTGCTCGGGGTCAACTACTACTCCAGCACCCTGGTCCGGGCCTGGGACGGGGTGTCGGCCCGCTCCGACGCCGACGGGCACGGCGCGTCGACGTCGACGCCGTGGGTCGCCGCCGGGAACGTCGACTTCCTGCCGCAGCCCGGCCCGTACACGGCGATGGGTTGGAACATCGACCCGCCGGCGCTGACCGAGCTGCTGCTGCGCCTCCAGCGCGAATACCCCAGCCAGCCCATGATGATCACCGAGAACGGCGCGGCGTTCGACGATGTGGTGTCGGCCGACGGTCGGATCCACGACGAGCGGCGGATCGACTACCTGCGTCGGCACATCGGCGCGATGGCCGACGCCCGCGCGCAGGGCGCGGATGTGCGCGGCTACTTTGTCTGGTCGTTGCTGGACAACTTCGAGTGGGGCTACGGCTACGACCGTCGCTTTGGCATCATCCGGGTCGACTACGACACCCAGGTACGCACCTGGAAAGACAGCGCCCACTGGTACCAGCGGCTCGCCGCCACAGGTGAGTTGGACCGGATCTCGGAGTAGATCGGACCGGTTCTCCCGGCCGATGGCGAGGGTGTGTTCGGCCCCCTTTGCTCTGCTTCAACGGACGCAACAGCTGGTGTCCGGATAACGGACGCGCGCTGTTGCGCGGGTTGAAGCAGAGCAAAGGGGGCGATGGGTGGGTGCTGCCCCCGCCGACGTCAGGCGTGCGGCCAGACGCCCACCCGCTGCGGCGGAATTCAGCGACGACATTTGTCCAAGACAGTCGACCGGCGGCCCGTGCATGGTCGTTCCCATGAGCGAGTACGACGGTGCGCGGTCGCAGGGAATGCACGTGGTGCACGACGGTCCACCGGAGGCGCCGCCGCTGGTGCTGATCCACGGATCGGGGATGTCGGGCGCATCCTGGAATCTGGTGGTGCCGGCCCTCGCCGGCCACCACCACGTCATCCGGGTGGACCTCCCGGGCTGCGGCCGGTCGCCGGCCTCGTCGTCGTACGCGGTGCCCGACCAGGCGGACCGGGTGGCGGCGGTGCTCGACGACCTCGGCGTCCGGTCCGTCGTCGCGCTCGGGCACTCCAGCGGCGGCTACGTCGCCACCGCGCTCGCCGAACGACGCCCGGACCTGGTGCGCTCGCTCGCACTGGTCAGCACCGGCCCGAGTCCCGACGCTCTGCTCCCACAGCCGGCCCTGCTCCGGGCCCTGCTGGCTCCGCCGCTCGGCCCGCTTCTCTGGGCGCGGCGGTCGGACGCCATGATCCGCAGGGGAATCAACGTCACCTGCGCCCGTCCGGTCGACGTTCCGGACGAGCTGGTCAGCGACGTCCGACACCTCACGTACCGCACGCTGAGGTCGGTGCTGCGCGCCTACACCGCGTACATCGAGGAGCGGAGCGTGCCCGAGCGCCTTGCCGCCCTCGACGTCCCGGTGCTGGTGGTCTTCGGCGGCGGCGACCCCCGCTGGAACCCGAAGTCGGCGCACCGGTACGACGCGGTCCCGAAGGCACGGGTCGAGCTGCTGCCCGGCGTCGGACACGTACCCCTGCTGGAAGCGCCCGAGGCGACCAGCAGGCTGCTGCTGGGCTTCACCGCAACGGCCGCGGGCACCCCACCGGCGACCCCGACTGCCTAGACTCGGCAGATGCGGCCGATGGGGACGACCCCGCTCGACTGGTCGTTGGTGGACGTGGTGGTCCCGCGCCCGTCGGCCCGGTTGCCGGGGGTCCGCATGGCCGGGTTCCGACATCGCGCCTGCGCGCCGGTGGACATCGCCATGGTCGCGCACCCGTCGATCACAGTGATCGTCGACCTCAGCGAGGAAGCGGGCCTCACCTACGCCGTGGACGGCCAGCACAGAAGTGGCAGCGCCGTCGTAGGCCTGCTTCCCGGTGACCTCCGGGCGACCGGCCGAGGGTTCGGCGAATGCCTTCAGATCCGGCTGGAGCCGGTCGCCGCGGCCGCCGTGCTCGGCACGTCGACGGAGATCTGCGGGGCTGTGGTTTCCCTCGACGACGTCTGGGGCCGCGCCGCCGAACGCGCCGAAGCCAGGCTGCGCGCCACCGAGTCCTGGGACGAACGGTTCGCCATCGCCGCGGGAATGCTCGGCCGGCGGCTGGACGCCCGTCGACCGCCCGATCCGGAGGTCGCCCACGCCTGGCGACGGACCCGCAGCAGCCGAGGCCGGATACGGGTCGACAGCCTGGCCGACGAGGTCGGCTGGAGCCGCAAGCGCCTGCTGTCCCGCTTTCGGTCCCAGCTGGGCATCACACCCAAACGCGCAGCCCGCCTGGTGCGGTTCGACCACGCCGCGCACCTGCTCGCCGCAGGTCACCCCGCCGCCACTGCTGCCACCGAGAGCGGCTACGTCGACCAGTCACACCTGCACCGTGACGTGTGGGAGTTCGCCGGGCAGACGCCCACGGCGGTGGCCGCCGCGCCGTGGCTTGCGATCGACCACGTGGCATGGCCCGCCCCCTCGACCGCCTAGACCCCGACGCGCTGCGGCGGGACGGTGAGCCCGTACATCTCCATCAGCTCCGGAGTGTCGACCCGGCTGCCGTCGGCCACCGAGTCGCAGGCGATGTCGACGATCTGGTCCTTGTGCGCCAACAGGTACGGCCGGGCGCCCACGTCGGCGCTGGCCAGGGTGGCGATGCCGGGCCAGTGCCGGCGGCCGAACAGCATCGGGTAGCCGCGCAACCCGTCGTAGGTGGCGCAGACCAGCACGTCCGGGTACGGCAGCGCGGCCACCCGGCCGACCGCCTCGGCGGTCAGGCCCGGCATGTCGACCGGCACCACCACCACCGCCTCGATCCCCTCGTCGTCCATCGCGGCCAGGCCGGCCCGGATCGACGAGCCGACTCCGGTGCCCCACGCCTTGTTGATCACAACGGTGGCCTTGCCCAGGTCAGCGGTCTCCTGGACCTGCTCGGCGGCAGCACCCAGGACGACCACGATCTGCTCGCAGCCCGCCTCGGTCATCGTGTCGATCATCTGGTTCACCAGGGGCTTGTCACCCTGGTGCAGCAGCGCCTCGGGACCACCGATCCGTCGTCCCCCGCCTGCGGCGATGATCATTCCTGCGATCCGGTTCAGCTGCGCCCCCTCCAGCACGGGACGGACCGTGACCGATCCGTCCCCTCCTACGGACACTGCAACGAGGACGGCCAGCCGGGGGTGGCGGGGCGAAAAGGAGAAATAGCACAACCGTTACACGACCGGCACCCGCCGACACTGACACTCTGACGGTCAGGCGGCGTCGGCGTAGCAGTCGACGATGGACAGGTCCAGTGGGAACCGGACCGGCGTCGCACCGAAGAGCAGCGCCGAGGCCCGCTCGCCGCACCGGTGGACAGCCTCGGCGACCGCGTCCGCCTGATCGGCGGGAGCGTGCACGACCACCTCGTCGTGCTGGAAGAAGACCAGCTCGGCGTCGGTGCCGGACAGCTCCGTCCGCAGCGTGGCCAGCAACGTGGAGGCCCACTCCGCCGCCGTGGCCTGGATGACGAAGTTGCGGGTGAAGCGCCCCCGGGACCGGGCGGCACGCGCCCGCGGACTGTGCGGATCGGCCGCCCCCTCCGTGTCGGAGGGCTCGTCGTCGAGATCACCGAACCCGGCCGAGCCGGGCGGGCACGTGCGCCCCAGCCACGACCGCACCAACCCACCCGTCTCGCCGGTACGCGCGGCCGCCTCGACGTAACCGAACGCCGTCGGGTAGCTGCGCTTCAGCACCGCCAACGCGGGCACCGCGGCCCCGCCGGTCTGCCCGTACATCGCACCGAGCAGGGCCACCTTGGCCTTGGCCCGGTCGCCGCCGAACGAGTCCCGAGCCAGGGCCGCATAGAGGTCGCCGGCACCGCCCGCCGCCGCCAACCGCGCGTCGCCGGACACCGCGGCCAGCACCCGAGGCTCCAACTGGCCGGCGTCGGCGACCACCAAACGCCAGCCCGGATCGGCCACCACCGCCCGGCGGATCACCTTCGGGATCTGCAACGCGCCACCACCCCGGGTGGCCCATCGGCCGGAGACGACACCAGCCGGCACGTACTCCGGTTGGAACCGGCCGCCCCGCGCCCACTGATCGAGCCAGGACCAGCCGTGCGCCGTCCAGATCCGGTAGAGCTCCTTGTATTCCAGCACCAGCGGCACCGCCGGATGGTCCACCCCGCGCAGCACCCAGGCCCGGGTGTTGGGCAGCTCCACCCCGACCCGGGCGAACGCCTTCAGCAGCTCCGCCGGGGAGTCGGTGTGCAGGCGACGTACGCCGAGCGCGTCGGCGATCCGGGCGGCCAGCTCGGCGAGTCGGCGTGGCGGACCACCGACCGGGGACGCCTCGCCGAGCAGCTCGTGCAGGATCTCGTTGTGCACGTCGGCACGCCAGGGCAGCCCGACAATGCCCATCTCCGCCGCGATCAGCGCGCCGGCCGACTCCGCGGCCACCAGCAACCGGAACCGGCCGGGGTGCTCGGTCGCCGCGACGCGGGTGAGCTGGTCGGCGTACACCTGGGTCAGTGCCTCGATGCCCGGGCCCGGCGGACCGGGCACCGTGTCGAAGAGCGCGCCCTGCCCGTGCCCGGGTGGCGCGGCGGCGCGCGGCGGCGGGTCGGGCGGCACCGCCGTGCCGGTCAGCCGGGCCCAGGCGGCGGCCAGCGAGCGGGGCTCGCCCCAACGGCCCACGTGCCCGAGCAGCAACGCCTCGGTCAACTCCACGTCGTGACACCGGTCGACCCGGACGCCGGCGCGCAGCAGCGTCGGGTAGACCGCCGTGGCTGTCGACCAGACCCAGCGTGGGTGCTCGGCGGCCTCGCGGGCGGCGACCGCGGCGACCAGATCGGTGACGACCTCGGGCGGACCGGTTGGCCGGCCGGTGGCGTCCAGCGGGCACAGCACTCCCCCACCCCGCTCGTCGGACACCACCGCCACCAGCACGAACGTGATTCTGCCTCTCCCGTCCGACAGAAACGGAGGCGCACCTCACCATGATCGGGGCGGTGGTGTGTCAGGGCCGGTCGGTAGCGTTGTCGGGTGCCTCCGCAGATCCCGCATCCCGATCCTGGCACCCCCGACGCCCGCGGTCCGATGCGCTACCTCTGGTGGCTGGCCCGCTGCCAACCCTGGCGGGTGCTGCGCGGCAGCCTGATCGGCACGGCGTGGATGATCGGGCTCTCGGTGCGGCCCTACCTGATCTACCGTGCCGTCGACGACGGGCTGCGCGCACACGACACCCAGGCCCTGGCGCTCTGGGTCGCGGCGATCGTCGTCGCGGGCGTGGGCCTGTCCTACCTGGGCATCATGCGGCACCGCACGATGACCTTCCTCCGGGAGGACGCCAAGGCCCGCTCGGCGGAGGTTCTGCTGCGCCACCTGTCCCGCATCGGCGCGGTGCTGCCCCGCCGGGTCGGGGCGGGCGAGGTGTCCACCATCGGCGGCTCCGACATCGACTGGACGGCGCAGGTGCTGACGCTGACCGGGCCGGGCGTGGGCGCGATCATCGCGTACGGGGTGATCGCCGTGGTGCTCTGGTCGATCTCCCCGATGCTCGCGCTCTGCGTGCTGGTGGGGGTGCCGATCGTCGGTCTGATCGTGGGGCCGCTGCTGCGCCGCCTGGAGCAGGTCGAATCGGTCTACCGCCGGCAACAGGGCGCGCTCACCGCCCGATCCGGTGACATCGTGGCCGGGCTGCGGGTGCTCGCCGGCGTGGGCGGCCGGGACCTGTTCGCCCGGCGGTACGCGGCCCGGTCCCAGGAGCTACGCGCCGAGGGCTACCGGGTCGGCGCGGTCAACAGCTGGATCGACGCGGCGACTGTCGCCATCCCCGGGTTGTTCCTGGCGGCGGTGGTGTGGCTGACGGCCCGGATGGCGGTGACCGGTGACGTCACGATCGGCGAGTTGGTCGCCGTCTACGGCTACGTGGCTACCCTGATCGTGCCGGTCTGGTTCCTGCTGGAGGGCAGTTACCAGCTCATCCGCGGTCGGGTCGCCGCCCGACGGATCACCGACCTGCTCAACGTGACACCGGACGACGTCGGTGGCCCGGGTCGCCGGTGGCCGGGCGCCGTGCCCGAGGCACGCCGGCCGGACGACCTGACCGCGCCGGACGGCCCGGCCGACCTGCACGACCCGGCGACCGGCCTGACCGTGCGCGCCGGCCAGCTGACCGCTGTGGCGGCAGACGACCCGACGGCGGCCGTGGCGTTGGCCGACCGGCTCGGCCGGTACGTCGCCAGCGACGTCACCTGGGGCGGCGTGCCGCTGCGGGAGGTCGCCCTGGACGAGGTCCGCGCGCGGATCCTCGTCGCCGACCACGACTCCTACCTCTTCGCCGGCACGTTGCGCGACATCCTGCGTGCCGGGGCCGACGGCGACGACGAACGGATCGGCGCGGCCCTGCGGACGGCCTCGGCGCAGGACGTCGTCGACGCCCTGCCCGCCGGGCTGGACACCCCGATCGACGCCCGAGCCCGGACGCTCTCCGGCGGTCAACGCCAACGGCTGCGTCTGGCCCGGGCGCTGAGCAGCGAACCGGAGGTGCTGATCCTCGTCGACCCGACGTCGGCAGTGGACGCGCACACCGAGGCGCGGGTCGCCGAGCGGCTGCGGGCCGCGCGGGCCGGGCGGACCACAGTGGTGATCGCCACGTCGCCGCTGCTGCTCGGCCGGGCCGACCTGGTCGCGCTCCTGAGCGCCGGCCAGATCACCGCCACCGGCAGCCACGCCGACCTGCTCGACGACGACCCGGCCTACCGGCACCTGGTGGCCCGCGGCAGCGAGGAGGCGTACCGGTGAGCCGGCTGCCGGTCGCCGACCGTGGCACCGTCCGCCGGGCCCTGCGGCACATGATCAGCCGGCACCGGCGTGCCGTTGGGATCGTGCTGGCGCTGCACGGCGGGGCCGCGGTCGCCGGGCTCGCCCCGCCGTGGCTGCTGGGCACCATCGTCGACCGGGTCACCGCGGGCGCGGGTGCGGCCACTGTGGACCGGCTGGCACTGGCCATCGCCGGCTGCGTCCTGGTCAGCGCTCTGCTCTCCCGGTACGCCCAGTACGCCGGCCACCGCTTCGGCGAACGGGCCGTCGCCGAGCTGCGCGAGGAGTTCGTCTCCCGGACTCTCGGGCTGCCCGTCTCGGTCGTCGAGCGCGCCGGCTCCGGGGACCTGGCCACCCGCAGTTCGGTCGACGTGTCGACGGTCGGCACCACCGTCCGCGACGTGGTGCCCACCATCGTCATCGCCACTGTGCAGTTGACGTTGCTGTTCGGGGCCATCTTCCTGTTGCACCCGCTGCTCGGGTTGGCCGCGCTGGCCGGGCTCCCGTCGATCGTGGCGGTGACCCGCTGGTACCTGCGCCGGGCCAGCTCCGCGTACCTCACCGAGGGCGCGGCGGCGGCCGAGCTGACCGAGACGCTGACCACCACCGCCGAGGGCGCGCGCACCGTGGAGGCGCTGCGGCTGGCCGACGACCGGATCCGGCACGGCACCACCCGCGTCACGTCGGTGTGGCGGGCCCGCCGGGCGACCCTCGCGCTGCGTACCGTGTTCTTCTCGGTGGTCGAGGCCAGCTATCCGCTGCCGGTGGCCATGGTCCTGCTCGTCGGGGGCTACCTGCTCTCCCGGGACATGGTGTCGCTCGGCGCGGTGGTCGCCGCCGCGCTCTACCTGCAACAGGCGATCGACCCGTTGGACCGGCTGTTGCAGTGGACCGAGCAGGCGCAACGCGGCTTCGCGTCGTACGCGCGGCTGCTCGGCGTCGGCATGGTCCCGCCGGAAGCACCCGGCACGGCCGCCTCGTCACGGGGCGAGCGGCTCGTCGTCAGTGGCGCCCGGTTCTCCTACTCCGACGGGCCGGACGTGCTGCACGGCATCGACCTGGAGGTGCAGCCCGGTGAGCGGCTGGCCGTCGTCGGCCCGTCCGGTGCCGGCAAGTCCACCCTGGCCCGGCTGCTGGCCGGGATCGACGCGCCGCGGCAGGGCGTCGTCAGCATCGGCGGCTGCCCGGTCACCGACCTCGACCCGGCCGAGCGACGCCGCCGGATCGCCCTGGTCACCCAGGAGCACCACGTCTTCATCGGCTCGGTACGCGACAACCTCTCCTTCGCCGCGCCCGACGCCTCCGACGACGAGATGCGCGCCGCGCTGCTCACAGTGGGCGCCGAGTGGTTCGCCGAGCTGCCCGACGGCCTGGACACCCAGCTCGGCGACGGGGCCCGTCAACTCGGTGCGGCCGGGGCCCAACAGCTCGCGCTGGCCCGGCTGGTGCTCGCCGACCCGCACACGCTGATCCTGGACGAGGCCACCGCCGCGCTCGATCCGTCCACCGCCCGCCGGACCGAACGCGCGCTGGCCGCCGTGCTGGTCGGGCGGACCGTCATCGCGATCGCGCACCGGCTCAACACCGCCCACGACGCCGACCGGGTCGCCGTGCTCGCCGACGGTCGGATCACCGAGATCGGCAGCCACGACGAGCTGGTCGCGGCCGGTGGCGCGTACGCAGCCCTGTGGCGCTCCTGGCACACCCGCGTCGACGAGCGGTAAGGCGTCCTACTTCACCGCTCCGGAGGTGAGGCCGGCCTGGATCTGACGCTGGAAGACCGCGTACACGATGATCATCGGGAGGATGGCGATGGTCAGCGCGGCGAACAACCCGGACCAGTCCGCCTCATAGCCGGCGTTGACCGAGATGTCGGCGATGCCCTGGGTGAGCACCCACTTGTCCTTGGCGTTGGAGAGCAGCACCAACGGGAGCTGGTACTGCGCCCACTGGCCGATGATGTTGAAGATCGCCACACTGATCAGGCCCGGCTTCGCCATCGGCATCATCACCTGGAAGAACAGCCGGGTGTGTGAGCAGCCGTCGATCATCCCCGCCTCGGCCACCGACGACGGCAGCGTCTTGAAGAAAGCGGCCAGGAAGAACACAGTGAACGGCAACGAGTACGCGGTGTAGACCAGCACCACGCCGGTGTGGGTGTCCAACAGACCCAGGTTCTTCACCACGAAGAAGAGCGGCACCAGGGCCAGGAAGACCGGGAAGGCCAACCCCGAGACGAAGAGGAAGTAGACCGCCCGGTTGCCCCAGAACTTGTAGCGGGCCAACACGTACGCGGCCATCGAGCCGAACAGCATGGTGAGGAACGTGCTGCACGACACCACTATGACGCTGTTCAGGAAGTACCGGCCGACGTTCGCCTTGGTCCAGGCCCGGGAGAAATTCTCCCAGCGCAGCTCCGCCGGGAGCGTCCAGGGGCTGCTGAAGATCTCGCTGGTGTTCTTGAACGCGGCGAGGAAGGTCCAGAGGATCGGCACGATCACGATCACCGCCCACACGGCGAGCGCGACGTGGCCCAGGTTGGCGAAGAGACGTACCTCCGAGCGAGGGCCCTTGCCGCCCCGCCCGGTAGCGGCGGACGGGTCACCGGTCTTCGGCGGTAGCGCCGCCGGCGGCGGCAGCGTCGACTGCGGATTCATCAGTACTCCACGCTTTCCCGCTTGGTGAGCCGCAGCGTCAGCGCCGCGAATGTGAGGGTGAGGAAGAACAGCGCCACGCCCATCGCCGAGGCGTAGCCGTACTTCGAGTAGACGAACGCGTTGCGATAGATCTCCATCGCCAGCACTGTGGTGGCGCCGTCCGGGCCGCCACCGTCCACCGACAGCACCGCCACGATGGCGAAGCAGTCGAATGCCGCGATGCCCAGGTAGACCCAGGCCACCTGGAGCGTGTCCCACAGCAGCGGCAGCGTGACCCGGAAGAACAGGGACACCTTCGTCGCCCCGTCCATCTCGGCGGCCTCGTAGATCTCACCGGGAATGGAGGCCATCCCGGCCGAGAAGAGCACCACGTAGAAGCCGACCGCCTGCCAGACCAGCACCGCGAGGATCGACCAGAGGGCCAGGTTCGGCTTGACCAGGAAGAGGATCGGCTCCAGGCCGAACTTCATCAGCACGCCGTTGATCAGGCCGGACTCGTTCGGCCGGTACACCATCTGAAACAACACCGCGATGATGGCCACCGCCAGGACCTGGGGGAAGAAGAACACCACACGGTAGAACTTCGCCCCCCAGACCCCCTGGCGTTGACCACCACTGCTCTTGCCGCCCACATTGAGCAGGAAGGCGAAGAACAGCGCGATGGCAATGGTGATCAGCGGCAGGGCAAGCAGCAGTACGCCGTGGTGCTGGACCGCTTTCCAGAAGGCCCCGTCGTCAAGCAGCCTCCGGTAGTTGTCGAAGCCCACCCACTGCGGGGCGGACAGCCCCCGCCAGTTGGTCATCGAGATCTGGAACGCCTGCGCGTACGGCCAGATCACGAATGTCACGTACAGCGCGACCGGGGCGAACAGGAACCCGATCACGAATGGATACTTGCCGTGCCGCATGACCTAGCTCCGATCGATCAGCGCTTGAACTTGGTGACGGAGCTGTCCTTCTTGATCGCGTCGGCGCGCTTCTGGATCCGCTCCACGAAGGCGTCCGCGTTGATCCGGCCGAACATCAGCTCGTTGGTGGCGGTACGCGCCTCCGTGTCGAGCTCCTTGTACCAGCCGTCGAAGTACAGGTTGAACACGTCCTGACCGGCCGCCTTGAGCGCGGCCTGGGAGCTGGCCACACCGGGCGGGAAGGCGAAGCCCTCCGAACCGGCGGTGACCACGGTCGGGGCCTTGACCACCTCGGTGAAGCCCTTTGCGCCTGCCTTCGACAGCATCTGACGCATGTACTCCAGCCCGCCCTTGGGGTTCTTGCTCTTTGCCGAGACAAAGTAGCCCTCACCGGCGGTGGCGCGCAGCGCCGTCGCCGGCAGCTTGTCCGAGGCGGACATGCTCGGCACCGGCATGAGCTGGTAGTCGAAGCCGGCCGGGGTGTCCTTCTTCTGCTCGCCCTCCAGCCAGTCACCACTGGGGTACATGGCCACCTTGTACTGGTTCTGCCGCAGCTGCACGTCGGTGTGCTTGAGCCCCTCGAAGCTCTTGTCGCTGAACTTCGCGCCGACCTCGGCCCACGCCGTGGCCGCCTGCTTGATCGCGTCCTGCTTCCAGGCGCCATCCTCCAGGTTGTCGATGTTCTTGAGAACGTCCGTCCCACCGATCTTGGCGGCGTGGGTGAGAATGACGTTCCACTGGTAGTAGGCCGCGTTCGCACCGGCGTAGCCGTACGGGGTGATGCCCTTGCCCTTGATGGCCGTGAGCAGGGTGATGAAGTCGTCCCAGTTCTTCGCCGGCGCCCAGCCGTTGTCCTTGAACAGCTTGCCCGAGTACCAGATGCCGAAGACGGTGGAGACGTAGTACAGAACGAACGGCTTGCCGTTGAACGAGCCCGCCTCGATGGTGCCGGGCACCACTGTGTCGCGGACCTTCTTGGCCGGGTCGTCGACCGACGGCGCGTCCCACAGCTCGGTGAGGTCCTGAAGCTGACCGTCGGCCACCAGCGCGCCGAAGTCCATCAGCTTCTCGCCCGAGTTGTTCACGAACTCCGGCGGGTTACCGGAGGCGAACCGCGGCTGGAGCACTGTCGAGACGGCCTGAGTGGCCTGGTGCTTGACCTCGGCCTTGGGGAACGCCGTCTTGTACAGCGGCTCGTGCACGTCGGTGGCGTACTTCTCGCCGTAGCCACCGTTGAAGATGACCACCTCGATCGCGGCGTCCTCCTTGACGCCCAGCGGGTTCTTCTCGCTCTTCGTGCCGCCGGCGACCTGCTCGTTGTCACCGTCGCTGCCGCTGGTGGCGCAGGCGCCGAGCAGGCCGATGGCCGGAGTGGCGAGCATGCCCACGGCGGCGGCGCGACGCAGCACCGTGCGACGGTCGAGTGCGGCCGGGTGTTCGGGGGTAATCGACATCGTCGTGTCTCCTTGTGGAATTCGGGTCAGGCGGTGCGCCGGAGGCGCCCGGCGTACCGCGACTCGAGGGCGAGGTTGTGCTCGTCCCCGCCGGGGACGTTGGCGGAGAGGTAGATAGGGGGTACCTCCCCGGCCTGGTGGAACCGTCGTACGACCTCCGCGGTCAGCAACTGCGCCAGCAGCGCCGTGGTGACCGAGGAGACCGCACAGACCGCGCCGCCGCCCTCGAGCGGCAGCAGTGCATCGCCGTACGGCGCGCCATTGTCCAGCACGACGTCGGCGAGGTCGGCGAGCCGGTGCCCGGACGGGTGCCGTGGGGCGACCCGCGCGGTGTGCTCGACCGAGGTGACCGCGATCAACGGGTGACCGCGCTCGGTGACCAGCGCCGCCAGCTCGACCACCGAGCCGTTGATGCCGGATTGGGACGCCACCACGAACACGTCGCGCGGCTGGGGCGCCGCGAGCGCGTAGATCTGGTGGGCGATGGAGGGATCACGTTCCAGCTTGGGGTCGGCGAGCACGTCACGCGGGGCGTCACCGTGCACCACCAGGTCCCGTACCGAGAGCCGGTTGGTGGGGACCAACCCGCCGGCCCGGGCGACCAGCTCGGCGGCGAACGCCTCCGAGTGACCGGCGCCGAACGCCTGGAGCACGCCGCCGTCGCGCAGGCTGTCGGCGATCAGGTCGGCGGCCCGGGTGATCCCGTCGGCCTCCGAGTCGATCAGCCGGTCGAGCACCGGGCGGACGGCGTCCGCGTACCCCTGGGCGCTGATCATGAGTGGGCTCCCTTCGCCGCCTTGTGCCCGTCGACGGCCTGCGCTGTCCGCCGGAAGGCCGCGTGCGCGCGGTCGTGCGTGCGTTGGGCGACGGCGATGTAGAGCAGGTCGAGCACCACCAGTTGGGGGTGCCGGGCGGAGAGCGCGTCCGGCCGAAAGGTGGTCGCCTGGCTGGCCGTGAGCAGCACGATGTCGGCCAGCTCCGCCAACGGCGAGCGGGGGAAGCCGGTGAGTGCGAGCGTGGTGGCGCCCCGGCTGCCCGCCTCGGCCAGCATCTCGATCGTCTCCCGGGTCTGCCCGGTGTGCGAGATGCCGAGCGCCACGTCCCCCGATCGCAGCAACGCGGCGCTGGCCAGCCCCTCGTGCACGTCGTTCCACGCCCACGCCGCCACACCGATGCGGTGCAGGCTGAACTGCATCTCCTCACCGACCAGGGCGCTGCCGCTGGCACCGAAGATGTTCACCCTGCTGGCGCCGGCGATCGCCACCGCGGCCCGCTCCACCTCGGTGAGGTCGAGCAGGGTGGCGGTGTCGTGCATGGCCCGGGTGTCGGCGGCCATGATCTGGTCGAGCACCCGGCCGAGCGGGTCGCTCGGCTGGATCTCGCGTCCGATGTCGATGGTCCAACCGGCCGAGCGCGCCCGGCCCGTCTCGGAGGCGATGCCCAGTCGCAGGTCGGCGTACCCCTCGAAGCCCATCGCCCGGCAGAAGCGGGTGATGGTCGCCGGTGAGGTGCCGCTGCGCTCGGCCAGCTCGACGATCGTCGAGCGGGCGGCGGCCTCCGGGTCGCTGAGCACGTGCTCGGCGACCCGGTGCAGGGCGCCGGTCAACTCGCCGAGCCCGTTGCGGACCCGGGCCAACACCCCGTCGGAGGCCGAGGTTCGCCGGTCGATCACGTCGGCGTCGACCACCGCGGTCCCCGCGGCGATGTCCACCTCGTGATCAACCATGAGCTGCCTCCGCTTTCCGAAAAGACTGTTAACTGTTAGTGGTAAAAGTTCTTACTGAACGACCCTCTGTGTCAAGACTGTGGGCGAGGTTTTCAAACTGTTACCTGACGCACGGCCCTCCACGCCCGCCACAACTTGCCCCGCACGACCCCGCCGACCAGCATGAACAAGCCAGATCGCCGTTCCGCGCAAGGAGACTCGAGCCGATGTCCGACACCGTCGTGGTGGGTCTCGATATCGGCGGTACGTCCACCCGGGCGACCGTCCTCACCCTCAGCGGGCGACGCGTCGGCACCGGCCGCGCCGGCGGCGGCAACCCCACCAGTCACGGCGCCGAGCGCGCCGCCGCCGAACTGCTGACCGCGCTCCGCGAGGCGCTCGCCGACGTCGACCCGACGCGGGCGGCCGCCGGCACCATCGGGCTCGCCGGAGCCGGCCGGCTGCTCGCCGACCCGGCCGGGCGGGCCGCCTTCGACCAGGCCTGGCACGACGCCGGCCTGCGCTGCCCGTACGAGGTGCACGGCGACGCCCTGGTCGCGTACGCCTCCGGCACCGCCGCCCCGGACGGAACCATCCTCATCGCCGGCACCGGCGCGATCACCGCCCAGGTCCACGAGCTGCGGCTCGACCGGATCGCCGACGGCCACGGCTGGCTCCTCGGCGACGCCGGCTCCGGCTTCTGGCTCGGTCGGGAAGCCGTGCGCCGACTGCTCGCCGACCTGGACGCCGGCCGTGGGCTTGGCGCGCTGACCACGGCCGTGCTCACCGACATTCTGGGCAGCGCCGACATCGCCGCCCGCCCCCGGGACACCGTCGACGCCACCATCCAGACGGTGACCCGTCGACCCCCCATCGACCTGGCCCGGCTCGCGCCGCTGGTCGTCGACGCCGCCACCCACGGCGACCCGGTCGCCACCGAGCTGATCAGCGACGCCGCCACGCACCTCACCGAGAGCGTGAGCCGCATCCGCCCCGCCGGGACGGTGACGCCGATCGTGCTCGGCGGCGGCCTGCTCACCGCGGACACCCCGCTCGCCGCCGCCGTCCGGGCCGAGATCACGCGACACTGGCCGGACGCGCCACTGCGCACCGCCGGAGACGGGGCCGCCGCCGCAGCCTGGCTCGCCGCCCGTGGCCTACCCGAGGTGACCGACCCGGGCGCCCTGCACGCCCGCCTCTTCCCCACCCCCTGACCCGCCACCCCGCACCCGCCGCGCCGCGACCACTCATGATCGTGCTCGAACCAGGATGTGGTGGCCCCTACGCCGCGAGGAGGGGACCACATCCAGGATCAAGCACGACCCAGGCGGCGGGAAGGCCATTCCGGGCCGCAGGAGGCGATGATCGATATCGGTCAGCGGTGGGTGGGCTCTACTTGAGCTGTCCTGCGGTGAGGCCCGCCTGCACCTGCCGCTGAAAGGCCACGTAGACCGCGAGCACCGGAAGCACCGCGATGCTCAACCCGGCGAAGAGCCGAGCGTAGTCGCCGGCGTACCCCTGGCTGACCGACAGCGCGAACAGCCCCTGCGCCAGCATCCACTTGGACTCGTCGCCCTGCAACAGCACCTGCGGTAGCAGGAACTGGTTCCAGTGGCTGAGGAAGTTGAAGATCGCTACGCTGATCATTGCCGGACGGGCCATCGGCAGCATCACCCGGAGGAACAGCCGGAAGTGACCGCAGCCGTCGACCAGCGCGGCCTCCGCCACCGAGGTCGGCAGAGTCCGGAAGAACGCGGTCAGGAAGAACACGGTGAACGGCAGCGAGTAGGCCGCGTACACGAGGATCAGCCCGAGCCAGGTGTTGAAGAGGCCGGCGTTGCGGACCACGAAGAAGAGCGGCACCAGGGCGAGGAACACCGGGAACATCAGCCCGCCGACGAACAGGTAGTAGACGACCTGGCGACCGCGGAACTCGTAGCGGGCGAAGACGTACGCGGCGGTGGCGCCCATCAGCATGGTGAGGCTCACCGAGCCGGTCACCACCACCAGGCTGTTGAGGAAGTACCTGCCGATGTGCGCGCCGGTCCAGGCCCGTGCCCAGTTGTCCAGGTGCAGTGCGCCGGGGAGCCCCCACGGGTCCGCGAGGATCTCTCCGTTGGTCTTGAACGAGCTGATGAACATCCACAGCAGTGGCAGCACGGTGAGCAGGCCCCAGAGCAGCAGGAAGCCGTGCGAGAGGGCGTTGGCCACGCCGAGTTCGCGGCGCAGCGGACGGTCCTGGCTGACAACCGAGGTGGCAGTGGGCTGATCCAGAGTGGTCACGAGTACTCGATCCGTTCGCGCCGGCCGATGCGCAGCGACAGCACCGCCACCGAGAGGGTCAGGAAGAACATCACCACGCCGATCGCCGAGGCGTAGCCGAACTTGGTCTCGCTGCCGAAGGCGGTGTCGTACATGCGGACGCCGATCACGTCGGTGGAGAAGTTCGGGCCGCCGTTCGTCATCAGCTGCACGAGGATGAACCCGTCCAGAGCGAAGATGGCCAGGTAGACCCAGGCGACCTGGACGGTGTCCCAGAGCAGCGGCAGGGTGACCCGGCGCAGTGTGGTGAACCGGGACGCGCCGTCGAGCAGCACCGCCTCGTAGATCTCCTTCGGCACTGCCGACATCGCCGCGCCGAACAGCACCACGTAGAAGCCGACGTTGCTCCAGACCATCACCGCCAGCACGCACCAGAAGGCGGTGGCCGGGTCGCCGAGCCAGGTCGGCGCGGGCAGGCCGACCGCGTGTGCGGCGCTGGTGAGCAGCCCCTGGTTGGGGTGGTACACCTCCTTCCACAGCAACGCGATGATCACCACGGAGAGCACCTGGGGGAAGAAGTAGACAGTGCGGTAGAGCGCGCCGCCGCGTACGCCGGTGACGCCGGCACTGCCCTTGCGCCCGCCCATGGCGAGCATGGTGGCGAAGAAGAGCCCGAGCACGATGGTCAGCACCGGCACGAGACCCAGCAGGATCGCGTTGTTCTTCAGCGCGTTCCACACGTAGTCGTCGTGCCAGAGGGTCTTGAAGTTGGCCAGTCCGACCGGGTTGGCGTCGGCCGAGTAGCCGAGCCAGTCGGTGGTGGAGATCTGGAACGCCTGGAGGTACGGCGAGACGACGAAGAACACGTACAGCAGCACCGGTGGCACCAGGAACGTGACGATCAGCGGCCACTTGCCATGTTTCACGAGAGGGACCTCTCCGTTGGGGTACGGCCGGTGGGGGCGGACCTCTCCCCCACCGGCCGGGCGGTCAGGCCGCTCGCTTGTACTTCTTGATCGAGCTGTCCTGGGCGATCGAGTCGGCGCCCTTCTGGCACTGTTCGAGGAACTCGGCGGGGCCGATCCGGCCGCTGAAGAACTCGCCGCAGGCGGCGTCGATGAGGTTGCGCTCCAACTTGCGGTAGAAGTTGTTGTAGACCCAGTTGAAGCCGTTGGCGCCGGACGCGTCGAGGGCCGTGACCACTGTGCTCAGCCCGTACGGCAGCTCGACTCCCTCGGTGGCTCCGGCGACCACAGTGAGGCTGGCGACCCTCTTCGTGAAGTCCTGGGCGCCCTTCTTGGAGAGCATGGTTCGGAAGTACTCCAGGCCGCCAGCGACGTTGCGGGCCTTGGCGGGCACCATGAACGGCTCCCCGGCGGTGCCCCGGATCGCCTCGAACGGCAGCTTGTCGCCGCTGCCCAGGCTCGGCGTCGGCGCGATGGTCATGTGGAACCCGGCCGGGGTGACGTCCTTCTGCTCGCTCTCCAGCCAGGAGCCACAGGAGATGAAGGCGGCCTTGCCCTGACACCAGGCGGTCTGCGACTGCTTGTGGTCCAGGCCCGGCGAGCCGTCCAGGATGTACTTGTCCTTGACGATCTGGTGCCAGGCGTCGGCCGCGGTCCGCATCGAGTCGGACTTCCAGGCGTTCGGCTCCAGGTTGTCGATGGCGGTCGCCACGGACGGGCCGCCGAGCTTGATGGCCGTGGAGATCAGCGGCCAGCTCATGTAGCGCGGGTGCAGGCCGGCGTACGTCCAGGGGGCGATGCCGGCGGCCTTGATCTGCTTGCAGAGCGCGATGTGATCGTCCCAGGTCTTCGCGTACGACCAGCCGCGGTCGGCGAAGAGCTTGGCGGAGTGCCAGATGCCGTAGGCGGTGTAGGTGTAGTTGAGCACCAGGAACTTGCCGTCGTAGGAGCCGACCTCGACAGCGCCGGGCAGCAGGGTGTCCTTGACCGTCTTGCCGGGGATGTCGAGGCTCGGGGCGGCGAGCAGGTCGTCGAGGCCGGCGAGGGCGTTCTGACTGACCAGGCCGTTGAAGTCGATCTGGCCGGAGCCGGAGTTGTTGACCACGTCCGGCGGGGTGCCGTCGACGAAGCGCGGCTGGAGGGTCTTGCTGATCTCCTGGGTGGAGGAGTGCTTGATCTTCGCCTTCGGGTACTTCTCGGTGTACATGGCCTCGTGGGCCTTGGCGTACTCCTCGCCGAAGCCGCCGCCGAAGATCACCACCTCGAGTGGGGCGTCCTCCTTCACGCCGAGCGGGTTCTGCGCGCTCTTGGTGCCCTGGTAGGTCTCGGCATCGGTCTTGTCACCGCCACCGCTGGTGGCGCAGCCGGACAGCAGGCCGGCGGCGGGGGTGGCCAGGAGGCCGGCGGCGGCGCTGCGCCGCAGGATGTCACGCCTGTTCATGGGTTCTCCTCGGGTCGGGTCGGGCGGATCGCCGGTCTGTGGGGGAGGCGTCCGCCGCGCGAGGGGCGGTAGTTCTCTTCAGTTCATGCTCTGTTGCTGAAGAATTTCTACGACAGCCGGGCTCGGACTTCAAGTCCTGACTGTCGAACCGTTATCGGCCACCACCCGCGGGGACCGACGCCGCCGGGCCGTCGCATCCCGACCATCCGGGGGTACGCCGACGAAGGCCGGCTCACCTCGCGGCGAGCCGGCCTGGTGTTTTCTGCGGCGTACGTCAGGTCTGGGTGGGAAACCCGAGGTTGACCCCACCGTGCCGCGGATCCAACCAGCGGCTGGTGACGACCTTGCCCCGGGTGAAGAAGCGCACCCCGTCCTCGCCGTGGGCGTGCAGGTCACCGAAGAGGGACGACTTCCAACCGCCGAACGAGTGGTACGCCATCGGCACCGGAATCGGCACGTTGATCCCGACCATTCCCACCTCCACCTCGTGCTGGTAACGGCGGGCCGCACCACCGTCGTTGGTGAAGATCGCCGTGCCGTTGCCGTACGGGCTGGCGTTGACCAGATCCACCGCCTCGTCGTACGAGCCGACCCGGACCACGCTCAGCACCGGCCCGAAGATCTCGTCGGTGTAGATCGACATGTCAGGGGTCACCCGGTCGAACAGCGTCGGGCCGAGCCAGAAACCGTCCGGGTCGCCGTCCGGCGTCACATCCCGCCCGTCCACCACCGGCACCGCGCCGACGGCGACACCCGCGTCCACGTAGGAGCGCACCTTCGCCGCGTGCGCGGCGGTCACCAGCGGGCCCATGTCGCAGCCCCGTCGGCCGTCGCCGGTGCGCAGACCGGTCACCCGCTGGGCGATCCGCTCGACCAGCGGGTCCGCCACCGGCTCCACCGCCACCAGCACGGAGATGGCCATGCACCGCTCCCCCGCCGAGCCGAACCCGGCGTTGACCGCCGCGTCGGCGGCCAGGTCAAGGTCGGCGTCCGGGAGCACCACCATGTGGTTCTTCGCCCCACCGAGCGCCTGCACCCGCTTGCCGGCGGCCGTTGCGCGTTGGTGGACGTACCGGGCGATCGGGGTGGAGCCGACGAACGACACGGCCCGCACCTCCGGGTGCTCCAGCAACGCGTCGACAGCCTCCTTGTCGCCGTTGACCACGTTGAGCACCCCGTCGGGCAGGCCCGCCTCGGCGAACCACTCGGCCAGCAGCAGCGCCGCGCTCGGATCCTTCTCGCTCGGCTTGAGCACCACCGCGTTGCCGCAGGCCACCGCCACCGGCACGAACCACAGCGGCACCATCACCGGGAAGTTGAACGGGGAGATCACCGCGACCACCCCGAGCGGCTGCCGGATGGTGTACGAGTCGACCTCGGTGGACACGTTCTCGCTGAACGCGCCGCGCAGCGCCGACGGCAGGCCGCACGCGTACTCGATGACCTCCAGACCGCGCTGCACCTCGCCGGCGGCGTCGGCGAGCACCTTGCCGTGCTCGGCCGTGATCACCTCGGCGAGCCGGTCCCGCCGGGTGTGCACCAACTCCCGGAAGGCGAACAGCACCGCGGACCGCCGCGCCAGCGACGCGTCCCGCCAGGCCCGCGCCGCGCGGGCGGCGGCCTGCACGGCGACGTCGACGTCCGCTGTCGAGGCCAGCTCGACCTCGGCGGTACGCCGACCGGTCGCCGGGTCGAACACGTCGCCGCGCCGCTCGGAGGTGCCGCCGACCCGCTTGCCGTCGATGAAGTGACCGATGCTCATGCCGCCACCCCCGCAGCCGAACGGATCGCGTCGACGAGGATCGCCAGGCCCTCCCGGGCCTCCTCCTCGGTCAGCGTCAACGGTGGACCCATCCGCAGCACGTTGCCGTAGAGCCCGCCCTTGCCGGTCAGCAGGCCACCGTCGCGGGCGGCTTCGAAGACCCGGTTGGTCAGCGCCGGGTCCGGCTCACTGCTGCCCGGCCGGACGAACTCGACGCCGAGCATCAGCCCCTTTCCGCGTACCTCGGCGACGCAGTCGAGCCCGCCCACGGCGGAGCGCAGGCCGTCGGCGAGGATCGCGCCGACGCGGGCCGCGTTCGCCTGGAGGTCGTGCGCGATCAGGTAGTCGAGCACCGCGTTGCCGGCCGCCGTGGAGATCGGGTTGCCGCCGAAGGTGGAGAAGCTGATGGCCGGCACCGACTCCAGCACCTCGGCCCGGCCGACCACCCCGGCGAGGGCGAACCCGTTGCCGATGCCCTTGGCGAAGGTGAGCAGGTCCGGGGTGACGCCGTGGGCCTGGTAACCCCAGAAGTGCTCCCCGGTACGCCCCCAACCGGTCTGCACCTCGTCGGCGATGAACAGGATCCCGTGCTCGTCGAGGACCTTCTTCCAGCCCGCGAAGAGCCCGTCCGGCGGGTGCACGAAACCGCCCACGCCCTGGATCGGCTCGGCGATCAGCGCGGCCACGTCGCCGGCGGTCTGGGTGGCCAACACCTCGCGCAGGTCCTCCATTGCCGCGTCGACCTGCTCCTCGGCGTTGAGCCGCGCCAGCAGACCGCGCACCCGGTCACCGGAGTGCAGCCAGGCGACCTGGAGCGGGTTGAGGCCGCTGGCCGACCAGTTGCGGTTGCCGGTGACGCCCATCGCCGCGTACGACCGGCCGTGGTAGCTGTTGCGCACGGCCAGGATCTGGTGCGAGCGGCGGTGGTTGGTGGCGACCAGCAGCGCCGCCTCGTTCGCCTCGGTGCCGGAGTTGGTGAAGAACACCCGCGCGTCTGGGATGCCGGAGCGCTGGGCGATCTTCTCGGCCAGCTCGACCTGTTGGCGGATCAGGTAGAGCGTCGAGGTGTGCGCGATGCCGGTGGCGAGCTGCCGCTCGACGGCCTCCCGGATCTCCGGGATGTCGTACCCGATCATGTTGGTCAGCACGCCGCCGAAGAAGTCCAGGTAGCTGCGGCCCTGCGCGTCGGTGACCCGCCGGCCCGAGCCGGAGACCAGCTCGATCGGCTCGGCGTAGTACAACGGCATCCAGGACGGGAGTACGGCCCGGTGCCGGGCCAGCAGGTCGTCGGTCATCGTGGCAACCCTTCAGCGGCGTTCGTGGATACCGCACGCTCCCACCGCCGGCCGACGCGAACAACTGTCAGCCTGTAGCGCATGGACCTCGCGACCTGACAGCACGTCAACGGTTTCCACGGCACGGGCTGGCCTTGACCCATGATTTCCGCAGTAATCATGGGAAAAACCCACTCGATCCGCAGTCTGGATCCTTGGTCTGTCGCCGTGTAACCAGCGTAGACAGCAACCACGACCACCGGCCCCGCCGCAGCGGGCCGGTAGCATCCGGCTGTGCACAAAGCGGACGCGGCGCCGTCGACCGGCACTGACGACGTGCGGATCACGGCGGAGATCCAGGCCTGGGTCTGCTCCACCCCGCTCCAGGGCCTGGTCACCCACTTCGGCGGCGCCTGGCCCGACAGCGACCTCACCGACGTACTCCGCTACCTCGACGACTTCTCCGCCCACCACTGGGACTTCCGGGGCGGCCGGGAGCGGCCCGACGCCCGGGAGCCCGACCTCGACCCGGCCACCGCGACACTGGTGCTCGACGCGGCCGCCGCGCTCGGGCTGATCCACCCGGTACCACCGGCCCGGTCGGCGTACGCCCATCTGGTGGTGCTCGGCGGCCTGGCGCACGCCTGCGTACGCCGCGTCGCCTACGCCGCGCACCTGCTCCGCGCCGGCCTACCGCTGAGCGGCGAGGTCGCCGTCCTGGGCAGCTTCCGGCCGCTGTCGGACTGGGAACGCCGCACGCTCGCCGACGCGGGCCTGCCGGCCGACGAGACCGAGGTGGACGTGCTGGACACGGCCGTCCGCCGGGTGTTCGAGGTGACCGCCCCGGCGGAGCAGGACGGCGTCGACGCCGGTCACCCGCACTACTCCTGGTCGTCGCGGACCTACCGACCGGACGGGCTGCCGCCGATCCGGGTGCTGGCCGCGCCGTCCAGCGAACCGGGCCAGCGGCGGGCCCACACCGCCGACACCCAGCGGTTCTGGGCCGGTCACGTCCGGCTCGCGCCGGACGACAAGGTCCTGATGGTCACCGCGCCGATCTACGTGCCGTTCCAGCACTGCGACGCGCTCCGCACGCTGGCCGTGCCGTACGGGTGCGCCATCGACACGGTCGGTGTGGACCCGACGCTCGCCGACCTGGCGGTGCTGCCCGAGCAGACCCTCACGCCGGGGCGCTACCTCCAGGAGATCCGCTCGGCGATCCGCTCGATGCGCGCCCTGCACAACCGGCTCCGCCCGCGCTGACGGCAGGCGCTGCCGGCTCAACGTGCGGTGTCGGCGACGGCCTGGGCGAAGACCTCGGAGCGGTGCTCGAAGTTGCGGAACCGGCCGTAGCTGGGCGCGGCCGGGGACAGCAGCACCACCCCGCCGGCCGGGGTCACCTCGCGGGACAGCCGGACCGCGTCCACCAGGTCGTCGACCAGTTCGGTACGCACCTTCGGCAGGCCGGCGAGCACCTCGACGATGCGGGTGCCGCTGTCCGGAATCCCGATCACTGTCAGCTCCCGCTCGGCCAGATGCTCGGCCAACGGCGTGTAGTCCAGACCCCGGTCGTTGCCCCCGACGATCACCGTCAACGGCCGCCCGTCGTACGCGTCGATGGCGTGCATGGCCGCGTACGGGCTGGTGGCCAGGGTGTCGTCGACGAACGTCAGCCCGGACGGGTCGGTGATCTCGGTGAGCCGGTGGGCCAGCCCCTGGAACTCGGCGACCGCGACGGCGAGGTGGTCCTTGCCGGCCACCACGTCCACGCCGAGCGCGTCGAGCACGGCGAGCGCGACGCAGAGGTTGCCCTCGTTGTGCCGGCCGACGAGTGGCAGCACGGCACGCGGGAAGAGCGGCTGGTCACCGAAGTGGAACCACTGTGTGCCGTCGGCGCCGGTGC
Organism: Micromonospora sp. NPDC005324; assembly: GCF_040607155.1. Lineage (NCBI taxonomy): Bacteria > Bacillati > Actinomycetota > Actinomycetes > Micromonosporales > Micromonosporaceae > Micromonospora > Micromonospora sp. NPDC005324. The sequence goes on along the minus strand of NZ_JBEXGE010000017.1, from coordinate 60,550 downwards.
CGACGTGGGTGGTGTCGGGGCGACCGGCCCGGACTGCCGGCAGCTCCCCCAGCTCGGCGGCGAGACGGGGGTCGCCGCCGTTGACCACGATCGTCTGCGGGTCGTGGGCGAGCAGGTTGAGCTTGTCCCGGTAGTACTCCCGTTCCCCACCGTGCGCGTCCAGGTGCTCGGGGAAGAGCGCGGTGACCACCGCCACCCGGGGCGAGTCGGTGAGGTCGCTGCACTGGTAGCTGGACAGCTCCAGCACGTACAGCTCCGCCTCCGGCAGGTCCAGGGTCGGGACACCGATGTTGCCGCCGAAGACGTTCGGCCGGCCCATCGCGGTGAGCAGGTGGCTGATCAGGCTGGAGGTCGTGCTCTTGCCCTTGCTGCCGGTGACCCCGACGGTGCGCGCGGCGTGGTCGGCCATCCAGAGCGCGGTGCCCTGGGTCACCGGGACCCCGCGTCGCCGCAGCTCGACGAGCCACGGGTGCGTCTGGGGCACCCCCGGGGAGCGGACCACCACGTCGGCTGCGGCGAGCCGCTCGAAGCCCGCCTCGCCGGTGACCAACGGCGCCGCCTCGGCCAGTGGGCCCTCCCAGGGCAGCGACAGGAAGTTCGCGCTGTCGTCCACGGCGACCAGCTCGGCCGGGCCGTGCGCGGCGATGGCGGTCACAGCGGCCCGGCCCTCCCGACCGGTGCCCCAGACGGCGACGGTACGTCCGCGCAGGTCAGACAGGCGCACGGGGCTCTCCTCGGGGCAGACGGCGGCGGCAGGGCGGGCCCGGTCCGGACACGGCCGGACGAACCAGGGCCTAGTATGGCGTGTGCCCAACGAGCAGCTCCGGCGGATGGACGCCTTCACCTTCCCGTCCTACTCGATCGACTTCGCCACCGGCGAGGTGTTGTTCGACTACGCCCTGACCGGCCCGGCCGGTGAGCAGCGGTTCACCGAGGTGATCACGCTTCCGCTGCCGGCTGCGCCGCCCTCCGACGAGACGGTGGCGACCCTCGGCCGGGTGCTGGAGGTGCTGCACCTCGTCGCCGGGGTCAGCTACTACAAGGCCGCCGCGCCGCCGCGACTCGTGCTGCCGGCGCCGCTGGGCGCGGCCACCATCGATTACGTCACGGCCGTCTACACCAGGGGCCTCGCGGAGTACGCGTACCGCAACCAACTGCCGCACGTGCTCGAGCTGCGCCCGGAGGTGCCGGCCGGTGTGGTGACGCCGGCCCGGGTGTACGACGACTCGGACCGTCGCCCGCTCTCGGCGGTCGGCGGCGGTAAGGACTCGATCGTCAGCCTGGAGGCGCTTCGCCGCGCCGAGCTGGACCCGGTGCCGTTCTCGGTCAACCCGAACCATGTGATCGTCGCCGTCAACGAGGCGTCCGGGCTGGTCCCGCTGGCCGCCCGGCGGCGCATCGACCCGGTGCTGTTCGACCTGAACGCGGCCGGCGCGCTGAACGGGCACATCCCCGTCACCGCCATCAACTCCCTGATCGCGGTGGCCACCGCCGTCCTGCACGGGCTGGGCCCGGTGGTGATGTCCAACGAGCGTTCGGCGTCCGACCCGAACCTGGCCTGGAACGGCCACGAGATCAACCACCAGTGGTCCAAGGGCGTCGAGGCGGAGGGGCTGCTGCGGGCGTCGCTGGCCGAGCACGCCGGCCTGACCGACCCGTACTTCTCCCTGCTGCGTTCGCTGTCCGAGCTGCACATCGCCCGGCTGTTCGCCGAGTTCACCCGGTACGACGACGTGGTGACCAGCTGCAACCAGGCGTTCAAGCTGCGCGACGCGAGTGAGCGCTGGTGCCGCGACTGCCCGAAGTGCCGCTTCGTCTTCCTGGCCATGGCGCCGTTCATGCCACGGGAGCGGGTGGTGGGCATCTTCGGGGGTGACCTGCTGGCCGACGAGTCGCAGATCCCCGGCTACCGCGAGCTGCTGGGCGTGGACGGGCACAAGCCGTTTGAGTGCGTGGGCGAGGTCGAGGAGTCGGTGGTGGCGCTCGGCCTGCTCGCCGAGCAGGACCAGTGGCGCGACGCCCCGGTGATCCAGGCCCTGGTCGACGCCGTCCCGGAGACTGCCTGGTCAGCGGTGGCCAACTCGGACGTCTTCACCCCCGGCGGCCCCAACCACATCCCCCCCACCTACGCCAAAGCCCTGAACGCCCTCACCTAACCCAGAAGCGGACCCACTGTCCCCGGTCGGCCCCGCCCCGGTCGGCCCCGCCCCCGGTCGGCGGGAGTGTGCCCCTGCTCCTTGGGAGTTGATGTCGTAAACGAATCAGGGCACGAATTGACCCGAGCCGAGCGACTCGTTCACAACATCAACTCGATAGCGTCCCGGCCACTATGCCCACCCCTACGCCAGGCAGACCCGACCCCGCGTCGATCATGGTGTTGTGGTGGGCGCAATAGACGCTTTCGCGACTTCTGCCCCCCACCACAACTCCTTGATCGACGGGGGTGGGGTGGGGGCGGAGCGGGATGGGGTTAGTCCCTGTCGCCTCTGGCGAGGTGGCCCGTTCCGGGCTGAAAATCGGTGTTGGTCGCCCGCTGACGTCGTGCTTCCTTGGTCCGTGTGAGGTCGTGGGTTAGTCGGACGCTGGTAGTCGCGTTATGGGCCCTTCACTGTTGCTGCGAGCACGCGAGTTAGATTCACCCGTTCTGTGGCTGCCGCGGGCGACCGTCCTTGCTGTTTGTGCTGCTAGGAGGGTGTGGTGCTGGAACGGGCCCTGGATGAGGACGAGATCATCACGCATGTCGCGGGTGTGGATATCGGTAAGGCATCGCTGGTGTGCTGCGCGCGAGTGCCGGACGAGGCGCATGCGGGACGGCGGTTGCAGGAGGTGCGGACCTACCCGACGATGACCCGATCGTTGATCGGGCTGGCCGAACGGTTGGCCGCCCTCGGGGTGACTCGGGTGGTGATGGAAGCCACCAGTGACTACTGGAAGCCGGTGTTTTACCTGTTGGAAGCGCACGGTTTTGAGGTGTGGCTGGTCAACGCCCGCGACGTGAAGCATCTACCGGGCCGGCCGAAGACCGACAAGCTGGACGCGGTGTGGTTGTGCAAGGTCGCCGAACGGCAGATGATCCGGCCGAGTTTCGTGCCACCCTCGCCGATCCGGATGCTGCGGGACCTGACCCGCTACCGGGTTGATCTGATCGCCGAGGCCGGGGCGGAACGTAACCGGGCCGAGAAGCTGCTCGAAGACGCGCAGATCAAGCTGTCGGTCGTGGTCAGTGACCTGTTCGGCACGTCCGGGCGGGCGATGATGGCCGCGCTGATCGCCGGTCAGCGCGACCCTCGCACGTTGGCTGAACTGGCCCGGTCCAGCCTGCGCCGCAAGATCCCCGCGCTGCAGGAAGCCCTTACCGGCCACTTCACCGACCATCACGCGTTCCTGCTGGGCAAGATGATCGCCCGGGTCGAGCAGGTCGAGGCCGACATCCGCGACTTCGACGCCCGGATCGAGGCGCAACTGGCCCCTTTCGCCCCGGCGGCGGCCCGACTGCTTGACATCCCCGGGGTCGGCCCGGCCGCCGCAGCCGCGATCATCGCCGAGATCGGCGTGGACATGACCCGCTTCCCCACCCCGGCCCACCTAGCGGGCTGGGCCAAGTTCGCCCCCGGCGTCAAGGAGTCAGCCGGCCGCCGCAAAGGCAACGGATCAACCGGGCACGGGAACCGCTACCTCGCCCGCGTCCTCGGACAGATCGCGGTTTCCGCCGCCCGGACCAGCACATTCCTCGGCGAACGATATCGGCGCATCGCCCGACGACGCGGCGCCAAACGCGCGATCGTCGCAGTCGGCCGCTCTGTCCTGACCATCATCTGGCACCTGCTGTCCAACCCCGAAGCCCGCTTCCACGACCTCGGAGCCGACTTCTACCTCACCCGCACCGACACCGAACGCCGCAAACGCAACCACATCCACCAACTCGAAGCCCTCGGCTACCGCGTCACCCTCGACCTCGCCGCATAACCACCACCCACCCAGCAAGAACCATCCCGCTCCGCTTCGCTCCGCGGGATGCTGCCGCGCGTCTACGTGCGGTTCGATTTTCGAGTTAGGGGGTGCGGACTGCTTCCAGGGCCAGTAGGGCTACGTGTAGGGAGAGGCTTGCCTCTACCGAATCGAGGTCCACGTCGAGGATGCGGGCGATGCGGGCCAGGCGTTCGTAGAAGGCCGGCCGGGACAGGTGGGCCGCGGCGGCACCTGCGGACTTGTTGCGTCCCTGCTCCAGGTAGGCGCGCAGGGTGTCGAGGAGCCGTTCCCGGGGGTGCCGGGCGTCGTACTCCAGCAGCGCGCCGAGTTCACGCTCCACGAACGTCTGGAGGCGGGGCTCGTCGCGCAGCAGGTGCAGCAGCCCGGCCAGGCCGACGTGCGGCAGTCGGAAGACCGGCAGCTCGCGCCGGTCCCGCCGGGCCGCCTCGGCGATCTGCCGCGCCTCGACCAGCGACCGTCGGGCCTCCCGCAGGGTGCCCACCCCGGAGCCGGCGGCAATGATCACGCCACCCGGGCCAGCACCCCGGAACGGATCGACACCGACCCCCGTTCGAGCGGCCTCGACACCGAACACCGCGCGGGCCGGATCGGCGCCGACCGCCGCACGGGAAGCGTCGGATGCGGGACGGGGCATGTCGACGCCGGAGGCGGCCCGAGCCGGTTCGGCACCGGGTGCCGGCCGGCCGGTGCCGGCGTCGAGGCGTACCCGACGAAGGGCGCTGGCGAACGCGGACAGCGCGCGGTCCTCGGCGGCCGGGTCCGGTAGGGCCAGCAGCGCGCCCACCGAGTGGTCGTCGACGGCGCTGGTCAGCGCGGTCAGCTTCGCCTCCCGTAGGGCCTGGCCGACCGCCTCGGAGAGATCGCGTAGCCGGGCCTGGCCGGCCTCGGGGCCGACCTCCCCGGCGGGGTCGTCGGCACGGTGCCGGACCATGACGCCGACCAGGTGCCGCCGGTCGAGCACCACGCCGAGCGCCTTGGCCCGCAGCCCGACCTCGTCCACCGGGCGGGAGTGGTCGAGCAGCGCGGTGAGCAGGGTGCGGTGGATCTGCCGTTCCAGGCCCTCGGCGTCGCGGCGGATCAGCCGGCCCAGCGCGAGGGTGGACGCGGCCCGCTCGATCAGAATGGTGAGCCGGGTGGGCGAGCCCGGTTCGACGGCCTGGGCGCTGGGCACGTCCCCGCTGGCCGGCCAGCGCAGCAGCAGCCGACCCCAGTCCTGCCCTCGGGCGCCGACGGTGGTCACCAGCCAACCGCTGTCCGCGTCGTACGCGGTCCGCCCGGCCGGGCGGATCCGCCGGGAGTGCTGCTCCCAGCCGTCCAGCAGCAGCTCGGCGCTCTCGCCCGCCGGGTCGTACCCGAGCACCTGCCGGGACAGGTTCTCCAGCACCACCGGGCAACCGGACAGCTCGGCGGCCTGTCGGATCACCTCGGCGGCGTCGGCACCCTCCACGGAGAGGTCGTTGAACCGCTGGTGGATCTCCTCGGTGGCGCGCAGCTCGGTGAGCTGCGCGTCGACGATCAGCGCGTGCACCGCCTCGGTGATCCGGACGAACGGGGTGGCCCGACGCAGCTCCACCAGGGGCAGCCCGCGCCGTTCGGCGGCGGCGGCCATCACCCGGGGCACCCCGCTGACGTACCGGCGGCCCAGCTCGACGACGAGCCCGGAGACTCCGACGTCGGCGAGATCGCCGATGAACGCGCGCAACCCGGCGTCGTCCCCGGGCAGACCGATGCCGGTGGTGAGCACCAGTTCACCACCGCCGAGCAGCGTGGCGATGTCCGGCACCTCAGCGACGTGCACCCAGCGGACGGGTCGGTCCAGCCCCTCGTCGCCGGCGACGACGCGTGGCGCGCCGTGGCGGACCGGGTCCAGGGCGAGGACCTCACGGACGGTAGGGAACACGGCCGCCACGCTACCGTCCGTGACGCCGGAACTCGACTTGCCACCGGCGTGAGGGGTCAGTCGACGCCGAACTCCATCGCGGCGCGGTCGAGGGCCTCATCCTCGGCCGAGGCGACGCCCCGGGACGCGATGGCCTCCGCGCCGCCCTCGTGCATCGCGCCGATCAACCCGGTCGAGGCGGCCTGCGCGGCCCCGATCATCCGCTGCGTGTTCCCGCCGCCGACCAGGCCGAGGGAGGCGTACTGCTCCAGCTTCGACCGCGAGTCGGCGATGTCCAGGTTGCGCATGGTGAGCTGACCGATCCGGTCCGACGGACCGAACGCCGAGTCCTCGGTACGCTCCATCGACAGCTTGTCGGGGTGGTAGCTGAACGACGGGCCGGTGGTGTCCAGGATCGAGTAGTCCTCGCCCCGGCGCAGCCGCAACGTCACCTCGCCGGTGACCGCCGTGCCGACCCACCGCTGCAACGACTCGCGCAGCATCAGCGCCTGCGGGTCCAGCCAGCGGCCCTCGTACATCAGCCGACCGAGGCGGCGACCCTCGTTGTGGTAGTTCGCCAGGGTGTCCTCGTTGTGGATGGCGTTGACCAGCCGCTCGTACGCGTAGTGCAGCAGCGCCATCCCGGGCGCCTCGTAGATGCCGCGACTCTTGGCCTCGATGATCCGGTTCTCGATCTGGTCCGACATGCCCAGGCCGTGCCGGCCGCCGATGGCGTTGGCCTCCAGCACCAGGTCGACGGCGCTGCCGAACTCCTTGCCGTTGATCGTGACCGGGCGGCCCTGGTCGAAGCCGACGGTGACGTCCTCGGTCGGGATCTCCACCGACGGGTCCCAGAACCGGACGCCCATGATCGGGTTGACCGTCTCGATGCCGGTGTCGAGGTGCTCCAGGGTCTTCGCCTCGTGCGTGGCGCCCCAGATGTTGGCGTCGGTCGAGTACGCCTTCTCGGTGCTGTCCCGGTAGGGCAGGCCGCGTTCGAGCAGCCACTCGGACATTTCCTTACGCCCACCCAGCTCGGTGACGAAGGCGGTGTCGAGCCACGGCTTGTAGATGCGCAGCATCGGGTTGGCCAGCAGGCCGTACCGGTAGAACCGCTCGATGTCGTTGCCCTTGAAGGTCGAGCCGTCGCCCCAGATCTGGACGTCGTCGGCGACCATCGCCCGCACCAGCAGGGTGCCGGTCACGGCGCGGCCCAGCGGGGTGGTGTTGAAGTACGCCCGCCCGCCGGTGCGGATGTGGAAGGCGCCGCAGGTCAACGCGGCAAGGCCCTCCTCGACCAGGGCGGCGCGGCAGTCGACCAAACGGCCGACCTCGGCGCCGTAGCTGAGCGCGCGGCCCGGCACCGAGGCGATGTCGGGCTCGTCGTACTGGCCGATGTCGGCGGTGTAGGCGCAGGGAATGGCGCCCTTGTCGCGCATCCACGCGACCGCGACCGAGGTGTCGAGGCCGCCGGAGAAGGCGATGCCGACACGTTCGCCGGTGGGCAGGGAGGTGAGAACCTTGGACACGGGGAAAATTATGCAATAGAACGCATGGCCATGCAAGCTGAAGCGATCTACTCGCCGCCGAACGGCGGATCGTCGCGGCCCAGCTCCCAGAACGCCACCGCCGCCGCGGCGGCCACGTTCAACGAGTCGACGCCGCGCCGCATCGGAAGGACCACCCGCACGTCGCTGGCGGCCTGGGCCGCCACGGTGAGACCGGGCCCCTCGGCGCCGAGCAGCAGCGCCGCCCGCTCGCGCTGCGCCGGGGTCAGCCGCTGGATCGGTACGGCGTCCGGCGCGGGCGTCATGGCGAGCACCGTGAAGCCGGCCTCGCGTACCTGGTCCAGGCCCTCGGGCCAGCTGTCGAGCTTCGCGTACGGCATCGCGAAGACCTCACCCATGCTGACCCGGACACTGCGCCGGTACAGCGGGTCGGCGCAGGACGGCGACAGCAGCACCGCGTCGATGCCGAGCGCTGCGGCACCCCGGAAGACCGCACCGAGGTTGGTGTGGTTGTTCACGTCCTCCAGGAGCACGACCCGGCGCGCGGCGGCGAGCACCTCGGCCGCCGTCGGCAGCGGCCGGCGGTGGAACGACGCCAGCACCCCCCGGTGTACGTGGAAGCCGGTGGCCCGTTGCAGCACGTCCTGGGTCGCGGCGTAGACCGGCGCGTCGCCGGTGTCCAGGTCGGCGAGCTGGTCGACCCGCTTGGCGTCGACCAGGTACGACCGGGCCGGGTAGCCCGCGCGCAGCGCCCGGCGCAGCACCAGCTCCCCCTCGGCGATGAACAGGCCGTGCGGCGGTTCCCAGCGGGTGCGCAGCTCGACGTCGGTGAGCGCACGGTAGTCGGCGATCCGGTCGTCGTCAGGGTCGGTGATCTGATGGACGGGCACCCGACGATTCTGCCGGATGCGGAGCAGCACGCTTCGAGGCCCGCCCGGCGGGGTGTTTTGTCCGAAGAAGAAGGGGAATGGCCCGCAGGCATCGGACGTGACGGGAAGGACCAGCCAGGTGAGCGCAGACGACACCACGCCGGGCGGAGCGGGCACCCTGCCCCGGCGTCCGACCGTCGCCGACCACATCGTGTCGCGGCTGTTCAGCTGGGGCGTACACCGGTACTTCGGCTATCCCGGCGACGGCATCAACGGCATGACCTCCGCGCTGCAACGCACCAACGGGCGGGCCCAGTTCATCCAGGTCCGGCACGAGGAGACCGCGGGCTTCGCCGCCTCCGCGCACGTCAAGTACGGCGGCGGGCCACTGGGCTGCGCAATGGTCACCAGCGGGCCGGGCGCCATCCACCTGCTCAACGGCCTGTACGACGCGAAGCTCGACCATCAACCGGTCATCGCCCTCGTCGGTCACACCGCGACCACCGCCGAGGGCGGCGGCTACTACCAGGAGGTCGACCTGCTCGCCCTCTACAAGGACGTGGCAGCGGCGTTCCTGGCCCAGCTCGACCACCCGGCGCAGGTACGTCACCTGGTCGACCGGGCGTGCCGGACGGCGCTGGCCCGGCGTACCGTCACCGCCCTGATCCTGCCCCTGGACCTCCAGGACGAGCCGGCCGTCCCGAACCCGCCGCACGCGCACGGCTACTACCAGACCAGCAACGCGCCGAGCAGCACACCGACGATCCCGCCGGAGGCTGACGTACGCCGGGCCGCCGAGGTGCTGCGCGGCGGACAACGGGTGGCGATGCTGGTCGGCCAGGGTGCCCTCGGCGCGCGCGACGAGGTCCGCGAGATCGCCGATCGGCTCGGGGCGGGCGTGGCCACCGCGCTGCTCGGCTTCACCGCCGTCGACCACCGCGAACCGTGGGTGACCGGCGCGATCGGGCTGCTCGGCACCCGACCGAGCTGGCAGCTGATGAACGGCTGCGACCGGCTGCTGATCGTGGGCAGCAACATGCCGTACTCGGAGTTCTACCCGCCGCCCGGCCAGGCCCGCGCGGTGCAGATCGACCTGGACGGCACCCAACTCGGGCTGCGGTACCCGACCGAGGTGAACCTGACCGGCGACGCCCGCCCCACGCTGCGGGCGTTGCTGAACGAACTGGGCCCCGGCCCCGGACCGACCGCCTGGCGGGCCGAGATCACCGAGGCCACCTCGGCGTGGCGCCGGGTCCAACAGGACCTGGCCGAGCAGACCGCCGACCCGGTCAACCCGCAGTTGCTCTTCCACACCCTGAACGAGCGGCTGCCCGACGACGTGCTGCTCGCTGTCGACTGCGGCACCACCACCGCCTGGTACGCCCGACACCTCCAGGTACGCCCCAGCATGCTGGCCAGCCTCTCCGGCACGCTGCTGTCCATGGGTGGCGCCATGCCGTACGCGTTGAGCGCCAAGTTCGCCCACCCGGACCGGCCGCTGGTCGCGCTGATCGGCGACGGCGCCATGCAGATGAACGGCGTCAACGAGCTGATCACCGTGGCGAAGTACTGGCGCAGTTGGGCCGACCCGCGCTTCGTGGTGCTGGTGCTCAACAACCGGGATCTGGCGTTCGTCAGCTGGGAACAGCGCTCCACCGAGGGGACGCCGATGTTCCCGGACAGCCAGCAGTTGCCGGACATCGCCTACCACCAGTGGGCGGAGGTGCTCGGGCTGCACGGCGAGCTGATCGACTCACCGGACCAGGTGCGGGACGTCTGGGACCGGGCGCTCACCGCCGACCGGCCGGTGGTGATCAACGCCCTGGTCGACCCCGCGGAGCTGATGCTGCCACCGCACTTCACCGTCGAGCAGGCCCGCAAGACCGCGGCGGCGGTGCTACGCGGCGACACCGACTGGGCCGGAATCATCCGCCGCGGCCTCCCCGCCACCCTGGCCAGCTACCGCCCCCGCCGCCGCCAACCCTGACCCACCCCACCCCACCCCACGCCACCCCACGCCACGCCACGCCACGCCACGCCACGCCACGCCACGCCGATCTTGCCCCACCCCACCTCGCGCCGCTCCGCCCCACCTCACCCCGCGCCGATCTTGCACTTTCTGCGCGGACAAATCCCCGCAAAAGGTGCTATTCGGCGACCGAAAGTGCAAGATCGCGGGGGTTGGGCGGGGCGGGTCGCGGGGGGGTGGGGCGGGTCTCGGGGGTGGGGCGGGTGAGGGTGGGCGGGCGGGAGGGCGGAGGGTGGGGCGGTCAGCCTCGGCGGTCTAGCCAGCGTTGGAGGGCTGAGCGGGGGTTGTCGTCGCTGGGGTCCGGCTGGCGGTTTGGGACCGTTGGGCGCTCCACCGGGCGGTGCGGGTCGCCGGCCAAGTCGTGGCTCGGCGCGACGAACGCCTTCTGCGGCTGGCCCTTCACGGCGGTGGCGATGACCCGGGCGACCGCGTCGATCACCTTGGTCTGCACCGCCGAGCCCACCGAGTCGGCCGGGTCGTCCGGGTTGGCGGCGATACCGGCCACCGCGACCTGCGGGGTGAAGCCGACGAACGTCTCGGTGGAGTTCTGCTCCGAGCTACCCGTCTTACCAGCCACCGGTCGGCCGTCGAGGATGTCGTTCACACCGGTGGCGGTGCCGCCGTTGCACTGACCGAACGCCGACTGCTGACCCACCGGGCAGCGCGCCGCGTCGGTAGCGGCACGGGCGACGTCGACGTCGAGCACCCGCTTGCAGGAGGGCTGCCCCACCGGCACCTTCGTGCCGTCCGCGCCGGTCACCGAGACCACCGGCACCGGCGTGCAGTAGGTGCCCTCGGCCGCCACCGTGGCGTACGCGTTGGCGAGGTCCAGCGGGGTGGTGGCCGCCACGCCGAGGGTGAACGAACCCCAGTTCGCGGCGTTGTTCCTGGCGAAGGCGGCGTCCGAGTCGGCGCGGAACGTGATGCCGAGCCGCTGCGCCATCTGGACCACCTTGTCCTGGCCGACCTGCTCGGCCAGCCAGACGAAGTAGGTGTTCACCGAGCGACCGAAGCCGTCCCACATCATCCGGTACCCGTCCATCCAGTCCGGGTTGGCGTTCGCCGGGCACCAGTGGCCGTCACAGCTGCCCGGCCCCTCGGCGGGGTACCGGGTGGGCAGCTTGGCGGGCGCGTCGAAGCCGGTGGAGAGGGTACGGCCCGACTCCAGCGCGGCGAGCATGGTGAACAGCTTGAACGTCGAACCCGCCTGGTACCCGTCGACGCTGGCTCCTCCGGAGATCAACGGGTTGACGGTGTTGGGGTAGTTCGCCTGCCCGGGCGGGTTATCGGCGAGGCTGTAGTGCCGGTTGACCGCCATCGCCAACACCCGCCCGGTGCCCGGCTGGACCGCCGCGATCGGCAGGGCGCGCTTGTTGTCGTAGGAGTAGACCTTGGTGGCCTGCTGCTGCGCGGTCGCCTGGATCTTCGGGTCCAGCGAGGTGACCACCGTGTAGCCGCCCGAACGCAGCGCCTGCTCGCGCTCCGCGACGGTGGCCCCGAAAGCCGGCTGGGTCAGCCACCACTGGCGCAGGTAGTCGCAGAAGTAGCCCCAGTCGTCGTGGCCCTGGGAGACGGCGGTGCAGCCGTTGGGCTGGGCGGTGGGGTGCAGGGCCAGCGGTTCGGCCTTGGCCTGGGCGGCCTGCGCGGCGGTGATCGCGTTGGTGGCGACCATCGAGTCCAGCACGTACGACCGGCGGGCCACCGCCTCGTCCTTGTCGCCGCTGATCGGGCTGTACGCGTCCGGGGACTGCACCAGACCGGCCAGCAGGGCCGACTCGCCGAGGGTCAACTGCGCCGGTGGCTTGCCGAAGTACCGCTGGCTGGCCGCCGCGATCCCGTACGCGCCGGAGCCGAAGTAGGCGATGTTCAGGTACCGGTCGAGGATCTCGTCCTTGCCGAGGCTCTTGTCCAGCGCGCTCGCGTACCGGATCTCCTGGATCTTGCGCCCGACGGTGGGGTCGGTGGCGGCGGCGCGCTCCTCGGCGGTGCGGGTGGGGTCGGTCTTGAGCACGTTACGGACGTACTGCATGGTCAGCGTCGAGCCGCCCTGCTCGGTGCCGCCACCCTTGACGTTGGCCACCAGCGCCCGCGCCAGGCCGCGCAGGTCCGCGCCACCGTGGTCGTAGAAGCGCCGGTCCTCGGCCGCCACGATCGCCTGCCGCATGACCGGGGCGATCTCCGACAGGGGGACGTCGGTGCGGTTCACGTCGTAGAACGTGGTGATCAGCGTCTTGCCGTCGTTGGCGTAGAGGTACGAACGCTGCGGCGTGGCCGGGGTCTTCAGCGAGGCGGGCAACGCGGCGTACGACCCGAGCGCGGAGCGGGCGGTGAGCCCGAGCAGCAGGTTGCCCGGCAGCGCGGCGACTGCGAGGACAAGCCCGGCCAGCACGCCGGCGAGCAGCACTGTGAACAGCCGCGACAGCGGCGAGCGGAGGGCGGCCATGCTCCCCAGGATTGCCATGAAAGCCGCCAACAGACCACCCCCACCCCGCGATTGTCAGCAACTTCACGCCCACCCACCAGCCAACTCCCACCCCGCACCCCACCCCGCACCCCGCCCCCACCCCGCCCCGCGCCCCGCCCCCACCCCGGCCCCCACCCCGGCGACGGCCGGGCACGGGCCGGGCGCTCGGCCCGCGTTGATCATGAAGTTATTGCCATGACACGCCGAGGCCGAGAGCAATAACTTCATGATCAACGGGCGAGGGGGCCTGGGGCCGAGGGGGATGGGGTGGGTGGGATGGGGCGGGCGGATGGGATGAGATTGGGGTGGGTTAGGGGTTGGGGTTACTCAGGCTGGCGGTGGCGGCATCTCTGGCGGTTTCGCGGGGCATCAGGCGGCCGGAGCGGTAGCCGATGCCGATGCCGGCGATCAGCACGAAGATCGCGCCGAAGGTCTGCAACGAGCCGATCAGGGCACCGCCGAGGCCGAGCAGCGGCGCGGCGATGATCAGCATGACGCCGTCGCCGAGACTGAAGGTGCCCGAGCGGGCCACCGCCCACCCGGTGAGGAACCAGCCCGCGCTGTAGAACGTCGCCCCGAGCAGGACCAGCGACCGCGCGGTGGCGCCGAAGACCGGCGTCTGCTCCTCGAACCCGGCGAACGGCAGCATCAGCACGGTGCCGGCGATGCTCACCAGCAGCCCGGCGGCGGCCACCCGGCGGCTGCGGGTCGCGGCCAGCAGCCCGGTGAGCGCCAGCAGCGCGAGCAGGCCGAGCCAGACCGCTGCCACCCAACCGATCAGGTACACCGCCCGGCCGTCGGCCGGGTAGGGGTCGTTGCCCACCCCTCCGTCGCTGGCCATCGCCACCGCGCCGTAGAGGATGGCGTACGCGGGCAGCAGCCAGACCGCCGCGCGTGCGAACCGACGCACCGACCAGGCCCAACTGGCGTTCGTGGCGGGGGCGCCCGGGGTCGGCTCGCCGACGAAGGGCAGTACGCCGAACCCGCCACCGTTGCGCCGGGAGCCCAGCGGGGCGACCGGGTCGTGCGCGCCGGGCACCGGGGCCGAGGACCACATCCGATTCGCCGGATCCTTCATGCGTCACCTCGCTCGTCGTCGAGCGGTGCACCGACGCGCCGGGGCGCCCCGATTGCCTGGTCACCACCCGTCCTAGGACCGATCGTGGCAGGCGTCGGAGCGCCCCATGAGTCTTTCTCGTATTAAGGCCTGATTAGCCGCGCTCGCGCTGGTCGGCCGGGTCCTCGACGAGGCTGGTCGGCGACACCGGCTCCGGCGCGGGCAGCCCCTTCGGACCCTGGCCGCCGGTGGCCTGCGCCTCGGCGACGCGTACCTCGTCGTGGATCTGCTGGGCGGCGTCCGCCGCGGCCTGCGCCGCCTCGGCGGCCTCGCGCTCGACCTGGCTCGCGTGTTCGGCCGCCTCCGGCGCGGGCAGATCCCCCACCATCTGGCTCAGCCCGCCGAGCGCGCCACCCATCCCCTCCAGGGCCTTGGTCAGCTCGGCCGGGATGATCCAGACCTTGTTGGCGCTGCCCTGGGCGATCTGCGGCAGAGCCTGCAGGTACTGGTAGGCGAGCACCTTCTGGCTCGGGTTGGCCTGGTGGATCGCGTCGAAGACCGTCCGGATCGCCTTCGCCTGACCCTCGGCCTGCAGGATCCGGGCCTGCCGGTCACCGTCGGCCCGCAGCACCGCCGACTGCTTGTCACCCTCGGCGGTGAGGATCACCGACTGCTTGTGCCCCTCGGCGGTCAGGATCGCCGCACGGCGGTCCCGCTCGGCGCGCATCTGCTTCTCCATCGAGTCGCGGATGCTGGCCGGCGGCTCGATCGCCTTGATCTCGACCCGGGTCACCTTGATGCCCCAGCGGCCGGTGGTCTCGTCCAGCACACCCGAGAGGTGCCGGTTGATCTCGTCGCGGCTGGTCAGCGCCCGCTCCAGATCGAGCGAACCGATCACGTTACGCAACGTGGTCACGGTCAACTGCTCGATGGCCTGGAGGAAGCTGGAGATCTCGTAGGTCGCCCGGACCGAGTCGACCACCTTGAAGTAGAGAACCGTGTCGATCGACACCACCAGGTTGTCCGAGGTGATCACCGGCTGCGGCGGGAAGCTGACCACCTGCTCCCGCATGTCGACCTTCGTGCGGACCGCGTCGATGAACGGCACCAGCAGGTTGAGGCCGGGGCTGAGGGTGCGCTTGTACTTGCCGAGCCGTTCCACCACGTCCTGGCGCTGCTGCGGCACGATCCGCACCGCCTTGGCCAGCGTTATCACGGCGATCAACGCCACCGCGATCACCACCACCCCGATTAAGGTCATCCCGTTCACCCTCTCGATTCCGGCAACTCGCCGGCGGAAGAAACATCGTCCTGCCACACCAGGGCGGTAGCGCCCCGGACCTTTATCACCCGAACCCGTTGACCGGGGTCGTAGACCTGTGTCGTGTCGTACGACCGGGCGCTCCACAACTCACCGTCGATCTTGACGAGACCCTGCTCGGCGTCCACCCGTTCCAGCACCAGCGCCGTGGAGCCCTCGATCGCCTCCACGCCGAACGGCTGCTCGCCGCTCTCCAGCGCGGAGCGGCTGTGCCGCCGGATGACCGGTCGGACCACCACCAGGCTCAACGCCGACACCACAGCGAAGACCAGCGCCTGCACGGCGACCGGCGCGCCGAGAGCGGCCGCACCGGCGGCGGCGAACGCACCGGCACCGAACATGATCAGAAATAGCGTCGTCGTGAAAATCTCGGCGACGGCCAGCAGCACACCCACAACGATCCACACGACGGCGTCCACCCCCCGATCGTGACACGCAAATGCACGCGCGACCTCCCCGCGAAGATCAGTAAGCTCGGCGAGGCCCTTTCCGGCCCGCCAAAACACCACGAATCGGCGGCCCGACCCGAGGAGATTTCGTTGACCCTGCTACCCGAGACCGCCCGACAGATCGACACCCGGGTCGCCCAGGCGCAGGCCGACGGTCACACCCCGTCGCTGGTGCTGGGCGTGGTCCGCGACGGCACGCTGGCGCATCTGGCGCTCGCCGGCGACCACCCCCGCCCGGATGTCGACCTGCAGTACCGGGTGGGCTCGATCAGCAAGACGATGACCGCCACCCTGATCATGCAGTTGCGCGACGCCGGCCGGCTGGCCCTCAACGACCGGCTGGAGCAGCACCTGCCGGGCACCGGCGTGGGCGCGCTCACAGTGCTCCAACTGCTCGGCCACGCCAGCGGCATCCAGCGCGAACCCGCTGGCGACTGGTGGGAGCGGGCGGCGGGCGTCGACCTCACCACACTGCTCGCCGAGGTCGACGCCGACAAGATCGCTTACCCGCCGCACCGCGCGTACCACTACTCCAACCTGGCGTACGGGCTGCTCGGCGGGTTGCTCGAACGGCTCACCGGGACATCCTGGGCCGACCTGCTCGACGAACGGATCCTCACCCCGTTGGGCCTGCGCCGCACCACCTACGCGGCCACCGAGCCGTACGCCCGCGGCTACGTCGTCCACCCCTGGCACGGCACAGTGCGCGAGGAACCCCGTACCGACACCGGCGCCATGGCCCCCGCCGGGCAGCTCTGGTCGACGATCGAGGACCTGGGTCGCTGGGCCGCGTTCCTGGCCGACCCCGACCCGTCGGTGCTGGCCGCCGAGACCCTGACCGAGATGTGCGCCCCCGTGGTGATCAGCGACCTCGACTCCTGGACCGGCGGGCACGGCCTGGGGCTGGAGCTCTACCGGGACGGCGAGCGCGTGTACGTCGGGCACGGCGGCTCGATGCCCGGGTACGTGGCCGCCCTCCTGGTGCACCGACCCACCCGGACCGCCGTGGTCGGCTTCGCCAACTCGTACGGCTTCCCGATCACCGGGCTCGGCCGCCAACTGCTGACCACCGTGCTGGACGCCGAGCCGGCGTTCCCGCAGCCGTGGCGGCCGGCCACCGCCGCGCCCGCGGCCGAGCTGGCCGAGCTGACCGGTCGCTGGTGGTGGATGGGCACTTCGCTGGACCTGAGCTGGGACGCGGGTGACCTGGTGGCGCACGTACGCGGTGAGCGGGTCAGCCGGTTCACCGCCGAGGGGCCGGACCGCTGGCGGGGACGTTCCGGCCCGGAGAACGGCGAGATCCTGTCGGTGCTGCGCGACGACAGCGGACGGGCGCGGGCGGTCGACATCGCCACGTTCGTCTTCACGCGCAACCCGGACGAGGTTCCCTGACCCGCCGCCGGGCGGATCTGGCGGACCAGGCGGTCAGGCCGGCTCGGTGACGAAGTCGATGAGGCGTTCCATGGCGTTGATCAGAGGGGTCTCCACGTCGGCGAAGCTGTTCACCCGGGACAGGATGTGCCGCCACATGTCGGCCGGCTCGGCCACCCCGAGGGCCGCGCAGACCCCCTTCTTCCACGGCCGTCCCGGCGGCACCACCGGCCAGGCCGCGATGCCCAGCGCGGCCGGCTTGACCGCCTGCCACACGTCGATGTAGGGGTGCCCGGTCACCAGCACGTGCGGCGAGTTCACCCGGGCGACGATCCTGCTCTCCTTGCTGCCCGGCACCAGGTGGTCGACGAGCACGCCGAGTCGTCGGGTCGGGCCGGGGCCGAAGTCGCGTACCTCCGCGTCGAGAGCGTCGATGCCGTCCAACGGCTCGACCACGACGCCCTCGATCCGTAGGTCGTCGCCCCAGATCCGCTCGACCAGCGCGGCGTCGTGGATGCCCTCCACCCAGATTCGGCTGGCCTTCGCCACCTGGGCCCGGACGTTGTCCACGGCGACCGAACCGGACGCGGTCCGCCGACGGGCCGCCGGCACCGCGGCGCGGGTCGGGCGGCGCAGCGTCACCGGGCTGCCGTCGAGCAGGAACGCCGCCGGCAGCAGCGGGAAGTTGCGCCGTTTACCGTGCCGGTCCTCCAACACCACAGCGCCGGCCTCGAAGCCCACCACAGCGCCGCAGAACCCGGAGTCGGCGTCCTCGACCACGAGATCCGGTTCGGCGTCCACCTCGGGGGTGACCTTGCGCCGTCGCCAGTCGCCCGCCAACACGTCCTCGCCGTATCGCCCCGCCATGTCGATCACGCTAACCCCAGCCCGCGCCGACCTCACTCCCCGACACACCGCCCCGCGCTCCGACCGTCGGCCGCACACCCGCTTCGAGGGGCGGGGATCAGGGCGAACAGGGCAGTTGGGGGCAGGCCGGGCGACCGGAGCGGCAGCCGAGACAGGGCCGGTCGTGACCACGTACCCTTTCGGCATGTCCACCCCCGCAACGGGCGCGGTCACACTCGCGCCGCGCCGGTCCAGCCGGTTCGTTGCCTGGGTGCGCGCGTGGCGCGCCGGGTTGGTGCCGTACGACGAGGTCGCCGACGCCATCGCCGGCGACGAGGAACACCTCGTCGCGGACGCCCCGGGCACCTGGACCGACGTCCCGTTGGGTGCCGCGCTGCCCACCCTGGCCAAGCTCTCCCCGGACGAGATCCGCCTGGTGCTGCCCGCGCCGGGCGACCCGAGGGGCTTGCCCGGCCCCGGCGACTTCGCCGGTGCGGCGCTGGTCACGGGCGAGGCGGTGGTCGCCGGCGGGCTCGGGTTGATTCCCCAGGTGCGGCTGCACACCTCCGGCTCCGGAGACTGTTTCGAGACGGTGCTCTGGCGGGTCTACCCGCTGCCGGCCAACGCCCCCGCCGCGTCACTCTCGTTGCCGGGCGCCGCCGAGGCGGAGGCCGAGTTGGCCGCCGCGCTGGCCGAGACGACCGCCGTGCTGACCCGCCTCGACGTGGCCCAGTGGCGGCCCGAGCTGGCCGGCGCGCTGGCCGCGCTGCGCCGCCCGGACGGCACCACCGATCTGCCACCGGGCTTCGACCCGCGAGCCCGCCGGCTCTTCGCCCGGGCCGCGGTGCTCGACCGGGTGCTGGCGTTGGCCGGGCACGCCGCCCCGGGTGGTGCGATCAACAACTACGAGGCGCAGCAACGGGACGCGGCACTGCGGCCACTCACCGCTGCCTGCCGGCAGGCGCTGGTGGCCGCGTGCAACGCCCCCCTGCGCCCCTGACCACCGCCGGCACCACACGGCGGCGCGGTGGCCGAGGGCGACCAGGGCTGGTCAGATCTCGTCGAGCAGGTCCGCGACCGAGTTGATGATCCGGGACGGCCGGTACGGGTAACGCTCCGCCTCGGTGCGGCTGCTGATCCCGGTGAGCACCAGGATGGTCTCCAGCCCGGCCTCCAGGCCGCACAGGATGTCGGTGTCCATCCGGTCACCGATCATCGCGGTGCTCTCCGAGTGCGCGTTGATGGTGTTGAGCGCCGAGCGCATCATCATCGGGTTGGGCTTGCCGACGAAGTACGGCTCGACCCCGGTCGCCTTGGAGATCATGGCGGCGACCGAGCCGGCGGCGGGTAGCGCGCCCTCCACGGACGGGCCGGTCACGTCGGGGTTGGTGCAGATGAACCGGGCGCCGTCGTTGATCAGGCGGACGGCCTTGGTGATCGCCTCGAAGCTGTAGGTGCGGGTCTCGCCGAGCACCACGTAGTCGGGGGCGAAGTCGGTCAGCACGTAGCCGACGGCGTGCAGCGCCGTGGTCAGCCCGGCCTCACCGATGACGTACGCGGTGCCACCCGGCCGCTGGTCGGCGAGGAACTGGCCGGTGGCCAGGGCGGAGGACCAGATCGACTCCTCCGGCACGTTCAGCCCCATCCGGCTGAGCCGGGCCGTCAGGTCCCGTGGGGTGTAGATCGAGTTGTTGGTCAGCACCAGGAACGGCTTGCCGGAGGCGCGCATCCGGTTGATGAACTCCGGGGCGCCGGGCACCGGCTGGCCCTCGTGCACCAGCACGCCGTCCATGTCGGTCAGCCAACTCTGCACGGGCTTACGGTCATGCATGATGATCCTCAGAGGTCAGGGGCGACGGGTCGGCACGCAACAGACTGTGGGGCAGCTGTCCCACATGGGCAGCTCGCCCAGGCGGCGGCGCAGCTGCGCGCCGTCCGGGTCGGTCCGCTCGGTGACCAGCTCACGCACCATGGTCACGAAGCGCGGGTCGGTGCCCGGCGTGCCGGCCCGGACGAAGTCCAGGCCGAGCTGCTTCGCCGTCTCCAGCGCTTCGGTGTCCAGGTCCCACACGACCTCCAGGTGATCGGAGACGAACCCGATCGGGCTGACCACCACAGCTGTGGTGCCCGCCTGCGCGAGGGCGGTCAGGTGGTCGTTGATGTCCGGCTCCAGCCACGGCACCTGCGGCGGGCCGGAGCGGCTCTGCCAGACCAGGTCGTACCCGAGGTCGGGTGCGGCGGCCGCGGCGACGAGCCGGGCGGTCTCGTGCAGCTGCGCCTCGTACCGGCCGCCGTGCGGGCCGGCGTTGGCCGCCATCGAGCCGGGGATGGAGTGGGCGGTGAAGACCAGCCGGGTGGTGTCCCGCAACGCCTGGTCGAGCTGGCCCAGGGCCGCCCGGACCGCGTCGACGTGCGGCTCGACGAAGCCGGGGTGGTCCCAGAACTGACGCAGCTTCTCGATCACCGGGGCGTCCTGGCCGACGGCGGCACGGGCGGCGGCGATGTCCTCCTGGTACTGCCGGCAGGACGAGTAGCCGCCGTACGCGCTGGTGACGAAGGCCAACGCCCGGGTGACCCCGTCGTCGCGCATCTGGGTCACGGTGTCGGCGAGCATCGGGTCCCAGTTGCGGTTGCCCCAGTAGAGGGGCAGGTCGAGACCGTGCGCGGCGAAGTCGGCGCGGACGGCGGCCAGCAGGTCCCGGCACTGCTCGTTGATCGGCGACACCCCACCGAAGTGCTGGTAGTGCTCGGCGACCTCGGCCAGTCGCTCGGGAGGCACACCCCGGCCCCGGGTCACGTTCTGCAGAAACGGCATCACGTCCTCGGGCCGCTCGGGCCCGCCGAAGGACACCAGCACCACCGCGTCGTACGACATGGGGTCATTCTCGCCCCTCGGCCGGGACGTCCCGGCGACGCCCCCTGGTCCGGACGCGTGGATCACGCGGACGGTGACCAGGGAGCGTCACGGTGCAGCGTCAGGCACCGATGGCGTGGTAGCCGCCGTCGACGTGGACGATCTCGCCGGTGGTGGCCGGGAACCAGTCGGAGAGCAGCGCCAGGCAGGCCCGCGCGGCGGGCTCCTGGTCGGTGAGGCTCCAGCCCAGCGGGGCGCGCTCGGCCCAGGCGTCCTCGAACTGGTCGAAGCCGGGGATCGACTTCGCGGCGATGGTGCGCAGCGGCCCGGCGGCGACCAGGTTGCTGCGGATGCCCTGCTTGCCCAGGTGCAGCGCCAGGTAGCGGGACGCGGACTCCAGGCCGGCCTTGGCCACGCCCATCCAGTCGTAGACCGGCCACGCCTTCGTCGCGTCGAAGGTCAGACCGACCACCGCGCCGCCGGGCGACATCAGCGGCAGCGCCGCCATGGCCAGCGACTTGTACGAGAAGGTGGAGACGTGCAGGGCGGTCGCCACGTCCTCCCAGGGCGCGTCGAGGAAGCCGCCGCCCAGGCAGCTCTGCGGGGCGAAGCCGATCGAGTGCACGACACCGTCGAGGCCGTCGACGTGCTCGCGTACCCGGTCGGCGAGGCCGGCCAGGTGCTCGGTGTTGGTGACGTCCACCTCGATGACCGGCGCCGGCTCGGGCAGCCGCTTGGCGATCCGCTCGACCAGGGAGAGCCGGCCGTAGCCGGTGAGCACGACCTGCGCGCCGTTCTCCTGAGCGAGCTTCGCCACCGAGAAGGCGATCGAGGCGTCGGTGATGACACCGGTGACGAGCAGCCGCTTACCGGCGAGCAGTCCGGACATCGCAGATTTCCTCCGTAGTCAAAAGGGTTAGTGGCCCATGCCGAGGCCGCCGTCGACCGGGATGACGGCGCCGGAGACGTACCCGGCGCTGTCCGAGGCCAGCCAGGTGACCACGGCGGCGACCTCGTCCGGGCTGGCCATCCGGCCGGCCGGGATGGACTTGAGGATCTCCGCCTTGCGGTCGCCGGTGAGGCCGGCGGTCATGTCGGTGTCGATGAAGCCGGGCGCCACCACGTTCGCGGTGATGTTGCGGCTGCCCAGCTCCCGGGTGATCGAGCGGGCGACGCCGACGAGGCCGGCCTTGCTGGCGGCGTAGTTGACCTGCCCGGCGCCGCCGGCGAGGCCGACCACCGAGGAGATGAAGATCATGCGGCCCCACTTGGCGCGGAGCATCTTGCCGGAGGCCCGCTTGGCGACCCGGAACGCGCCGGTGAGGTTGGTGTCCACCACGTCGGTGAACTGCTCCTCGGTCATGCGCAGCAGCAGCGTGTCGGCGGTCATCCCGGCGTTGGCGACCAGCACCTCGACCGGACCCAGCTCGGCCTCCACGGCGGCGAACGCGGCGTCGATCGAGGCGGCGTCGGTGACGTCGGCGCGGACGCCGAACAGGCTGCCCTGCTGGCCGGCTCCGCCTGCGCCAAACCCCGGCTCGGCTGCGCCGGCACCGGGCACTCCGCCGCCTCGGTGGGTGACCGCCACCCGGTCGCCCTGCTTGGCGAAGGCCTGCGCGATGGCCAGGCCGATTCCCCGGTTGCCCCCGGTCACCAGCACGGTACGGGCCACTGTTCCCCCTTGCGAATGGTCAGCACGGACGCGTCGGAGCCTAGGCGTTACCGGTAGGTAAGCGCTAACGGGAGTCGCGTCACACTGGGGTACGACACCGGTATCAACCCCTGGTGGCACGCCTCGTGGCGGGGTCGGCCCGTAGCCTCCGGGTGGTGAACCGGCATCCGATCGCGGTGGCCCTGCGGGCCCTGCGGCAGACAGCGCTCGGCCCGGACGCCCGGCCCGAACGGCCGCTGCTGGCCCGTTGGCCCGGGCCGGCCCGCTACGCCGCCCCGGTCGGCCTGCTCGCCGCGCTCGGCCTCTTCCTGATCACGCTGACGGTGGAGAGCGACTGGGGCCTGCCGCCGCCGATCGCGCTCCTGTTCGCGGCGATGACGGTGGCGCCGCTGCTGGCGCTGCCCCGGCGTCCGCTGCTGGCCTGGCGGCTGACGGTGCTGGCCCTGCTGATCTGCACGTTCAACGCTCCGGCCGACCAGGCCTGGCCGTGGACCCCGCCGCTGGCGCTCGGGTCGATCGCGGTGCTGGCGGTGGTCGTCGCACGGGTCGACCGGCCGGTGCTGGCCTGGGTGGTGACGATCAGCACGGTGCCGGTGCTCACCCTGGTCCATCCCGACAACCGGGTCCCCGTCCTGCTGCTGCTCGGCGCGCTGGCGATCGTCGGCGACCTGATCCGCCGCAACCGGCTGTCCCGGCACGCGCTGGCCGCGCAGGCCGAGCTGAGCGAACGCGAGCAGGAGCGCCGCGCGGTGCTGGAGGAACGCACCCGCATCGCCCGGGAACTGCACGACGTGGTGGCACACCACATGTCGCTGATCGCGGTGCAGGCGGAGACCGCCCCGTACCGGCTGACGGACGTGCCGGCCCCGGCAGCCGCGGAGTTCGTCGCCATCGCCGCGTCGGCCCGCGACGCGCTCACCGACATGCGGCGGCTGTTGGGGGTGCTGCGCAGCGAGACGAGCGGGCCGCAGACCGCGCCGCAGCCGGACCTCACCGACCTGGGCGCGATGGTCGACGCGGCACGCCGGGCCGGGCTGGGGGTCACCCTGGACGCCGAGCCGGTCAACGCCGACCGGGTGCCCGCGCCGGTCGGGCTGGCCGCGTACCGCATCGTGCAGGAGGGCCTGGCCAACGCGGCCCGCCACGCGGCCGGCGCCGCGGTGCGGGTCACCGTCCGCGCCGGCCGGTCCGGTCTGGGGGTACGCGTCGAAAACTCCCCGGCCGACGTCCGACCGACCGCCGACGGCGGCTCCGGGCACGGGCTGACCGGCATGCGGGAGCGGGCCACCTCGCTGGGCGGTACGTTCACCGCCGGGCCGCTGCCCGACGGGGGTTACGCGGTGGCGGCCGAGTTGCCGTACGACGCGGAGAGCGGGGACCGATGATCCGGGTGCTGATCGCCGACGACCAGGCGATGGTCCGGCAGGGTTTCGGCGCGCTGCTCGCCGCCCAACCGGATCTGCTGGTGGTGGGAGACGCCGCCGACGGCGCGCAGGCGGTGGCCGCCGCCCGCCACCTCGACCCGGACGTGGTGCTGATGGACGTGCGGATGCCGGTCATGGACGGGCTGGAGGCCACCCGCAAGCTGCTCGGTGACCGGTCGACGCAGCGGCCCCGGGTGCTCATCCTCACCACCTTCGACCTGGACGACTACGTGTACGAGGCGCTGCGCGCCGGGGCCAGCGGGTTCCTGCTCAAGGACGCCCCGGCGGCCGATCTGGTGCAGGCGGTGCGGGTGGTGGCGGCCGGGGACGCGCTGCTCGCCCCGGGGGTCACCCGCCGCCTGATCGCCGAGTTCGCGAACCGTCCGGACCGCCGCCGCCCGCGCCCCACCGACCTGGCCGGGCTCACCCCCCGCGAGACCGAGGTGCTGCGATTGATCGCCCGGGGCCGCAACAACGCGGAGATCGCGGGAGACCTGGTGGTGGCCGAGCAGACAGTGAAGACGCACGTCGGGCGGATCCTGGCCAAGCTGGGTCTGCGCGACCGGGCCCAGGCCGTGGTGCTGGCGTACGAGACGGGTCTGGTGGCCGCCGGCGAGTAGCCCTGTGGAGCCAGCCCGGGAACGGCTCTGCGGGACGACGACCGGGCCCCGCCCCTGGGCGCAATCTCCCTCCGGACGACATTCCGGAGGGAGAACGTGATGCGACGACGAGGTGCCAGCCGGGTGGCGATGGCCGCGCTGCTCGGCGTGAACCTGGTTCTGCCGACCCGACCCGAGCCGGCCACGGCGGCGGGGTTCGTCGAGGCGTACCCCGTGATGGCGGCGGCGATGCGCGCCGCCGGCCCCCCGTACGCGGACTGGGCGGCCGACGGACGCCGGTTCCTGCTGTTCGACGAGCGCGGTGACGGCCGCGCGGTCGAGGTGCTCGGCGACCTCGCCGACGCGGACCGGATCGTCGTGCTGGTGCCGGGGGTCGGCAGCACGCTCGCCGACTTCGACAGGGGGTTGGGCGGGGTGGCCCGGCGGGCGCCGGCGGCGCAGGCCGGGCAGCTCTACCGGGAGCTGCGGGCGACCGACCCGGCGGCACGGGTCGCGGTGCTGGCCTGGCTCGGCTACGACCCGCCCGACGGGGTGTTGACCGCCGCCGGTGGCGTCAGCGCCCGGCGCGGCGCCGCCGGGCTGGCCACGCTGCTGCGAGAGCTGGCCGGGCGGCGTCCGGCGGCGACGATCACGCTGGTCGGGCACAGCTACGGGGCGCTGGTGGTGTCGCTGGCGGCGGCGGACGCACCTGACCAGGTCATCGACGTGGTCAGCCTCGGCGGCGTGGGCGCCGGGGTGCAGCGCGCCGACGACCTGCCCGGCGGGCGGCGGTTCTGGGCGGCCGAGGCGCCGACCGACTGGATCCGTCGGGTACCGCAGGTGCGGCTGCCCGGCCTGGGCTTCGGCCGGCGACCCGGTGACCCGGCGTTCGGCGCCCGAGCGCTGCCGGTGGGCGGGGTGGCGGGGCACGACGGTTACCTCGCGCCGGGCAGCGCCGCGCTGGTCGCGGTGGCGGCGGTCGTGCTGGGCGGCGTCGACGCCGACCGGGTCGGGGACGCCCGGTGAGCCGGGACCGTGCCGTCGACGCGTTGCGGGCGTACGCCATCGGCGGGGTGGTGCTGGGGCACTGGCTGGTGACCGGGTTGGCGCTGACCGGCGACGGCGGGCTGCACCAGGCCAGTCCCCTGACCGCCCTGCCCGACCTGGCCCCGATCACCTGGGTGTTGCAGACGCTCGGGTTGTTCTTCTTCACCGCCGGGTTCGGCTCGACCCGGTCGCTGGCCCGCTACCCGGGCGGCCCGGGTGGTTGGTTGGCCGGTCGGCTGCGGCGGCTGCTGCTGCCCACTGTGGCGCTGCTCGGAGTGGGGGCCGCCGTGCTGCTCGCCGCCACCGTCGTCGGCACCTCGGACGACACGCTCGCCGTCGCGCTGCGCCTCGCGGTCAGCCCGCTGTGGTTCCTGCTACCGCTGGTGATCCTGGTCGCGGTGACCGGCCCGCTGCGCGTCGCCGTGCGCCGGTGGGGGGTGGCCCGCTGTGCGTCGCCGGCGGTGGCCGTGGTGGCCGCGGCCGACCTGGCCGTCCGGCTGCTGCCGGCCGGCACCGACCTGCCCCCGGTCACCGTGCTGGCCGCCTGGTCGGTGCCGTACCTGCTGGGCGTGGCGCACGCCGACGGGCGCCTGGACGGCCGGCGGGCGGGCGGCACGTTGGCTGCCGGTGGGGCGGTGGTCCTCGCGGCGCTGCTGGCGCTGGGCTACCCGGTGAGCGCTGTCGGCGTGCCGGGGGCCGGGGTGTCCAACCTGAATCCGCCGTCGCTGCTGGTCGTGGCACTGGCGGTGACCCAGGTTGGGCTGGGGCTGCTCGCCCGGCCGGCACTGCACCGGCTGCTGACCCGGCCGCTGCCGGGCCGGGCGGTGACCGAGGTGAACCGGTCCGCGGTCCGGATCTACCTGTGGCACCAGCCGGTACTGGTGGCGGTGACCGCGCTCACCGCACGCGGCGGGCTGGCCCTGCCCGGTCTGCACACCGCCCCGGCCGGCCCGGGCTGGGTGCTGGCGCGCTGCTGCTGGCTGCCGCTGCTCGCCGTGGTGCTGGTCACTGTCGTACGGGTGGGTCGGCCCAGTGCGTTCCGTCGGCACCGCAGGTGTACGATCATCGACGTTCCGGCCCGCCCGACTTGCAGGAGGTGATCGCTGTGCGAGATAGCGATCCTCCCAGTCGTGGCCGGGCCGATGGTCAGTCCCGCTGAGCCACGACTCAGTCTGGTGAGCTGACCCCGCTCCGCTCCCCCACCACGTCGGCAGCTGCCGAGGTGAGTGTGCCGCACCGCCCGGTTCCGGGCGGTCGCCGGGAGCCGCCCGGTCACGACTTCGTGTGCGCGTCCCCACCCCCTGCGGTCCGCCCCCGCACGCGGACCGTCCAGCCGCCACCCGGAGCCGTCATGAGCCGCTACGTCGCCCCGCTGGGCTTCACCCTCGCCGCCGTCTGGGTGGCCATCGTCTTCGTGCTCGCCGGCGGCGGTCACTGACCGCCGCCGGCGCAGCCGTTCACAGCATCCGGGACGACCAGAGCAGACTGAACGCGCCCGCGCAGAGCGCCAGCAGCAACGCCACCCCGGCGTACCACTGGGTCACCTCCCGCGGTTCCGTGCGGAACCCGATCGAGCTGCCCATGTCCTGATAGACCCGCTTCAGCTCGCTCACCGACGCCGCCTCGTAGAAGTAACCCTCGGTGGTCTCGGCCAGCTCCGCGAGGGCCAACCGGTCCACCGGCACCCGCTGCAACTGCCCGCCGATGTCGACCTGACCGGTGTCGGTGCCGAAGGCGATGGTGGAGACCGGGACATTGGCCGCCTGCGCGGCCGCCGCCGCCTCCTCCACCGCCCGACCGGAGGTGCGGAAACCGTCGGAGAGCAGCACGATCCGTGCCGGCGGAATGCCCGCCGCGCCGTCGGCCGGCACCGACCGGATCGCCTCCAGGCAGGTGAACACCGCCTCACCGGTCGCGGTCGCCTCGGCCAGCACCAGCCCGTCGATGGCGCTGGTCACCGCGTCCCGGTCCTTGCCCGGCGGCACCAGCACGTTGGCCGCCTTGGCGAACGACACGAGGCCCAGGTTGTAGCTCTCCGGCAGCTCGCTGACGAACTGCTTTGCCGCCTCCTGGGCAGCCTCCAGCCGGTTCGGCGCCACGTCGTCGGCCTGCATCGACAACGACACGTCGATGGCGAGCATCACGGTGGCCCGCTCCAGCGGCTCCTTGGTGTCCACAGCGGGACGGGCCAGGGCGGTGGCCAGCACCAGCAGGCAGAGCAGGAACGCGGTCGCCGGGACGTGCCGACGCCAGCCCAGGCCCTTCGGCGCCACCGTACGCAGCAGGTCCACATTGGTGAACCGCATCGCGTACGCCCGGCGGTGCAGCTGCCGCCAGACGTAGAACGCGGCGAGGGCGAACACCGGCAGCACAGCCAGCAGCCACCACGGTTGCAGAAAACGGATCATCGTGTCGTCCCCCGGGTACGCGCGTGCCGCTGCGCGGCCACGAATCGCACCATGTCCAGCAGCCAGTCTCGGTCGGTACGCAGACGCAGGTGGGCCGCGCCGGCGCCGCGAAGGGCGGCGGCGATCGTGGCCCGTTGGGCGACGGCGGCCTCGGCGTAGCGCTGCCGCAGCCGTGGGTCGGCGGTCTGCACCTCGTGCAACTCGCCGCTCTCCGGGTCGACCACCGGCAACACGCCCACGTCGGGCAGCTCCAGCTCACGCGGGTCGACCACCTCGATCGCCAGGACGTCGTGGCGGACGCGCAGCTTGCGCATCGGCCGCGCCCACTGCTCGGCCGGGGCGAGGAAGTCCGAGACCACCACTGCCACCCCGCGACGGCGGGGCGGACGGTTGAGCATCTCGATCAGGGCGCCCAGATCACCACGGCCGGGTTGGATGGCGGTGCCGGCGACGGCACGCAGCAGGCCCTGCGCCTCCTTGCGGCCGGAGCGTGCCGGCAGCCGGGTGAGCACCCCGGGCCCGGACGGCGGTGGTCCGCCGCGCCAGCGCCGGGCCGGCGCGGACGCCCCACCGCCGGTGCCGATCACGGCGCCGATCCGGTTGCCTCCGCGCACTGTCAGGTGGGTGATGGCGGCAGCTGCGGCCACCACCACCTCCCGTTTGAGCCACTGCCCGGTCCCGAAGTCCAGGCTGGCGGAGAGGTCCAGGGCGAGCCAGGTCTCCAGCTCCCGATCGGCGACCGTACGCCGCACGTGCGGTGTGGTGGTCCGGGCCGTGACCGGCCAGTCCATCCGGCGCACGTCGTCGCCGGGGCGGTACTCCCGGGACTCTCCCGCCTCACTGCCCGGTCCGGGCAGCAGGCCGGCGTAGTCGCCCTGGAGCAGACCGTCGAGCTTGCGGGTAACGAGCAGCTGCAACCGGGACAGCACGGCCTCGCTGCGGTCGGGGGCCGGACGAGGGGTGGGTGAGGTCACGGGCGCTGCCCGGGCCAGCCAGCGCCCGGCGGCGGCGCGATCGACGGCGGGGTGGCCTGCTGCCGGGGAGCGACCGCCGGGAGCGGGATCGTCGACATCACCCGCTGCACGATGTGGTCGGCGGGCACGTCGTCGGCGAGCGCGTCGTAGCTGAGCACCAACCGGTGCCGCAGGATGTCCGGCGCGATGTCCTGCACGTCCTGCGGCAGCGCGTAGTCACGCCCGCGCAGCAGCGCCAGGGCGCGGGTGGCCCGGACGAGACCCAGCGAGGCGCGCGGGCTGGCCCCGTACTGGATCAGTTGCGCGACGTCGGGCATGCCGTGCTCGGCCGGGGCGCGGGTGGCCAGCACCAGCCGGACCGCGTAGTCGACCAGGGCGTTGTGGACGAAGACCTGGTCCGCCTTGCGTTGCAGGGCGATCAGCTCCGGGGTGTCGAACACCGCGGTGGGCTCGGGCGCGGCCACGCCCATCCGGTAGACGATCTCCCGTTCCTCAGCGTCGGTCGGGTAGCCCACCACGATCTTCATGAGGAACCGGTCCCGCTGCGCCTCCGGCAGCGGGTAGACGCCCTCCTGCTCGATCGGGTTCTGGGTGGCCATCACCAGGAACGGGTCCGGCACCCGGTGGCTCTCCCCACCGATGGACACCTGCCGCTCGCTCATCACCTCCAGCAGCGCGGACTGCACCTTCGCCGGCGCCCGGTTGATCTCGTCGGCGAGCAGGAAGTTGACGAAGACCGGGCCCAGCTCGACGTCGAACTTCTCGCTCGACTGCCGGTAGATCCGGGTGCCCATGATGTCGGCCGGCACCAGATCCGGAGTGAACTGGATTCGGGCGAAGGACCCACCGACGACCTTGGCGAGGGTCTCCACCGCCAGGGTCTTGGCCACCCCGGGCACCCCTTCGAGCAGGCAGTGACCGCGCGCGAGCAGCGCCACGAACATCCGCTCCACCATCCGGTCCTGCCCGACGATCACACGTTTGATCTCGAACAGGCCCTTCTCCAGCAGGCTGGCGTCCTGCGCGGGCGTGGTCACCGGGGCAGGTGCCGCTCCGTTCGGCGTCGGGGCGTCGGGCATGGTCGGCTGGGCCACCGGTCCTCCACAGCGTTTGTCGGTCGTCGCGGCTCGTGCGGTATCAAGACTCGCACGCCTTGCTGAGTGTCGAGGTGGGGAGAAGCCGATTCTGACCGCGCCGTCCCCAGCGGCCGAATCACGCATCGCGGGTGTGCGCGGACCGGCCCGGCGCGTGTACGATTCACCCCGTCGCCGGGCGGCTCCCCCCGTGGTCGCCCGGCGCTCAA
This sequence comes from Micromonospora sp. NPDC005324, assembly GCF_040607155.1. Taxonomy (NCBI): domain Bacteria; kingdom Bacillati; phylum Actinomycetota; class Actinomycetes; order Micromonosporales; family Micromonosporaceae; genus Micromonospora; species Micromonospora sp. NPDC005324. The sequence continues at coordinate 30,486 of NZ_JBEXGE010000017.1, read as the reverse complement.
CCTCTCCGTCCCGCCGCCCTAGACTGGCCGGGATGAGCATCCCCTCCCCCGCCGACGAGGCCCCGGTCTGTTCGGCCCGGGGCTGCCGGTCCGCCGCCGTCTGGGCGCTGGAGTGGAACAATCCCCGTCTGCACGACGCCGATCGGCGCAAGACCTGGCTGGCCTGCGCTCAGCACCGGGGCAGCCTCGGCGACTTCCTCGACGCTCGAGGCTTCCTGCGTGCCGTCACTCCGGTGCCCGGATCGCCTACGCTCGACCTGTGAGCGGCGACCCTCCGGCTTCCCCCGGCCCCACCTCCCCGTCCTGGCCGCCCACCCCGGCCACCGCACCACCCGGCGTCGATCCGCCGCCCGGCGCGTTCCCGGCGCCCGGCACGCTCGGCCCGGAGCCCACCGCGCCGGACGTCTCCACGCCCGCGCCGCTGCCACCGGGCGCGCCGCCGCCCGGTCACCGGCCGGCACCCGCCGCCGACCAGCGAGCGCCCGACCTGCCGCCGCCGGGCCTCCTGCCGCCCGAGCCCGGCGCGCTGCTGACGGCCGCGCCGGGTGCCCGGGGCCCGCTGGAGCCCTGGCCGGACACTGTCAACTGGCAGCCGATCTCCACCGACCTGATCTGGGTGGAGCTGATCCGCCTGGCGATCGTGGTCGCCATCGGGCTGGCGGCGACCGGGGTCGGCTGGGCGTTCAGCGGCCACTGGTTGTTCGGGCTCGCCGTGGCCGTCGTGGTGGTGCTCGGCGCGTGGCGGGCCGTCGCGATCGTCCGCGCGGTCCGGGCCTGGGGGTACGCCGAACGGGAGAACGACCTGCTGGTCCGGCACGGGCTGCTGGTGCGCCGGCTCTCCATCGTGCCGTACTCGCGGATGCAGTTCGTCGACGTGAGCGCCGGCCCGTTGGAACGCGCCTTCGACCTGGCCACCGTGCAGTTGCACACGGCGGCGGCGGCGAGCGACGCCCGGGTGCCCGGGCTGCGTCCGGCGGAGGCGTCCCGGCTGCGCGATCGGCTCACCGCGCTCGGCGAGGACCGGGCGGAGGGGCTGTGAGCGCCCGCGCGGGCAGCGGCCGACCGCGCCGAGGGCCGCTGCGATGAGCGACGGGCCCGCCGAGCCGAGCACCGTGCCACCCACCGGCCCGACCCCACCGGGGCCGGTGCTGCCCGCCGTCGCAGCACCGTCGGGGGCGGTGCCGTCGGGGTCGGTGCCGTCGGGGGCGGTGCCGTCGGGGTCGGTGCCGTCGGGGTCGGTGCCGTCGGGGTCGGTGCCGTCGGGGTCGGTGCCGTCGGGGTCGGTGCCGTGGCCGGCACCACCGGGCGGCGGCGAGGGCGAACCCCGACAACGACTGCACCCGCTCAGCCCGGTGCTGCACGGCGCCAAGTCCCTGGTCGTGGTGATCGCCGGGCTGTCCTGGTCGACGCTGTCCCGGGTGGGCTTCGGCTGGTTCGCCGCCATGGTGGCGGTGCTGGCGCTCGGCGCGACAGTGCTGTCGGTGATCAGCTGGTACAACACCGGCTACCACGTCGTCGGCCGGGAACTCCGGGTGTACGAGGGGCTGCTCTGGCGGCGTACCCGGGCCATCCCGTTGGAACGGTTGCAGGCAGTGGAGGTGGTCCGGCCGCTGCTCGCCCAGCTCACCGGCCTGGCCGAGCTGCGGCTGGAAGTGGTCGGCGGAGGCAAGACCGAGGCGCCACTGGCGTACCTCGGGGTGGCCGACGCGGCCCAGCTGCGCGAGCGTCTGCTGGCGCTGGCCGGGCGGGTGGCCCAGCAGCCAGCGCCCGGCGACGCGGCGGCCCCGGTGGCCCCGGGTGCGACCGCGCCACCGGCGGCCGCGCCGGGCCGGCCACTGCACGCGGTACGCAACCAGAACCTGCTGATCAGCCAACTGCTCACCCCGCAGGCGTTCCTGCTCCCGTTCGGTGTGGCCTTCGTCGTGGTGCAGTTCCTCACCGCCGGCTCGTGGTCGTTCGTCGCGGTGGCGAGCACCCTGACCGCGATGGCGGGTGTGCTGCTGCAACCGATCCGCCGGGTCCTCGACGACTGGAACTTCCGGCTGGCCCGCGACGGCGGCACGCTGCGGGTGCACAACGGCCTGCTGGAGACCCGGGCGCAGACAGTGCCACTGGAGCGGGTGCAGACCGTGCGGGCCACCTGGCCGCTGCTGTGGCGGATGAAGGGCTGGCTGCGGCTACGACTGGAGGTGGCCGGTTACTCCGTCGCGGAGGCCGACGACCGCAACCGGCCCGACCGGCTGCTGCCGGTCGGCGACCTGCCGACGGCGACGATGATCGTCGCCGAGGTGCTTCCCGGAGTACGCCTCGACGCGCTCACGCTCAGCCCGCCGCCGCTCCGGACCCGCTGGCTGCACCCGCTGGGCCGTGCCGCGTTCGGCGTGGGGCTGTTCGAGCGGGTGTTCGCCACCCGGTCCGGGCGGCTCACCCGGCAGTTGGTGATCGTGCCGTACGCCCGGATCCAGAGCGTGCGAGTGGTCCAGGGGCCCATCCAGCGTCGCCTCGGGTTGGCGTCCGTACACGCGGACACCGCTGGCGGCTCCGGCGCCACCGCCCAGGACCGCGACCTGGCAGAGGCCTGGGCCCTCGCAGCCGACCTGACCACGAGAGCCCACCAGGCCCGCACCCAACCCCAACCCTGACCCCACCCCTCGCTCCCACCTGGTTGATCATGAAGTTATCGCCCTCCCGCGCGCGTGTCGGGACAATAACTTCATGATCACCGGGCCGGGCCCGGAGGGCCGGAGGCCGGACCCGGAGGGGCCGGGTGGGGGTTAGCGGTCGGCGGAGATCGCGGGGTGGGTGGTGGTGTCTGGGTCGCGTGGTGTGGGGGGCTCGGTTTGGCCGGGCGGGGGGTTGCCCGGGTCGCTGGGCTGCTCCGTGGGCGGTGCCGCCTTGGCGCTCGGGTGGCGGACCCGCCAGGCCGCCCAGCCGCGCTCCAGCAGACCGACCACCAGGAAGGTCAACCCCACGTACGCCCAGCCGACCAGCACGTCGATCACGTAGTGCTCACCCGAGTAGACCAGGGTGAAGGTCATCGCCAGCGGGTACGCGAGCAGCAGCGGCCACCAGCGGCGACGGGTCGCGGTCAGAAAGAACAGCACCACGAACAACGCCCACGCGGTGTGCAGCGACGGCATCGCGGCGACCGGGTTGGAGGCGATCTGACCAGCGTTGAGGACGTTGCCGGCACCGTGCATGCCGAACGCCTTCCAACCCCGGGTGGAGATCCGGGCGACCTCGGTGAGCAGGCCGTTCTGCGCCGCCCACCAGGGCGGGGCGGCCGGGTAGATGAAGTAGGTGACCAGGCCCGCCGCGCAGAGGAAACCCCAGCGCCGCATGTACGCGGCCCAGCGGTGCCGGTCGCGCAGCCAGAGCACCGCGGCGGCCGCCAGCGCCACCACGAAGTGGGAGAAGTACACCCAGCTCGCCGCGACATCCCACCAGTGCACCTGCGGGTGGTAGAGGTGCTGCTGCAACCAGACGGTGGGCACCTCACCGCCGGTGGCCCAGCCGAACATGAACCGGTCGGCGACGATCAACTCCATCGCGTGCGGCGTGGCCCCGTTGTCGGCGAACCCGCGCGAGAGGTTGTAAATCACGAACAGCAGCACCACCGGCACCCAGTCGCGGGCGAAGCGCAGGTGGCTACGCCACGGCCGTTCGCTGTTCCAGGCGATGGTCGCCAGCCAGATCCAGACGAAGGCGTACGCCGGGTCGGTGGGCAGCCCGATGCCCAGCCACGCGGCGACGAAGGCGACCGCCCAGACGGTCATGGCGACGACACGCCGACGACCCCCGTCCGGGGACGCGGGCGGGTCGGTCCGGGCGGGGGGCTGGGGGTCAGTCACGACGGCCATCGGGGTCAAGGTTAACGACGGGGACGGCATCGACCGACGGGGACCACCCGTTGGTCGTCGGGCTGCCGCGCCCGGATCGTCGGGCGCGTGCTCGACGCGTCCAGCGAGCACCTAGGCTGACGACCATGCAGGAGCAGCCCGAGCCGGCCTTCGCGCCGGGCCTGACCGCCCAGGTCGAGTTGACGGTCACCGACGCGGACACCGCCCAGGCGGTCGGTTCCGGGGACGTACCGGTGCTGGGCACTCCCCGGGTGCTGGCGCTGGCCGAGGCGGCCACCGTCGCGGCGACGGCGACCGGGATGCCGCCCGGCTCGACGACAGTGGGCACCCGTGTCGAGTTGGAGCACCTGGCGCCGACAGTGGTCGGCCGGACGGTCCGCGCGCAGGCGCTGTTGGCGACCGTCGACGGCCGCCGGTTGTCGTTCGAGGTCACTGTCAGCGACGGCGACCAGACGGTGGCCCGGGGCCGGGTGGACCGGATCCTGGTCGACCGGCAACGCTTCGTCGAGCGGGCCGGGCGGGCGTCGTGAACGCCGGCTTCGTCGAGGTCGCCGACCGGGTACACGTGCTGGCCGAACCGCTGCTGCGGGTCAACGTCACACTGGTCGTCGGCGACGACGAGGCGCTACTGGTGGACACGCTCTCGTCGGCCGCCCAGGCCACCGAGCTGGCCGCGGCCGTCCGGGCGGTCACCGACCGTCCGTTGACGCTGGTCAACACCCACCACCACTACGACCACTGCTTCGGCAACGCCGTCCTGGCCGGCGACCCACCCCGCCCGGTGTACGCGCACGAACTGGCCGCCACCGCCCTGCGCGAGGAGCCGGAGCGGCTGCGCCGGGAGGCGTACGAGGAGTTGCGCACGGAGCACCCGGCGCTCGCCGCCGAGCTGGCCGACTCCCCGCTGCTCGCCCCCACGCACACCGTGCACGTCGAGACGGTCCTCGACCTGGGCGGCCGGCGGGTGCTGCTGCGCCACCCGGGGCGGGGGCACACCGAGGCCGACCTGGTGGTGCACGTGCCGGACGCCGACGTGCTGGTGGCCGGGGACCTGGTGGAGCAGAGCGGCCCGCCCGCCTTCGAGGACTCGTACCCCTTGCGGTGGCCCGACGCGGTCGCGGACCTGTTGCGGCTGACCACCGCGCGCACTGTGGTCATCCCGGGCCACGGCGACCCGGTGGACGTCGACTTCGTCCGGGCCCAGCACGCGGAGCTGGCGAAGCTGGCCTGGCTGATCCGGGCCGCGCACACCGGCAGCGCCCCGCCGGAGCGGGTGGCCGCCGAGGCACCCTTCGGTGCCCGCCCGGCCCTGGTCGCCGCCCACCGCGGCTATCTGGAACTGACCGGCACGGCCTGACCACCCAGGCGCAGCCCCGCCGCCACTCCTGCCGCGATCTTGCACTTTGTGCGGGGCCAAAGGCGAGCAAAGCGGACCAAACGTCGACCGAAAGCGCAAGATCGGCGCAGATGGGGGGCGGGGCGGGGGTTAGATGTTGAAGCGGTTCTGGACTGCGGTGCGGGTGGGCATGGCGGTGGCGCCGCCCGGGGATTCGCAGACCAGGCCGGCCACCCGCAGCGCGAAGGCGACCCGGTCGGCCCAGCCCGACGGGCTCTCCGGCTCGCCGTCGACGAGCAGGTCGGCGATCAGCGCGGCCATCACCGAGTCACCCGCGCCGGTGGCGTCGATCGCGTCGACAGTGGGGGCCGGCACCCGGACCGGGTCGGCGCCGGCGGCGGCCAGCACCGCACCGGCCGCGCCGAGCGTCACCACCACAGTGGCCGCCCCCAACTCACGCAGGTACGCCGCCACCCCCTCGACCGGCTCACCGGGATAGAGCAGCACCGCGTCGGCGGCGCTCAGCTTGACCAGGTGCGCGCCGGCGGCGAACTCGGCCACCACCTCGCGCAGACCTTCCAACGCGGCCGGCCCGCTCAGCAGCCGGGGGCGTACGTTCGGGTCGAAGACCCGCAGGCCGGGGGCGAGCGACCAGGCACGGCGGGCGGCGGCCAGCGTGTCGGGTCGCAGCAGCACTATCGAACCGCAGTAGAGCACGTCGGCGCCCTCCAGCAGCGCCAGGTCCAGGTCGTCGGGGCCGAGCAGTCCGTAGGAGGCCGGCTCGCCGTAGAACCGGAAGTCCGGCTCCGGCCCGGCGTAGGTGACCACCGCGAGCGTGGTCGGCGCCGGGACCGTGATCGCACCGGCCACCCCGACGTCGGCAGCGGTGAGGAAGGCGCGGATCCGGCCACCCAGCGCGTCGTCACCGAGCGAGCCGACGAACTGTGCCGCACCGCCGAGTCGGGCCACCCCGACGGCGACGTTGAGCGGCCCGCCGCCGATGGCCTGCCGATAGACCCGCTCCCCGTCGATTTCGCTGTCGAGCAGGTCGACGAGCGCTTCGCCGAGCACCACCGCGTATCCCATGCCGATCCTCTCGTCGTCGCCACCGGCCGCCGCTCGCCGAGCCGATCTCCGTGGCACCAGGCTGGCACAGCGCGCGGCCCGATGGGCGCCGAAGGCCACGCACCGACGTGCGCGCTACCCCGGCTGGTGGATCGGCCCGTCGAGCGCCGCGAGGGGGCGGCCGGTGCCGCCCCACCGGGCCGCGACGATCTGCGCGGCCACACTCACCGCGGTCTCCTCCGGGGTACGACCACCGAGGTCCAACCCGATCGGGGAGGCGAGCCGGGCGAGCTGCGCCGGGCTGAGCCCCGCCTCGCTCAACAGCTTGTGTCGTTCGTCGTGGGTGCGCCGTGAGCCCATCGCGCCGACGTACGCCAGCGGGTGGCGCAGCGCCAGCTCCAGCAACGGCACGTCGAACTTGGGGTCGTGGGTGAGCACGCACACCACCGTCCGTTCGTCGAGCCGATCGGCCGCCAACTCGGTACGCAGGTAGCGGTGCGGCCACTGCACCACCACCTCGTCCGCCTCGGGAAAGCGCCGCGCGGTGGCGAAGACCGGCCGGGCGTCGCAGACGGTGACCCGGTAGCCGAGGAACGCGCCGATCCTGGCCACCGCGGCGGCGAAGTCGATCGCCCCGAAGACGATCATGCGGGGCGGGGTGGCGTACGCGGTCACGAAGAGGCTGATGCCGCCGCCTCGGCGCTGCCCGTGGTACCCGTACCGGAGCATCCCGCTGCGCCCGGCGGCGAGCAGCCCGAGGGCGTCGGCGCTGGCGGCGTCGTCGAGCCGGTCGTCGCCGAGCGAGCCGACGGACCGCTGGCCGGTCAGCACCAGCCGCCGACCAAGCCGCCGAGCCGGGTCGATCGGGCCGGTGCCCGGAGAAGTGCCGGCGTCGGCGGCCACGCAGGTGACGATCGCCGCCGGGTGGCCGCCGCGGCGGGCGGCGGCGACCGCGTCCAGCGCCGGCAGGGCGTCCGCGGCGACCCGCTCGACGAACACGTCGAGGATGCCGCCGCAGGTCAGACCCACGGTGTACGCGTCGTCGTCGCTGATCCCGTAGCGGCACAGCTCGGGCTGGCCGGTGTCGAGTACACGGCGGGCCCGTTCGTAGAGATCCGCCTCGACGCAGCCGCCGGAGACACTGCCGATGACAGTGCCGTCGGTCGCGACCACCATGGCGGCGCCGGGTGGCTGCGGGGCGGAGTGCCAGGTGGCCACCACGGTGGCCAGCGCGACCGGCTCGCCGTCGCGGCACCGACGGTGCACCTCGTCGAACACGTCCGGCACCGGCGGCCGCCTCTCCGTTCCCGCTCCCCGTAGGCAGGATATGGGCTTCAACGGCGACCGGCGGTTCTTCTGATGCATCGAGGATGACCTATTGCGTTCGGCCCGTGCGGCGTGGTGGGATGACGCGTACCGGGCGGTGCGAGGGCTACGGCGCCGCCGGTTGCCGGGTTGGTTGGACGCGAGGGCACCGGTCCAGGACAGGACCGTCGACGGCGCACGTCCACTGGCTGTTTTCCGCCGGGGCACGTCGCCGTGATCGTCGCACCGCTCACGACAGCGGGGCGATCACGCCACATCCCACCCGATTGCGGCGGGGCGGCTCAGCCAGCGCCCCTCGCGAGTCAGGAGAACCCGTGAACCGTTCCCGTATGGCCGCCTTGCTCACCGCGGCCACGACCCTCGCGCTGGGCGCTGTCGCCCTGGCGTCCAATCCGCAACCGGCCGCCGCGCACGGCGCGGCGATGACGCCGGGCAGCCGCACCTACCTGTGCTGGCAGGACGGCCGCAGCCAGACCGGTGAGATCAGGCCGAACAACCCCGCGTGCTCCGCCGCCGTGGCCCAGAGCGGGGCGAACTCGCTCTACAACTGGTTCAGCGTGCTGCGCTCCGACGCCGGCGGCCGGACCACCGGCTTCATTCCGGACGGGCAACTGTGCAGCGGCGGCGCGACCGGTTTCCGCGGCTACGACCTGCCCCGCACCGACTGGCCGCTGACCCACCTGACCGCCGGGGCGCGGTTGGACTTCAAGTACAGCAACTGGGCGCACCACCCGGGCACGTTCTACTTCTACGTGACGAAGAACAGCTGGAGCCCGACGCGGGCCCTGGCCTGGAGTGACCTGGAGGAGCCGTTCCTGACGGTGACCAACCCGCCGCAGCGCGGGTCCGTCGGCAGCAACGACGGGCACTACTACTTCAGCGGCAACCTGCCGTCGGGTAAGAGTGGCCGGCACATCATCTACTCCCGCTGGGTCCGCTCGGACTCGCAGGAGAACTTCTTCGGCTGCTCCGACGTGACCTTCGACGGCGGCAGCGGCCAGGTCACCGGCGTGGGTCCGGGTGGCACGCCGACCGACCCGCCGCCGACCACCACCCCACCGCCGACCGACCCGCCGCCGACCACCCCACCGCCGACCACCCCACCGCCGACCGGCGGTGACTGCATGGCCACCTACAAGGTGAGCAGCGCCTGGCAGGGCGGCTTCCAGGGCGAGGTCACGATCATGAACCACGGCAGTACGCCGTTCTCCGGTTGGACAGCGAGCTGGACCTGGCCCAACGGGCAGGCGATCAGTCAGATCTGGGGTGCCACCCAGACATCGTCCGGCTCGACAGTGACGGCGACGAACGTCGCCTACAACGGCACTGTCGCACCGGAAGGCACCACGACGTTCGGCTTCCTGGCGAGTTCCACAGGAACCAACGGGCTCCCCACAGTCACCTGCGCCCGCCGCTAACGACCACCACCACCCCCACCACCCCCACCACCACCCCCACCCTGAAATGATCAAGAGGTTTGCGTCACCGGAAACGCTCCGGATGACGCAAACCTCTTGATCAACAGGGTGGGGCAGGGTCAGTGGACCATGGAGCCGACCACCGGCTTGGTGAGCAGGGCGGACTGGTTGCGCTGGATACCCGGGTCGAGGGTCTTGGCCACGAAGATCGCGTGCCAGATGCAGAAGATCAGCACCGTCCACACCTTGCGGGAGTGGTCGGCCTCCTCCCGCTTGTGCTCGTCGAGCAGCCGCAGCGCGTACGACAGGTCGAGCAGGTCGCCCGCGCCCGAGGTGCTGAGCACGTGCCGGGCCCACTCGTACATCTCGCCGCGCAGCCAGACCCGGGTGGGGGTCGGGAAGCCCAGCTTCTTGCGGTTGACGATGGCCGGCGGCACGACACCCTGCAACGCCTGACGCATCGCGTACTTGGTGGCGTCGGAGCGCGGCGGCAGCTTCAGGTCGACCGGGATCTTCGCCGCGACGTCGAAGACCTCACGGTCGAGGAACGGCACCCGCACCTCCAGCGAGTGCGACATCGAGATCCGGTCGGCCTTGACCAGGATGTCGCCGCGCAGCCAGGTGTAGAGGTCGACGTACTGCATCTTGGTGACGTCGTCGAGCTCCGTGCACTCGGCGTAGATCGGGGCGGTGACGTCCGTGTAGCGCACCGAGGGGTCGTAGCGGCGCATCAGGTGCTGCTTCTCCTCCTCGGTGAACATCCGGGCGTTGCCGTAGTAGCGCTCCTCGATCGGGGTGGTGCCGCGCTCCAGGAAGCTCTTGCCCTTGACCCCCTGCGGGATCGCCTTGGAGACCGCGCGCAGCCCCTTCTGCACCCCACCGGGCAGGCCGTTGACGGTGCCCAGCGAGAGCGGCTCCCGGTAGATCGTGTAACCGCCGAAGAACTCGTCCGCGCCCTCACCGGAGAGCACCACGGTGACGTGCTCGGCGGCCTTCTTGGCCACGAAGTAGAGCGGCACCAGCGCCGGGTCGGCCACCGGGTCGTCCAGGTGCCAGACGATCTTCGGCAGCGCGTCGATCATGTCCTGCGGACCGATCTTGGTGGGGATCGTGGTGACGTCGAGGTGCCGGGCCGAATCCTGGGCGACGTCGATCTCCGAGTAACCCGGCACGTCGTAGCCGACGGTGAAGGTCAGGATGTTCGGGTTGAACTCCCGTGCCAGCGCCACCACCGCTGTGGAGTCGATGCCACTGGACAGGAACGAGCCGACCGGCACGTCGGAGCGCATGTGCATGCGCACGCTCTCCCGCAGCGTCTCGCGGATCTCGTGGTAGAGCTTCTGCTCGTCGTCGACCGGCGCCGGCCGGAACACCGGCCGGTACCACCGACGTACGTCGATCCGACCGCCCGGGGTCCAGTTCAGGTACTCCCCGGAGCCGATCCGGCTGATGCCCTTGTGCAGGGTGCCGGGCTCGGGGACGTACTGGAGGGTCAGGTAGTGGCTCAGGTTGGCCGTGTCGACGCCCGCGTCGCCCTGGTAGTTGCTGTGCGCGAAGGGCAGCAGTGCCTTCTTCTCCGAGGCCAGGTAGAGGCCGTCGGCGGTCTCCAGGTAGTGCATCGGCTTGATGCCGAAGTAGTCGCGGGCACCGAAGGCCCGGCGTTCCTGCCGGTCCCAGATGACGAAGGCGAACATGCCCCGCAGCCGGGTGAGCACCTGCTCGCCCCAGAAGTGGTAGCCCGCGACGATCACCTCGCCGTCACCGGCGGTGGCGAACTGGGCGCCGAAGTTTCTGATCAACTCCTCGCGCAGCTCGATGTAGTTGTAGATCTCGCCGTTGAAGGTCAGCAGGTAACGGCCGTTCGCGTAGGGCAGTGGCTCGTGGCTCGACGCGACGTCGATGATGGCCAGCCGCTTGTGGGCGAACACGCCGTCCGCGTACCGGCCGGAGGCGTCGCCGACCACCTCGACCCCGGTCTCGTCGGGGCCGCGGTGGTGCAGGCATTCCAACGCTCCGGCGATGTGGTCGCGATGCGCCGCGGCGTTGCCGTTCGCGCTGAAGAAGGCCAGAAGTCCGCACATGGTGGCCATCTTTCCACGCGCGCTGTCGGCCCTTGCAGCCGTCCGTCGATCCACCCGACTCCCGGGGGGCGTTACCGCCAACCAGGCTCGCGGTACGGTCGGGACCAGCAACGTAGCGGAGGGAGCGGCGCAATGACCGAGGGACAGACCGACGGTACGCCGACGGACGGTACGGAATCGCACGATCCGGACTTCCCGGAGGCGTTCCTGTCCTTCATGCGGCAGGGCTGGAGCGACACGGCGCTCCCCGTGACGCCCCGCCCGGAGACGCCCAACTACGCCAAGCGGCGGGCGGCCCTCTCGGCCGCCTTCCCCGGTGAGACGCTGGTGATCCCCACCGGCACCGAGAAGGTCCGGGCCAACGACACCGACCACCCGTTCCGGCCGGGCAGCGACTTCGCCTACCTGACCGGCGACCACGACGCCGACAGCGTGCTGGTGCTGCGCCCGAACGGCTCGGGGCACGACGCGACGTTGTACATGCGTCCCCGTTCCTCCCGGGAGACCGACGAGTTCTTCCGCAGCCGCAACGGCGAGCTGTGGGTGGGCCGGCGGCACACCCTCGGCGAGAAGTCGACCGAGCTGGGCCTGCCCACCGCCGACCTGACCGGCCTGGAGGCGACCCTCGCCGACCTGGCTCCGGGGCGTACCCGGGTGTTGCGCGGTTTCGACGCCCAGGTGGACGCGGCCGTGCGCCCCTACGCCGGGCCCCGCGCCGAGGGCCAGCCGGCCCGGGACCGGGAGCTGGCCATCGCCATCTCGGAGATGAAGCTGGTCAAGGACGAGTGGGAGATCGGCCAACTCCAGGACGCGATCGACGCCACCGTCCGCGGCTTCGAGGACGTGGCCCGGATCCTGCCGGCCGACCGGGCGGTCTCCGAGCGGCTGCTGGAGGGCGTCTTCGCGCTGCGGGCCCGCCACGACGGCAACGACGTCGGGTACAGCTCGATCGTCGGTGCCGGCGAGCACGCCACGATCCTGCACTGGGTGCACAACCACGGCGCCACCCGACCGGGTGACCTGCTGCTGATGGACATGGGCGTCGAGGGCCGCAACCTCTACACCGCCGACGTCACCCGGGTCCTGCCGGTGAGCGGCCGGTTCACCGCGCTGCAACGCCAGGTCTACGACATCGTGTACGCCTCGCAGCAGGCCGGCATCGAGGCCATCCGCCCCGGGGTGAAGTTCAAGGACGTCCACCTGACCTGCATGCGGGTGCTCGCCGAAGGGTTGGCCGAGCTGGGTCTGCTGCCGGTGAGCGTGGACGAGGCGATGGACGAGAAGTCGACCGTCTACCGGCGGTGGACGCTGCACGGCTTCGGCCACATGCTCGGCATCGACGTGCACGACTGCTCCAACGCCCGCAAGGAGACGTACCGCGACGGCGCGCTGGGTGAGGGCTACGTGCTCACCGTCGAGCCCGGTCTGTACTTCCAGCCGGAGGACGAGCTGGTCCCCGCCGAGCTGCGCGGTGTGGGCATTCGAATCGAGGACGACGTGCTGGTCACCGCGACCGGCGCGGTCAACCTGTCGGCCGGGCTGCCCCGCACCTCCGACGAGGTGGAGACCTGGCTGGCCGAGCAGCGCGAAGCCGGCCCCCGCCTGCCCAGCTAGCACGCCTGCCCAGCTAGCCCGCCTGCCCCGCTGGGGCTGGCGGATCGAGCCCCGCCCCTGAACCGCCGGCCCTTTCTGAGGGCCGGCGGGTCAGGGGCCTTCGGCCGTGATCCACTCGGTTTCCGTGAAATCGCGCTGTCCCCGCCGCTCGGACACCGCGCTTCCAGGAAAGTCGAGTGGATCACGCTTTGCGGGCGGGCACCGTTCGGTATCGCCACACCCCGACGCCCGCGCCCGCGCACCGACAGCCGATACGTCGGCGTTCGTCCTGCTCAGGCCGCTTCCTACCGGTCAGGACCACTCGGCCGCCCTCACCTGACCTGCGCTGAATGCGTGGTTATCTCGGATAAGTCCGCATCGCGAAGATGGTTCTCATACGGTGAGGATCAGAGGCTACAACCCATTTGTAGCTGGTCGTGGCGCCTCGGGCGATGCGATCCCGTCTGGTAGCAGGAAAGGGCGGAAGGCTCTGATGTCCAACGACGTAACGAGTACCGACGGCGGGGCTTCGACAGCTCCGCCGACACGGCGAAGGCGGGCGCTCTGGGTCGCCGGTGTGGCCGGGCTGACCGGCGTGGTCGGCCTGGCGGCCCTCGGCGGCGTCGCCGCTCGGGACGACAAGCCGAAGTCCGACCAGGTGTCGGACGCGCAGCCATCCACCAACCGGCAGAGCGTCAGCGATGACGGCGGCGCGGACAAGGGCGGCGCCAAGGACGCCGGCGGTCAGGACGACGAGTGGGGCGGCGACGACTGGAGCGGCTTCGACGACCAGTCCGGCAAGGACGGCAAGGACGGCAAGGAGCGCAAGGACGGCAAGGACGGCGAGCACGACGAGAAGGACCGCACCAAGCAGGTCCCGTGCGACTCCGACAAGCTGATCCAGGCGATCACGTTCGCCAACAACGAGGACGGCGGCGTGCTGGAGCTGGCCAGGGGCTGCACCTACAACCTGACCCGCAACCAGGGCGGCAACGGCCTCCCGGTGATCACCGAACACATCACCCTCAAGGGTGAGCACACCACCATCGGCCGCGAGGCCACAGCCGACTACTTCCGCATCCTCAATGTGGGCGCTGGCGGGCACCTCACTCTCAAGGGCCTGAGCATCAGGGGTGGCCAGACCCTTCAGTCCCCGGTAACCGCCGACCCGGCGACGGTCTGGGCGCCGTACTCGGCCCCGGTCCGCCCGACCGTGGCCACACCGGCAGCGGCGGCGCCCGCCCCGAAGCCGGCGGCCGCAGCCGCACCCGGCGCCAAGCCAGCGGCGGCAGCAGCAGCGAAGCCCGCAGCAACCGCCGCCAAGCCCGCCGCGAAGGCCGCCGCGAAGGCAGCACCCGCCAAGGCAGCACCCGCGAAGGCGGCACCCGCCAAGCCCGCCGCGAGAGCAGCGGCAGCGACCAAGGCGGCCCCGGCCAAGCCGGTAGCCGCGCCAGCGAAGCCGGTGGGTGCCGGTACGGCGGTCGTACCGCTGGTCGAGCAGCCCGGGTTCACCGACGGTGCCGGGGTGCTGGTGCAGCCCGGTGGTCGCGCGGAGATCCTGGACAGCGAGGTGCTCTACAACCAGTCCGGCGGCAACGGCGGCGGGCTGGCCAACTTCGGCAGCACCAGGCTCAGCAAGACGACGGTTGCGCACAACACCGCCTTCTTCTTCGGCGGCGGCATCTTCAACGCCGGCGTACTCCAGGTCGACGAGTCGAAGATCAAGGACAACACCGGGATCATCGGCGGCGGTGGCATCTCCAACGGCGCTGCCGACATCTTCACCGAGGACGTCGAAGGCGGCTCGGTCTGGGTCTACAAGAGCGAGATCACCGACAACGAGACGCTCGGCTTCGGCGGCGGCGTCCTGGATGTCGAGGGCACCACGACGTTGCACCAGACGACTGTCAGTGACAACACCGCGGTGCTCGACGGTGGTGGCGTCGCGGTGGCCGACAGCCAGCTCACCCTCAAGGACGCCACGGTGGTCAAGAACAGCGCCGGTCGCGACGGTGGCGGCCTGGCCGTGACCTCCGACAGCGTCGCGACGATCGAGAACAGCAGGATCACTGACAACACCGCGGGCTTCTCCGGCGCCGGCCTCTTCAACGACGACAGCGTCACCACGCTGCGCGACAGCGAGGTGGTGGGCAACCGGGCCGTTGGTCCGTTCGGCCGTGGCGGCGGCATCGTCAACGGCGAGGGGAGCGAGGTCACGCTCCACCGGACGAAGGTGGCGTACAACTTCTCCACCCTTGAGCCGGGGGGCATCTTCAACAGCATCGGCGGCACCGTGACGTTGGACGACGAGTCTGCCGTCACTGCCAACCGCCCGACCAACTGCTTCAACGTTCTGGACTGCTTCGCCTGATCGGGTGGGGCTGAACCACATAGAAGAGGCGCGCCCCTCCGAGCCGTGACCGGCTCGGAGGGGCGTACCCATTTGGGCAGGTCAGGCGCGTGCAGGCCGGCTTGGGCGACGGTGTGTCGGTCCAGGCCCCGCTGGGGGCAACATGAACCTAATGTGGGCTTCTCTCGGATAAGCCCGCGAGGCGAGGAAGCTTCTCATACGGTGGTTTTGGGAGCTACAACCGATTTGTAGCAGGGGACACCCGTCTGACGGCGGCGACCCTGTCTGGTACGAGGAGAGGGCAGAGAGCTCCGATGTCCAACTACCGAACGAACAACGAAGCCTCCGGGCGGGCGACGGCCAAGAGCCGCCGCAAGCTCTGGCTCGCCAGTGGCGTGGCCGGTTTGACGGGCGTGATCAGTCTCGCGGCGGTGGGCGTCGCGGGCAGCGCCGGAGCGGTCGGCTTGAACTGGAACACCGCGCAGGTCAGCAAGGACGGTGACCAGCGGGGTGACGAGGCGCGCGACTGGGACAAGGACGAGGACCGGAACAAGGACCGGGACAAGGACAAGGACCGGGACAAGGACCACGAGCGCGGGAAGGAGGTGCCCTGCGACACCGACAAGCTGATTCAGGCGATCGTGTTCGCCAACAACAAGCACGGCGGTGTGCTGGAGCTGGCCAAGGGCTGCACCTACAACCTGACCCGCAACGACTACGAGGGCAACGGCCTGCCGGTCATCACCGAGCGGATCACGCTCAAGGGCGAGCACACCACGATCTCTCGGGAAGCCACGGCGGACTACTTCCGCATCCTCAACGTCGGCGCCGGTGGTCACCTCACCATCAAGGGCCTGACCATCAAGGGTGGCCAGACCCTCGAACTGGAGAACGGTGTCGAGCCGGCCGCGGTCTGGGCGGCCTACTCGGACTCCGAGGCGCTCGCCGCGCAGGTGAAGGCGGGCACCCCGTTGGCCCAGGCGCTCACCGCGCGGCAGGCCAACCCGAAGGCGGGCCTGAAGGCGGCGCCGAAGGTCACTCCGAAGGCCACGCCGGGCGTCGTCACGCCGCTCGTCGAGCAGCCGGAGGAGAACGACGGTGCCGGAATCCTGGTTCAGCCGGGTGGCACCGCCGAGATCCTGGAGTCCGAGGTCGTTCTGAACCAGTCGGGCGGCAACGGTGGTGGTGTGGCCAACTTCGGCACCACGAAGATCTGGCACAGCACCGTCACCCGTAACACCGCCTTCTTCTTCGGTGGCGGCGTCTTCAACGCCGGACTGCTCAAGGTCGAGGAGTCGAAGATCAAGGACAACACCGCCATCATCGGTGGTGGCGGTATCTCCAACGGCGCCGCGGAGATCTTCACCGAGGACGTCGACGGCGGAACGGTCGAGCTCAAGAAGACCGAGATCACCGACAACGAGACGCTCGGCTTCGGTGGTGGCTACCTCGACATCGAGGGCAACACCACTGCGTACGAGACCAAGTTCGTCTCGAACACCGCGGTCCTCGCCGGTGGCGGCCTCGCTGCGGCGGACAGCCAGCTGAACCTGCACAACGTCACCGTGGAGCGCAACAGCACCGCCGGTGTCGGTGGCGGTGTGGCCATCGCCTTCGACAGCGTGGTCACGTTCGAGAAGAGCAGCATCAAGGACAACACCGCCGGCTTCTTCGGCGGCGGGCTCTTCAACGCCGACAGCGTCACCACGCTGCGCGACAGCGAGGTCGTCGGCAACCGAGCCATCGGCCCGATCGGAGTCGGCGGCGGCATCTTCAACATCTTCGGCGAGGTCAACCTGTCGAAGACGAAGGTCGCCTACAACTTCTCCACCTTCGAGCCGGGCGGTGTCTTCAGCTTCTTCGGAGACGTGAACCTGGACGACAAGTCCGCCATCACCGCGAACCGTCCGACCAACTGCCTGGCCATCCCGGGCGGCACGATCGACAACTGCTTCGCCTGATCGATCACGGAGCACCCGCACAACGGGCCGGCCCCCTTCCGCGAGACGCGGAAGGGGGCCGGTTCACGTCATTTCTGGACGAAGACCGCCACGCTGCGCGCCGGTACGGCGAACGTGCCGGCCGCCCGGTCGAACGAGGCGGTACGCAGCACCGGGTCGGCCGAATCGACAAGCACCGGGTGCAGTGCCATGTCCGCTCCGCGCAGTCCGGTCACCGTCTGGTTGGCCGCCGACGGGGTGCTGTTGAAGACGACTGTCAGCGACGTCCACGGCCCGCCCAACCCCCGGGCGTCCAGGGTCATGGTCAGCACCCCCGGCGTCTCCTGCGCACCGGACAGCGGGAATGCCACCCGCCGCTGTACCTGCTCGGCGGTGGCCAGCCCGAACACCGGCGACGACGCCCGGATGCGCAGCAGCTCGGCGTACCGGGCGTCGGTGGTGGTGATCGCCGCGCAGTCCGGCACGAGCGCCGGGTCGGCCAGCAGCGGCTTCGCGTACGACCACTTGTCCTCGTTGTCGGGCGCGGGCGGCAGACCGGCGCCGAACCCGTTGCCCCGTTCACAGCCCCAGCGGATCTGGTTGAACCAGTCACCGGAGTTGTACGAGTTGCGGTCCAGCGACTTCGACCGCAACCTCTCGGTGCCGGCGGTGACGAACCCGGTGCCCTGTCCCAGCACCACGGTGCCCAGCGCCAGCACCTGCATCCGTGAGCGGTCCGCCGCCGTCGTGGCCTGCGGCAGTTTGTACGCCAACGCGTCGTACAGGATCTCGTTGTCGTGCGCGTCGGCGTAGGTGACGGCCTCCCCCGGCGCGGCGGTGTAGCCGGCCGGGGAGCCGTTGTAGTCCACCTGCGCCCCGGTGACCTCACGCCCGGCCGTGTCGGTGAACCGGTACCCGCGCAGGTTGCCGGTGAGCCCCACCTTGATCAGGTCGTGGGCGTGCAGGAGCCGGGCTTTCTGCTCGGCCGGTGACCCGTTGACCGCGTCGCCGTTCGGGTCGGTGTAGAGCCCGGAGGCGAAACCCTGCACCCGGGGGTTGGTGTCGAACGGTCCGCCGCCGCGCACCGCGTCGCGCAGCCGGTCGTTGAAGGTGCCGATGCCGGTGCCGGCCATGTTGGCCTGGGTGGCCTGGACGAAACGGGCGTCGTTGGCGACCTCGCCGAAGTTCCAGCCCTCGCCGTAGAGCATGATCGCCTTGCCGTCCACGCCGTCGCGGGCGACGGTCAACCGGTCAAGGGCTGCCCGGACGGCCAGGATGTTCGCCTTCGGGTGGTGACCCATCAGGTCGAAGCGGAAGCCGTCCACCTTGTACTGCCGGGCCCAGGTGACCAGCGAGTCGACCACCAGCTTGCCCATCATGGCGTGCTCGGGGGCGGTGTTGGCGCAGCAGGTGGAGTTGGCCACGGCGCCGTCCTCCAGGAGCCGGTGGTAGTAGCCGGGCACGATCTGGTCGAGCACCGACTTCGCGTCGGTGCCGGCCGCCGACGTGTGGTTGTAGACCACGTCCATGACCACTCGCAGCCCGGCGTCGTTCGCCCCGGCGACCATCCGCCGGAACTCGGTGGTCCGCGCCGCGCCGACCGGGTCGACGGCGTAGCCGCCCTCGGGCACCGTGTAGTGCAGCGGGTCGTACCCCCAGTTGTAGCCGTCGTTTTCGGCGACCGCCGCCACGCACTTCTGCTGCTCGGCCGAGTCCGGCGGCAGCGCCGCCAGGTCGCAGGCCGGCCGCCGCTGGTCGGCCCGCTTCTCGGGGATCGTCGCGAAGTCGAACGCCGGCAGCAGGTGCAGGTGGGTGACCCCGGCGTCGCCGAGCGCCCGCAGGTGGGTCATGCCGGCGGTTTTCGGGTCGGTGAACGCGAGGAAGGTTCCCCGGCGCTCGGCCGGCACCGTGTCGTCGGCGATGGAGAAGTCCCGCACGGACAGCTCGGTGATCTGCGCCTTCGCGGCCGGCACCGGTGCCGGTTTGCGCAGCGTGCGCCACCCCGGGGGTGCCAGCGCCCCGTCGAACAGGTCGACGAGCTGGCTGTGCGTGGAGTCGGCGGCGAGGGCCACCGAATACGGGTCGGTGACCGCCGCGGTCACCACCCGCTGCGCCGCCGGCTGCCACGCCCGCACCTCGTACCGGTAGAACTTGCCGGTCCAGGTGTGGTCGCCGCGCACCGACCAGACGCCGGTGCGGTCGTCGCGGCGCATCGGCACCGTCTTCGGCGCCGTGGTGGGCGAGTCGAACAGGTGCAGACGCACGCTGTGGGCGGTCGGCGCCCACAGCGCGAGGCTCGGCGTCCGGCCCGCGAACGTGGGCCCGAGGGTGGCGTCGGCCGCCCGGGGGTACACGTCGTCGAGCACGCCGGGGATCTGCACGCCGGTCGCGGCGAGCAGCGCACCTTCGGCGTCGCGTTCGGTGACCAGCAGCTGCCCCCGCAGCGCCGCCGGGACCCTGGCCAGGTCCGCCCGTTCCAGGGCGAAGCTACGGTACGACCACAGGTGCGGGAACCTGTCGCGTTGGGCCTCGGTGAGCCCGTTGCGCTGCGCTCGCAGCGGCACTGTGGTGTACGTGCCGGTCAGCTCGCCGTCGACCACGCTGACCCCGCCGGTGGGCGCGGTGACCAGCGCGTACGTCCTGCCGTCGGTCGGCGGTGTCTGCCACGCCACTGTGGACCTGTCGATCCAGTGCGCCTTCTGCTTGCTGATGTCGGTGTCTCCGCTGGCGGTGGTGGCCGTGGACGGCAGCAGGCGGCCCGGTGTGGCGGCGAGGAGCCACACCTCCCGGCTGGCGCTGGCGAAGTCGAGCCGCTGGTCGTCGGGCAGGTCCTTGGTGTCGCCCTGGTGGATGATGTAGTTCAGGCCGGTGGCGCCGGCCGCCAGCGGCACCCGGAACACCGCCCCGAACGCGTCGATGGAGGTCGGTCGCAGCGGGGCGGACCACTCGGTCGGGTTGGCCGCACCGTCCCACAGGTGCAGGCCCCAGCCGTCGTAGTTGCCGTCGGCCCGCCGGTAGTGCAGCACGGCGGTGCCCTCCTCGACCGGCGGGTCCGGTTCACCGGCTGCCGCCTGCCTGCTCGGGTAGATCGCCGGGTCGCCCTGCTTGAGCCAGATCTCGCCGGTCTGGCTGACGTCGATGCTGCGGTCCTGGGCGACATCCTTCGTACCAGCCTTGTCGACAACCAGGAAGTTCACCGACGTCGCGCCCGGCTTGAGTTTCACCCAGGCGAACCGGCCGTAGGAGTCCTCCCCGGCGAACGGCTGCCCCTTCGGCCACTCGGTGACGTACGCCGGGTCGATGTCCCCCCAGGCGTACAGCCCCCAGTCGTCGTACCCCCCGGCCGGGCGCTGGTAGTGCACCACCGCCCACTCCCGGGAGCTGCCCTGTGCCGGGGTCCCCACGACGGCTGTGGACCGGGCGGTGGCGGTACGGCCCCGGCCGTCGCGGACCACCGCCTTGTACTCGACAGGGGTACCGCCGGCCAGGCCGGTCAGGTCGTGTTGAACGGTGTACGGGGCGTGGTCGGCGCTGCCCAGCAGCGTCCACCGGCCGCCGGCCACCCGCGCCGCGACGGTGACGGTGGCCAGCGGGTCGCCGGTCACCCGGGCGGTGACCGCCGCCCGGGTGGCGACCGGCGCGTCCGGAACCGGGCTGGTGATGGTGATGGTCGGCTTGTCGGCCGCCCGTGCGATGGGGCTGCCGGCCCGGTACACCGCCGCCGACAGCGGCGGCACGGTGAGGGTCAGCTCACCGTCACCGCTGGCTGGCACTGCGCCTGAGCCGCCGTAG
Organism: Micromonospora sp. NPDC005324; assembly: GCF_040607155.1. Lineage (NCBI taxonomy): Bacteria > Bacillati > Actinomycetota > Actinomycetes > Micromonosporales > Micromonosporaceae > Micromonospora > Micromonospora sp. NPDC005324. The sequence goes on along the minus strand of NZ_JBEXGE010000017.1, from coordinate 9,725 downwards.
ATGCCGGTGAAGGTGGCGCCGGCCGACCAGGTGTCCACCGTGACAGTCTGCGCGGTGTCGGCGTTGTTCACGGCCACCACGTACTCGGTGCGGTCGGCAGTAGCGATCCGGGAGGCGGCGAAGACGCCCGGCCCGTCGTCCGCGTACCGGGTGACCTGCACACCGTCGCGCAACGCCGGGTGGGCCTGGCGCAGCCGGCCCAGGTCCGCGATGGTCCGGTACAGCGGGTGGGTCCTGTCGAACTGGTCGCTGGCGTGGGTGCTGTCGGTGCCGAGCAGGTCGTCGTCGAGGTAGTCGGGAACCTTCGACGCGAACATGTCCTGCCGGGCGTCCTTGTCCCCGCCCGGGCCGGTGAAGCCCTGTTCGTCGCCGGAGTAGACCACCGGCTGGCCACGGGTCAGGAACATCAACTGGTGCGCGAGTTGGTCACGACGCAGGTGGCTGGCCGGGTCGCTGCCGCCACCGGCGATGAACGATCCGATCCGGCCCATGTCGTGGTTGCCGAGAAAGGTGGTCAACCGGCCCGCGTCGGTGTCCCGGGCCGCGTAGAGGTCGTCGCGGGCGTACACGTCGGCGAGCGCCTTCGCGGATCCGGCGCCGGCGGTGAAGCCCCGCGCGGCCTCCTGGAAGGCGAAGTCGAGGGTGGCCGGCAGGCCACCCTGTCGGACGTAGCTGGAGCTGATCTCCGGGTCGGCGCTGTACACCTCGCCGAACATGAAGAAGTCCTTCTTGCCGGCCTTCTCGGCGGCCCGCTCGATGCCCTGGCTGAACTGCGGCCAGAAGTCCATGTTGACGTGCTTCACGGTGTCCAGTCGGAAGCCGTCGACGCCGGTCGCGCCGATCCAGTCCCCGTACGCCTTGGTCAGGCCCCGGACCACCTCGGGACGCTCGGTCCACAGGTCGTCGAGGCCGAAGAAGTCGCCGTATTCGCTGTTCTCGCCGGCGAAGGTGGAGTCACCCCGGTTGTGGTACATGGTGGCGTCGTTGAGCCAGGCCGGCACCTTGACGCTCGCGTCAGTCGGTTCGGCGAACGTCGGCGTGTACGGGAAGGACTCCTTGTCGACCGGCGGGAACGCCCGGGAGCCGTCGGCGTAGTTGCGGTCCTCGAACGCCCGGCCCTGCGCGTCGGTGTACGGCGAGGTCGCCTTGTCCACGTACGCGTACTTGTCCTCGGCGTACTTGATCACGTCGGCGGTGTGGTTGACGATCACATCGAGGTAGATCTTGAGGCCGCGCTGGTGGGCGAGCTTGACCAGACGCTTCATCTCTTCCATCGTGCCGAAGTGCGGGTCCACCTGGGTGAAGTCGGTGATCCAGTAGCCGTGGTAGCCGGCCGAGATGTCGTTGCCGGCACCCTGCACCGGCCGGTTCTTGAAGATCGGGGCGAGCCAGATGGCAGTGGTGCCCATCCCCTGGATGTAGTCCAACTTGTCGATGACGCCCTTGAGGTCGCCGCCGTGATAGAAGCCCTTGTCGGTCGGGTCGAGGCCGGTCCGCAGCCGGTCGCCGGTGAGGCCGCCCCGGTCGTTGCGGGGGTCTCCGTTGGCGAACCGGTCCGGCAGGACGAAGTAGAACTGCTCGGCTCGGGCGGAGTTGCCGCCGGCCTTCGACAGCGCGTCGGCGGTGGGTTCGGCACGCCACTGGGTCGCACCGCCGATCGAGAGTGGGGCGCCGTCGGACGGGCGGGGGCCCGCGGCGGCGGGCTGCACGGCGACCGGAGCGCCGACGAGCGTGACGGTGAGCAGGGAGGCAAGGGCCAGCAGGGCGGTGCGCGGTATCGGCGGGGGTTTCATCGACGCCTTCCTCTGGTCGCTGATTGGCCGCACGCTAACCCTTGCCGAAACATTCTGCAATACCTTGCAAAAATGGTCGCAACAAAGCAGCATCCTTGCAGAAGGGCCGGTCAGAGCCCGAGGCAGCGCGCCCCGTCCACAGTGCACCCCCGTGGTGTGTGGGACGCCCGCTCCATGTGGAACCGCAACGACACCGAACCGCCGGGCGACACCTCGACCCCGCTGACGTACGTGAAGCCGTCGTCGGACTGGCGAATCGTCCCCTGTGGGACGCCCTCCACCCAGGTGGTCACCAGCCGTCCACCGGAGAACTCCAACCGCACCGTCCAACCACGGCTCCGGGTGGACGTGTTGACCATCGCCACCTCGCCGATGAAACCGCCGTCGAAGCTCTGGACCACCCGGTACCGGCCGGTCATCGCCGGCTGCCCCGGAGCGGCCCGGCTCGGCGACCGTGTCGCCGACGGCTTTCCGGTCGGACCTACCGTCGGGTCGGCGGACGGTGCGACGGACCCGGCCGCTGCGCTCGGCGGCAGCCCACTCGCACGCCCGGATATCCCCGGCAGCACCGGCGCCGGAGACGGCACCGACGTGGGCACGCTCGGCGCCACCACAGCGGACGGCACCGGCAGCGCGGGCGGCTGCGCGCCGTCCGGCGCGGGGCTACGTCCCCGGTACGCGCCCAGGGCCACGATGAGCAGGACCACCATCACGACGACACCGGCGCCCACCACGATCCAGGGCGACGTGGCGATCGCGACCGGACCGTGTGGCGGGCGCGGAACACGGCGCATGCCGGACATGTACCTCCTTCAGCGGACCGTCCGCGCAGCGTAGCGATCGGCGGCCCGGCCCGGAAAGCCTTGGCCGCGCAGCGTCACCGCACCACGACCGGCTCCGGCTCAACCGATCCGGCAGTCGACTCCGTTGATCGTGCACCTGAGCGGTCGCTGCGCCGAGTGACCCCAGCCGACGCGCAGCCGCAGCGTCCGAGAGTCACCCGCATCCAGCGAACGGGTGCCGCGCAACACGAACTCCCCGTGCCCGCGCCCCCGCACCGAGACGCCCGAGTCATCACTCAACCGCAGAGTCCAGGTGTCGTCGTCGAACACCAACTCCACCTGCCAGTCAACCGACCGACCCGACTTGTTGTCGAGCGACAGCACCGCCGAGTCCCCGTCCCAGCCGTTCGTACCGACCTGGTAGCGGGCGCTGACCGTGTCGTCCGCCGATGCCGGCGGCGCCGCCAGGACGTTCGTCCGCCCCGGAGTCGGCGAGCCGGTCACTGTGGCCCGCGGCGACGGCGTCCGACTACTGCGCGACGGTCGCGGCGACACCGAGCGCCGCTCCACAGCGGCCGGAGTCGGCCCACCGGTGGCCGACGCGGCGGCCGGCACGGTCGGCAGGAACGCCGGAGGCGCGGCCTGCGGCGGCGCCTCCCGCTCCCTGGTCCGGAACGACAGCAGCGCGATCACCAGGAGCACCACCAGCGCGCACACACCGAGCAGCACCACGATCCACGGCACCGATGCCAACACCCGCGCCGCCCGCGAATCTGCCGCACCGTCCGGCCGCACCGCCATCAGGTCTCCCCTCGTCCCCACCGACGCGACAGCGTAGCCAGCGCCGCACGGACCGGGAACCGGGCGGGTACGGATCGGGCCGACCGGCCCCGGTCGGTCAGCCCGTCCGGACGACCGTGCAGATCAGTGGTCCGTCATCCGAGATACGAAGCAGGTAGCGGTAACGCTCACCCGGCACCGCCTGCCCTCGACTGTCCAGGAATTCCCACTCCACCGCCACCATCGTCAACAGCGCGGACACCTGCTGCACGTCCTCGATCAGGGCATGGGCCGCGACCAGTTCCCGGTCCTGGTAGTCGGGCGCGGCGCCCACGAAGGAGAGCGCCACCGCTGCCGCGGACGTGAACGAGAAGCTGTAGGTGTCCGCCACCACCAACCCCGGCAGGGCGTAACAGCCGGCGATGGCCGGCAGGTCGCCGGAGGTCAACGCCACGCCGTACCGGTCGAAGAAGTCGGCCAACGTGTCAAGATCCGTGGAGGCGTTCACGGTCACAGCAATTGCCGGTCACCGCCCAGGTCAAACCTTCAGCGCGGCGCTACCCGCACCTCGATCTCCGAACCCAACCGGGCGTCGGCGGCCAGACCCAGGTCGTCCCCACTCCAGAACCGCCCCGGGTCATACCAGTTCGGACGCCGGCCCGCCGGCAGCAACCCCATGGCCTCATAGGTCACCGCCACCACCTCGGCGCAGTACGCCGTCTCCAGCGCCCGGTCCCGCTCCCCCGCTGACCGGGCCGAGTTGACCGGGCCGGAGGGGTTGGCGCGGTCGCCCTGGGTGGCGCGTTCGGCCGGGTTGGGACGGTCGGCCTGGTTGGGGCGGTCGGCCAGGTTGGGGCGGTCGGCCGGGTCGGCCTGGTTGGGGCGGTCGGCCTGGGTCGGTCGAGGTGTCGGCTGGCCGAGGCGTGACAGCGCCGACAGCCGACCGAGGTGCGGCAACGCGGGTAGCCGACCGGGGTGCGGCAGCGTCGGCACCCGACCCCGCACCCAGCGCCACGCCAACTGGGCGGTCGACGGGAACGGCGTACCGTCCAACCGCGCGATCGTCCGCAGCACCGCCCGCTCCATCTCCGCGTCGGCCGGCGGGTCGAGCTGCCGCAGCCAGGCCCGTTGGCCGTACCGGTTGGCCCACACGCAGACCGCGTCCCGCAGGTCGTGCAGCTGGACACCGCGCTGGTGGGTGCCCGACCACAGGTCCGGCAACGACCTGCCCAACTCCGCATGCCACATCAGCGGCGGCATGTCGTCCAGCACCACCGCCATCCCGACGTGGTTCACCGGGCTGTTGGTGGTGAACTGGATCGCCCGGTCCGGCACGCTGCGACCCCGGAACACCCACACGTCACCGGTACGGGTCAACTCGACGGCCTCATCCAGGCTGATGCTCATGAGGGTCTAGCCTAGGCCGATGCGGCAACGAATGCGGTGGTGGAAGGTTCTCGGGCTGGCCGGGCTCGCCGGCGTCGCGGCCTCCGGTGTGGTCATCGCGCGAGCCGAACGGCGGCGGCGCGCGTACACCCCTGAGGAGATCCGGCAGCGGCTGCTGGAGCGGCACGCCCAGGCCGGCGACGCCGTGAAATCCGGCGACCCGGCCTGACCCACCGTCCCCTGTGGATCGTCAGTGTTCCCCGGCTGGGAGGTCGACGCCCGGTTCCTGCCGGTCGAAGCCCTCAGCTCCGGCACTGGCGTGCCGCTGGTCCTGACCCGCGCCGGCCAGGACATCCCACCGGTTCTGGCCGGCATCGACGCGTTCCTGCCTGCGGCGACCGCGCAGGGCTGGCCGATGCGGGTGATCGAGGTGCCGGGCGGCCAGCACTCCTTCGACATTCTCAACCACGGCCCGCAGTCGGAGGCGGCCGTCCTGGCCGCCCGCGAAGCGGTCCTGGAGCTGCTCGACGCCGGCTGACCGACTCCGCCGGCCCAATACCCCTCCGCGCGCGGATGCGCAGGCCTCCGTCGGTGCCGCATCAGATTGGGGATCTCTCGCCCCTGACGTTCGCCGCCGTACGACGATCGTCAGAGAGCCGATCGGTGGTGGGGGGTGAGAGGTGCGCGGCAGACGTCGGGGTGCCCGACCGGCGGAGAGTGCGCTGCGCGAGGGCCGGGAGGCCTATGAACGGCTTCGCACCTACCTCATTCTCGCGGTGCAGGCGGGGTTGGCCGCCGGATTGGCCTGGTTTGTTGCCAGCGACGTGCTGCACAATCCGCAGCCGCTGTTCGCACCCGCCGCCGCGGTCGGCACCATCGCGGCGGCCATCGGTAATCGGGCCCGTCGAACTCTCGAACTTCTCGCCGGGGTGTTCCTGGGGGTGCTGGTCGGAAACGGGATCATACGGTTCATCGGGGCGGGGCCAATACAGACCGGTGTGGTCGTGGCACTGGCCATTTCGGCGGCAGCCGTCTTTCGGGGCACGGGAGCCGTCATGGTGCAGGCGGGAAGCACCGCCGTCCTGCTCGGCACAGTGTCTCCGGACCGGCCGGACCTGGCCGTGCCCCGGACGGCGAATGCGCTGGTCGGTGTAGTGGTGGCCATCGTGGTGGCCTTGCTGATTCTGCCGCTCAATCCGGTGCGGATCGTGCACCGCGCCGCTGGTCCGACAGTCGATTCCATCGCCCGGGAAATGACCGCCATCGCCAATGCGCTGGCTCACCGCGACGTGCGGCAGGCCGAGGATGCCCTACAGCGACTGCGAGCAACGGAGGCGTCAAGACAAAACACGGCCGACGTGGTCGCCGCAGCATGCGAAGTCGCGATCCTCTCACCGTGGCGGAGGAGACGGCTGGGCATCATGCGTCGGTACGCGCGGGCGGCCGAACACCTGGAACTCGCCTACACCAGCAGCCGCGAGATGGTGCAGTGGACGGTGTCGGCACTACACGCCGGGGAGACGCTGCCGGCCGGCCTCTCCACGGCGATCGAGCACTTCGGCCAGGCGTTCAGGCTCCTGCATCGTGACTTCCTGGCCGGACGGGAGCCGGACCGCGCGCGGGAGCGAGCGCTACAGGTGATCGGTGACATCAACGAGGCTTGCGCCGAGGGTGTCGGGTCCTCCGGGGCTGTCGTCGTCTCGCAACTGCGGGTTGTCGTCAGTCAACTGCTCCAGATCTCCGGGCTTCCCCAGAAGGAGGCGAATCAGCAGGCCGGTTTGAACGCCGACGTGTGAGCGTTCAGGGCAGCGGGCCGTCGGTCTCCGCCGTCAGGTCGAGGCGATCCCGGATCAGCGCGAGCACGGTGTCGGTGGTCCGGTCGAGGTGGCTGCGCCCATCGGGCAGGCGGGCCTCCGGGGCGATGTAGCTGCGGGGGCCGATATGCGTGGCAGGGTCGAGCCGGTGCACGGTGATCTTGCCTTCGCGGTCGGCCCGGTTCCACCCGCTCCAGCGGAACAGCCGCCACCGCTGCGGGAAGATCCAGGTGCCGACTCGCTCGATCCAGTCGCCGGCACTGGTGAGCTGGTAGAGGTGCTGAGCATGGGTGATGTCGTTGGCACCGTTGTGGAACCCACCGAGAGTGATCAGCCAGAGCGGGGTACGCAGTTGGGACCACAGTTCGTTCACCGCACCGCTGGCGACCTGGGCGCCACCGCTGTAGCTGAGCAACACAACGGGTATGCCGCTGTCCGGCCGGTAACCGGCGACCTGGAGTTCGGTGGCGATCTGCGCACCGACGGCACGGTTGTACAGGGGACGGTAGCGGCGGTCGGCGGCGACGAAGATCTGCATCACGTTGTGCAGGAAGAGCAGTAGCCCGATGCGGCGGCGTACCCAGGTCCAGACCGGCCGATCGGCGAGCGGCACGGCGAGCGGGGAGTAGGGCTGCACCTGGCCCAGTACCCGGAGCTCCGGCGCTCGGTTGATCAGGGCCTTGACCAGTCGGCCACCATCGCGGGTGTCGTGGAAACGGCGCTTCCCGATGCCGTCCAGATAGACCAGGTAGGCGTCCGGAGGGCGGTCCGGATCGGCCCCCCGGGCGTAGGACATGCCCTCGGGGCGGGAGATGACGGGTGGGCGCCAGCCGGCGGCGTAGACCAGCACCTCGTAGCGGGCGAGCAGGGCCTCGGCGATCAGCACCAGTCCCAGCCCCCCGAGCAGCAGCAGGAGCGCCAGTCCGATCACGCGGCTGGCTCCGGTGCTCGTCTGGTGTTGAGCTTCACGACAAGGCGGCGGACGGCCTCGACGGAGACACCGAGCCCGACTCCCGCGATCGCTACGCAGCCGGCGGCCTCCCACCAGCCAACTCCGGCCACCGTGGCGAGAGCACCGGCGAGGCCGGCCCCCACTCCCACCATGAGCAACAGGTGCAGCAGTGGCCCGAGCAGCGGGAACGCGAGGACCCCGGCAAGCACCAGCGGAACGGCCAGGCCTGGCGTCCAGACCAGCGCGTCGGACGGTCTGGTGGGCAACACCAGACCGGCGACGGCCCACGCGGACAGCGGCCAAAGCGCGAACACCGCGCCGTCGACGATCGCGCCCGCGAACAACAACCCAACCACCCTCGCGTGCGACACGCCGGACAGGCGTGCCACCACCGGCAGGAGACGCCCGGCGGCCTCGGACAGCCCGGCGACCAGCAGCAGGATGGCGACAATGGGAGACATCGGTCAGTCCGGTGGCGGCAGATCGCCAGAGCCCGGCTGAGCGACCGAGCCGGTCTGCTGCACGAAGTGCTCGAGTACGTCGGCGGCACGCGCGTAGCCGCCCGCCTGACGCTGGGCGACCTGCAGGGCGCTCGCGGCGGCCCGGAATCGAGGCTCGTCGAGCAGACGCTGAGCGAGGGCCCGCACAACCTCCGCCGTGACGTCCTCGGTGCGGATCGACAGGCCGGCATCGAGCTCGACGATGCGGGAAGCCACCAGCAGTTGGTCAGCGCCCTGCGGGACCACCAGCATCGGGGTGCCGGCGTACAGGGCCTCGTTGACGCTGTTCACCCCGCCGTGGGTGATGAACAGCGCCGCGCTGGCCAGCACCTCCAACTGCGGTACGGAACGGTAGACGAGCACGTTGCCCGGTAGCGGGCCAAGCACGGCGGGATCGGTGTGTCCGGTGGAAATGATCACGGTGCCACCCAGCGGGGCCAGCGCGTCGGCGAAGGTGCGCAGCAACTGCGGGGCGTCGAACACCGTGCCCATCGAGGCGTACATCACCGGGTCCCGCAATCGATCGACCGGGAACGACGAGTCCGCTGGGCGGTCACCGATGCTCGGTCCGACGAACTGGTAGGACTGATCGAAACTGTCCGCATCGGGGTGGAACGCCCGCGAGGTGTAGACCAGGTTGAGCGGCTGACGGATGTTGGCCAGGTCGATCAGGGGCAAGGCGCGTGTGTCGTACCGGCGGCGCAGCTCCCAGCGCGACCTCAGGTACCCGACGGTGGAGCGGGGAAGGGCCGCGGCCGCGCTGAACAGCTCCCAGGAGCCGCGAGTCGGGCTGGGCACGTGCCGGTTGAAGGCGAACGTGGTGAACGACGATGCCGGCGGCACGCCGAGTTCCCGGGCTACCACCGGCCCCCACGGGCAGAGGGAGTCGTGCACGATCAGATCGGGCCGGACGCCCCGCAGGTCGGTGAGGACGGCGGGCAGCACGCGTACGGCGGTACGCGCAAGCTGCTCCATCACCGTGACGGGCGTCGGCGGGCCGGAGAGCGGTACGTCGTCCCCGGGGTAGAGGAACACCCGCGCCCCGGTGGCCCCGATCTGCTCGGCGTAGGCCGGCGTCGTGTGATAGGTGACGGAGTGACCACGTCGAACAAGCTCACCCACAACGGGCAGCGTCGGGTTGATGTGCCCGTTCATCGTGATGTTCAGGAATGCCACTGCGCTCATCGGCCGACCCCGGGCGGGGAAGGAGCCAGAGCCCGGCACGTTGCAGCGTCCATGATCCACCCCTCTCGGTCAGAGCCTAGATGTTGCCTGGTGGCAGCGCGTCGTGGACCAGGTACTTGACGTCGGGGTATCCCCGGCACCGGGACCCCGCGACTTCGGTGAACCCGAGTCGATCACGCCATCTCGTCCGCCGTGTCCGTTTCTCCGGCCGGGCGGGGGTGGGAGGGTTGTCGGTTTTGACCCCGACTGTCGGGTGGTCCGGGCCACCCCGACGGCGGAATCGGCGGCCGGGCCGGGTCGTTGTACCTGGCATGCCACCGCGACTCTCGGGTCGTGGGGCGCGGCAGCCGCCGGGAACATCCGCCAGGCCGCCCCGGTTACATCCCCCGCAACGCCCGAGCAGGTCCCCCCGGATCGCCGGCGTCGCCACGAACTTCCCCCCGCACGGTCGCACTGACCCCCCGTTGAGAGCCGTGCGGGCACCCCCGATGCAGAGGAGCACGCCACCATGCGTACCGATCTGATCCGCAAGA
>NZ_JBEXGE010000016.1:0-162818 GCF_040607155.1 Micromonospora sp. NPDC005324 | reverse complement strand
CCGATCTGCTCCCGCTCCAGCGGGCTCAACCTCAACGCCATAACCACCCCAACGAAGATCACGGAAGGGTGTTGCAACCACCAGTTGAGCCCGCCCGCGGAACGGAAAGTGTCCAAGATCTAGCCGCCGGACAGCTCGCTGCCCCCGGAGCGCCGCTTGGGGTGCGCGTCACGGGATGCGGAGCGGAGCGCCAGCCCTGGAACGGGCGACGTAGGCTCGGGGTGTGACGGTGAGCCGGGAGATCGACGACATCCTGCAGCGCGGCGCGGACGGCGGGCGGATCACGCCCGAGGAGGCGCTGCTGCTCTACACCGAGGCGCCCTTCCACGCCTTGGGCGAGGCGGCGGACGCGGTGCGTCGGCGACGCTACCCGGACAACGTCGTCACCTACCTGATCGACCGCAACATCAACTACACGAACGTCTGCGTGACGGCGTGCAAGTTCTGCGCGTTCTACCGTGCGCCCAAGCACAAGGAAGGGTGGACCCACCCGACCGAGGAGATCCTGCGCCGGTGCGGCGAGGCGGTCGAGCTGGGCGCCACCCAGGTGATGCTCCAGGGCGGGCACCACCCGGACTATGGCGTGGAGTACTACGAGGAGTTGTTCTCCTCGGTCAAACAGGCGTACCCGCAGCTGGTCATCCACTCGATCGGCCCCAGCGAGATCCTGCACATGGCCAAGGTCTCCGGGGTGAGCCTGGACGAGGCCATCGCCCGGATCAAGACCGCCGGCCTGGACTCGATCGCCGGCGCCGGCGCGGAGATGCTTCCCGAGCGGCCCCGCAAGGCCATCGCGCCCCTCAAGGAGTCGGGCGAGCGCTGGCTGGAGGTCATGGAGCTGGCCCACCGGCAGGGCATCGAGTCGACCGCCACCATGATGATGGGCACCGGCGAGACGCACGCCGAGCGCATCGAGCACCTGCGCATGATCCGCGACGTTCAGGACCGCACCCGCGGTTTCCGGTCGTTCATCCCGTGGACGTACCAGCCGGAGAACAACCACCTGAAGGGCCGCACCCAGGCGACCACCTTGGAATACCTGCGCCTGGTCGCTGTGGCTCGCCTCTTCTTCGAGACGGTGCCGCACCTCCAGGCGTCCTGGTTGACCACCGGTAAGGACGTCGGGCAGCTCTCGCTGCACATGGGCGTGGACGACCTCGGCTCGATCATGCTGGAGGAGAACGTCATCTCCTCCGCCGGTGCCCGGCACCGCTCCAACCTGCACGAGCTGATCGGCATGATCCGCTCGGCGGACCGGATCCCCGCGCAGCGCGACACCCTCTACAACCGGCTCGCCGTGCACCACACGCCGGCCGACGACCCGACCGACGAGCGGGTGGTCTCGCACTTCTCCTCGATCGCGCTGCCCGGCGGTGGCGCGGGGAAGTCCCTGCCCCTGGTGGACGTCAGCTGACTGTCGACACCCGGCCGTTCGGCTGATCGACGCTCATGCTCCCGCCGGATCACCCAAGCGGTACGGGTGGTCCCCGCCGCCGCAGCGTCAGCCTGTCCGGTGCGGGGCTGGTGGAGATGATCGTCGGCGGCTAGCGTCCCGGCTCATGTTCGTCACCACCGTCGATCGACGGGGCTGTCCTCCATCGACCCGCTGCGGGTCGTTCATATAACGCACGGCAGTACGGGCGGGATGGGTGACCATCCCGCCCGAACTGTCTGCCCAGCTCGGACCGGACGGATGAAAACGGCTCCGCCTGCTGGCGTGGAAGATCGGCCTCCGATAGCGTCCGCTCGTTCCGCAACCATTCTTTCTTCCCTACCCCCGGGGGACTGATGACAGCGTTCCACCGCTCGACGCTGGTGCGCGCCAGTGTCGTGGCGCTGCTCGCGGCCGGCGGCATCGCCGCCGTGGCCGCCCCAGTGCTGGCGGCCGAGGAGGCCGATCTGGCCCTGGTGCCGCTCAGCTACAACCTGGCCAAGGGTGTCACGGAGGCCAAGAGCAAGCCGTTCAAGTTCTCGGTCGACAACACCCGGAGCAAGGAAGACGCCAAGGGTGTCAGTTACACAGTGGACACCAGCAAGCTGAAGACGAACAAGGTCCGGGTCGTGGTGCCCGACGGCTGCCGGGTGAACGGCAAGAAGTTCACCTGCCGCCTCGGCGACCTGGCCGCCGGCACCAGCGAGGACTTCGGTATTCCGATCTTCTCCACCGGTGGTAAGGGCGCCGCCGGCACTCTGGTGGTCACCATCCGCTCGGCTACCGAAGACCCCAACGAGGAAGACAACAGGGTCGAGCACGACATCACCGTCACCGAGCCCGGGTACGACCTGACCAGTTGGGTGCAGGACGTCAACGCGAACGTCGTGGTGAACGGCGTCAACGGCGACGACCCCGACCTTCGGCCGGTGCGGCCGGGCGAGACGGTGCCGGTCGACTGGGCGGTCTACAACGACGGCAGCCGCAAGGCCACCGGCCTCGCCTACGTGCTCACCCTCCCGGCGGGCGTCACCTTCGACACCCTGCCGGACACGTGCACCACGCAGACCTTCGGCGTCGCTCAGGCGCTCTGTCAGGACGACGGCGCGGTGATCCGGCCCGGTGACTACTACACGGCCGACATCAAGGTGACCGTCGGCAAGGACGTCACCGAGCCGGTGCTGCGGGTCGGCGAGCTGGTGGCACACGGTCTGGACGTGGCAGCCGGCAAGCCCGAGGAGCAGCCGCGGCGGGCCAGCGCCGCTCAGCGGAAGGCCTTCACCGAGATCGACGAGGGCGACAACCAGGCGATCTTCGACGTCTTCGTCGACCTGGCAGTCGACCCGACGCCGACACCCACGCCGACGGCCACCCCGACGGAATCGCCCACGCCCACGCCGACGGTCACTCCGACCGAGTCGCCGACGCCGACGCCGACTGTCACTCCGACCGAGTCGCCGACGCCGACGCCGACTGTCACTCCGACCGAGTCGCCGACGCCGACGCCGACGCCGACGGAGACGCCGACCCCGACGCCGACGGCCACCCCGACGGAGACGCCGACGCCAACCGAGACGCCGACCCCGACGCCGACGGTCACCCCGACCGAGACGCCGAGCCCGACGCCGACTGTCACTCCCACGGAGACGCCGAGCCCGACGCCGACTGTCACTCCGACCCCGACGCCGACGGTCACCCCGACGGCGACGCCGACCGCGACTGTCACGCCGACCGCGACATTCACCCCGACCGCTACGGCCACCCCGACGCCGATCCCGAGCGGTACGACGACGCCGGGCACGACGGTCTCGCCGGGCGCCGGTGGTGGCTCCACCGGTGGTGGCTCCACCGGTGGTGGCTCGGGCGGTGGCGGCCTGCCGGTGACCGGTGTGCAGGTCGGCCTGATCGGTGGCATTGGCGTGGTCATCCTGCTGGTGGGCGGGGCGCTGCTGGTGCTCACCCGTCGCCGCAAGGTGGTCCTGGTCTCGCCGACCGACGAGAAGTCGACCGACTGACACCGGTGCCCTGACCAGCGGCGCGTACGAGCGGTGCGACCGCGAGGGGTGCGATGGCGACAGGCGTTCTGACCGAGGTGTCATGGACGCGGGCACGACGCGAGGGCGGGGTGGGCGACCACCCCGCCCTTTCGCGTACGGGGCGCGTGCCGCCCCACCCAGCGAACGTCGGTTGGCGGGCGGCTGGCAGAGTGGTGGGGTGAGCCGTACCCCGCAGGGCCAGCGCGCCAGTCTGGACAAGCAGCCGCACGAGGTCGCCGCGATGTTCGACGGCGTGGCAGAGCGTTACGACCTGACCAACACGGTGATCTCGCTGGGCCAGGACCGATCCTGGCGGCGGGCCACCCGGGCGGCGCTCGGGCTGCGGCCGGGCGAGCGGGTGCTGGACGTGGGCGCTGGCACCGGCGTCTCGACGCGTGAGCTGGCCCAGTCCGGGGCGTACGCGGTCGGGGTCGACCTGTCGCTGGGCATGCTGCACACCGGCAAGCGGGCCCGGCCCGAGGTGCCGTTGCTGGCCGGAGACGCGCTGCGGCTACCGTTCGCCGACGCCAGCTTCGACGCGGTGACCATCTCCTTCGCGCTGCGCAACGTCAACGACACCGACGCGGCGCTGCGTGAGCTGGCCCGGGTGACCCGGCCGGGCGGCCGGCTGGTGGTCTGCGAGTTCAGCACCCCGGTCAACCCGGTCTTCCGGACTGTCTACCTGTCGTACCTGATGCGGTCGTTGCCGGTGGTGGCCCGCACGGTGTCGAGCAACCCCGAGGCGTACGTCTATCTCGCCGAGTCGGTCCGGGCCTGGCCGGCGCAGTCCGCGCTGGCCGGCCGGGTGGCCGCGGCCGGGTGGGGGCGCGTGGCGTGGCGCAACCTGACCGGCGGCGTGGTGGCCCTGCACCGGGGGATCCGCGAGTAGCGGACGGGCCACATCAGCCGGCACGGACATTATTCAGGTTTCGTTAATATCGGGCTTTAGTCCACTTTGCCCGGTACGCTCGATCGCATGACCGGAGCAGACCCGGCGGTCCCGGTGGCCGCCACCGACGACGACGCGGCCGAACTCATCGCCCAGTTGCGCGAGTTGGCCGGGGCCGACCCGGTGGAGGTCCGGCAGGTGGTCGCCGAGGTGTTGGCGGCACTGGACCGGGCGGCGGGTGGGGCGCTCCGCGAGCATCTGCCGGAGACAATTCGGGTCGACGCGGGCCTGGACGCCGCCAGCCCGGCCTGACACCTGACTGCTGTGGACGGTGATGAGCTGTCACATCGGCGAGTTAGGTACCCCTGATCCTGCGCTGGTATGACGCCGGTCATACACTCGTCCCGTCTGGCTTGTGAAGCATTTCACGAGCGTGCGGGAGGAGGCGCGAATGACCGCGGTTGAACATGACGCCGACGTCATTGTCGTGGGTGCCGGTCCCGGTGGATCAGCGACTGCGTACCACCTGGCCCGGCACGGCGTACGGGTGCTGTTGTTGGAGAAGACCGAGTTCCCCCGGGAGAAGGTCTGCGGCGACGGGTTGACCCCGCGCGCGGTGCGCCAGCTCATCCGGATGGGTGTGGACACCTCGCCCGAGGCGGGCTGGCTGCACAACCGCGGCCTGCGGGTCATCGGCGGCGGGGTGCGCCTCGAACTGGACTGGCCGGAGCTGGCCAGCTTCCCGAACTACGGTCTGGTGCGTACGCGTCTGGACTTCGACGACCTGCTCGCCCAGCGGGCGGTTGCCGCCGGCGCGAAGCTGCGGACCAGCGTCAACGTGCTGGGCCCGGTGCTCGACGGCGATGGCCGCGTCACCGGCGTCGAGGCGGAGGTCGGGCCGGGCAAGGAGCCCACCACCTTCCACGCCCCGCTGGTCGTCGCGGCGGACGGCGTCTCCGGCCGGCTCCCGCTCGCGCTCGGGCTGGCCAAGCGGGAGGACCGGCCGATCGGTGTGGCCGTCCGCCGCTACTACAACTCGCCGGCCAAGCACGAGGACAACTACCTGGAGTCCTGGCTGGAACTGCGCAGCAAGGACAGCGGCGACAACCTGCTGCCCGGTTACGGCTGGATCTTCGGTCTCGGTGACGGACGGGTCAACGTCGGGCTCGGCGTGCTCAACTCGTCCTCGGCGTTCGGCAAGACCAACTACCGCCGGCTGCTCACCGACTGGCTCGCCAACACGCCGGTTGACTGGGGGATGACCGACGAGACCAACGCCGACGGCCCGATCCTCGGAGCGGCGCTGCCGATGGGCTTCAACCGGGTGCCCCACTACACCCGGGGCGTGCTGCTGGTCGGCGACTCGGGCGGCATGGTCAACCCGTTCAACGGCGAGGGCATCGCGTACGCGATGGAGTCCGGCGAACTGGCCGCCGAGGTCATGGTCCAGGCTCTCGCCCGGCCGGCCGGCCCGGAACGGGAGCGTGCTCTGCTGGCGTACCCGGCCGAGCTGAAGGCCCGGCTCGGTGGCTACTACCGGTTGGGCGGCATCTTCGTGAAACTGATCGGCCGCCCCGAGATCATGCGGATCGCCACCAAACACGGCATGCCGCACCCGACGCTGATGCGTTTCGTGCTCAAGCTGTTGGCCAACCTGACCGACCCGCGTGGCGGGGACGCGATGGATCGGGTCATCAACGCGATGACGAAGGCCGCCCCAGCCGTATAAGTAGGACGGCATCGGCGCTGGTCACGGCCCCGACGCTGACAAAGATCGACCCCCGCCGACTGCCACTGCGAGGGACGTGAATAGTGTGATTTTCGTCAAGCACCGAGGGCAGGGAAGGACGAGCAGGAGAAAACGATGTCGCTCTCGCCTTACGCACCGATCATCGGGCTGTTCGCCCTCGCCGCGGCGTTCTCGCTGTTTTCCGTTGGCGCCGCCCGCTTCGCCGGTCCCCGTCGCTACAACAAGGCCAAACTCGAGGCTTACGAGTGCGGCATCGAGCCCAGCCCGCAGCCGGTCGGCGGCGGGCGGTTCCCGATCAAGTTCTACCTGACGGCGATGCTCTTCATCGTCTTCGACATCGAGATCATCTTCCTCTACCCCTGGGCGGTCTCGTTCGACGCTCTGCCGATCTTCGGCTTCGTGGAGATGGTCCTGTTCATCGTCGCGGTCTTCGTTGCGTACGCCTACGTGTGGCGGCGCGGCGGCCTGGACTGGGACTGAGGAAGGAACGTCAGATGGGCATCGAGGAGAAGCTTCCCGCCGGCGTCCTGCTCACCTCGGTGGAGAAGCTGGTCAACTGGTCTCGGAAGTCGTCCGTGTGGGGCGCCACCTTCGGCCTGGCCTGCTGCGCCATCGAGATGATGGCCGCCGGTGGTCCGCACTACGACATGGGCCGCTGGGGCATGGAGGTCTTCCGGGCGTCGCCCCGGCAGGCCGATTTGATGATCGTGGCCGGCCGGGTGAGTCAGAAGATGGCCCCGGTGCTGCGCCAGATCTACGACCAGATGGCCGAGCCGCGCTGGGTGCTCTCGATGGGCGTCTGTGCCAGCAGCGGCGGCATGTTCAACAACTACGCGATCGTGCAGGGCGTCGACCACGTGGTGCCGGTCGACATGTACCTGCCCGGCTGCCCGCCCCGGCCGGAGATGCTCATCGACGCGATCCTCAAGCTCCGCGAGAAGATCATGTATGAGCCGCTCGGCCCGAACGGTCGCAAGATGCTCGCGGCCCGCCAGGAGCGCGGTGACGTCCCGGTCGTGCCCTACGGCTCGATGCCCTCCTCGTACCGCAGCGACAAGGCCCGGCGCGCCGAGTGGACCCGGGCGGTCCGCGAGGGCCGCGAGGAGCAGCTGCGCATCGAGAACTGGATGAACGCTCAGAACCACCTCCACCCGCAGGCAGGCCCCAAATGAGCGACAAGCCAAACGACGGCGGCGTACCGCTGCCGGTGGTGCCGGCCGGTGCCACCAGTGGTGCCCCCGCCGAGTTCCCGCCGGCCAGCCCGGCCGGTCGCGGGATGTTCGGCAACCAGGGCACCGGCGACGTGTCCGGCTACGGCGGCCTGGTCCGCCAGCGTCAGCCCATCGAGGAGGCGTCCCGCCCGTACGGGGGCTACTTCGACGAGGTCCGCGACGCGCTGGAGGAGGCGTACCCGGCCTTCAACGACGCGATCGAGAAGGTCGTTGTCGACCGGGGCGAGCTGACCCTGCACGTACGCCCGGAGCGGATCGCCGAGGTCTGCCAGGTGATGCGGGACGACCTGGCGTTGCGGTTCGAGCTGTGCTCCTCGGTGTCCGGTGCGGACTACCTGGGCGCCGACGAACGCCGGCTGCACGCGGTCTACCTGCTCACCTCGATGACGTACCGGCGGCGGGTCCGGCTGGAGGCCGCGGTCTCCGTCGAGGCCCCGCACCTGCCCAGCGTGACCGCCATCTACCCGACGGCGGACTGGCAGGAGCGCGAGGCGTACGACATGTTCGGCATCGTCTTCGACGGCCACCCCAGCCTGACCCGGATCCTCATGCCGGACGACTGGGAGGGCCACCCGCAGCGCAAGGACTACCCGCTCGGCGGCGTCCCCGTCGAGTACAAGGGCGCGGAGATCCAGCCGCCGAGCGAGCGGAGGTCGTACCAGTGACGACGTCGAACTACGCCAGCGAGCGTGAGACCGACGAGGGACGGGTCTTCACCGTCACCGGTGGGGACTGGGACACGATCGTCGCGGGCACCGACCCGATCAACGACGAGCGGATCGTGGTCAACATGGGTCCGCAGCACCCGTCCACGCACGGGGTGCTGCGGCTGATCCTGGAGCTGGAGGGCGAGACGGTCCGCGAGGCCCGCTCGGTCATCGGCTACCTGCACACCGGCATCGAGAAGAACCTCGAATACCGCAACTGGGTCCAGGGCTCGACGTTCGTGACCCGGATGGACTACCTCGCCCCGATCTTCAACGAGACGGCGTACGCCCTCGCGGTGGAGAAGCTGCTCGGCATCACCGACGACATCACCGAGCGGGCCACCACGATCCGCGTGCTGATGATGGAGCTCAACCGGATCTCGTCGCACCTGGTCTGGCTGGCCACCACCGGCATGGAGCTGGGCGCGATCTCGATCATGCTGTACGGCTTCCGTGAGCGGGAGTACATCCTCGACATCTTCGAGACCATCACCGGCCTGCGGATGAACCACGCGTACGTGCGGCCCGGCGGTGTGGCACAGGACGTGCCGGACGACGCGATCATCAAGATCCGTGAGTTCCTCAAGATGATGCCGAAGAAGCTCAAGGAGTACGAGGACCTCCTCTCCGGTCAGCCGATCTGGACCGAGCGGACGAAGAACGTCGCGGTGCTGGACGTCACCGGCTGCGTGGCGCTCGGCATCACCGGCCCGGTGCTGCGCTCCGCCGGCCTCGCCTGGGACCTTCGCAAGACCATGCCGTACTGCGGCTACGAGACGTACGAGTTCGACGTGCCGACCCACCCCGACGGTGACGTGTGGGGTCGCTACCAGGTCCGGCTCGCCGAGATCCGGGAGTCGATGAAGCTGGTCGAGCAGGCGCTGGACCGGCTCCGTCCGGGCCCGGTGATGGTCGCCGACCGCAAGATCGCCTGGCCGGCGCAGCTGGCCATCGGCGTGGACGGCATGGGCAACTCGCTGGAGCACGTCGCGAAGATCATGGGTCAGTCGATGGAGTCGCTGATCCACCACTTCAAGCTGGTGACCGAGGGCTTCCGGGTCCCGCCCGGCCAGGTGTACGTCGCCATCGAGGCGCCCCGCGGCGAGCTGGGCGTCCACGCGGTCTCCGACGGTGGCACCCGGCCCTACCGGGTGCACTACCGGGAGCCGAGCTTCGTCAACCTCCAGGCCCTCCCGGCGATGGCCGAGGGCGGTCTGATCGCCGACGTGATCGCCGGCGGTGCCTCGTTGGACCCGGTGATGGGTGGGTGTGACCGATGACGACGACTTTCACTGACGAGACCCGGGAGCGGGCGCGCGACATCATCGCCCGTTACCCGGCGGACCGGTCCCGCTCGGCGTTGCTGCCGCTGCTGCACCTGGTGCAGGCCGAAGAGGGGTACGTCTCCCCGGCCGGGGTCGCGTTCTGCGCCGAGGTGCTGGGGCTGAACAAGGCCCAGGTCGGCGCGGTGGCCACCTTCTACACGATGTACAAGCGCAAGCCGACCGGTGACTTCCTGGTCAGCGTCTGCACCAACACGATGTGCAACGTGCTCGGAGGCCAGGAGGTCTACGACACCCTCGCCGAGCACCTGGGCGTCGGGCACGACGAGACCACAACGGACGGCACGATCACGCTGGAGCACGCCGAGTGCCTGGCGGCGTGCGACTACGGCCCGGTGATGACCGTCAACTACGACTTCTTCGACGGCGTGGACGCCTCCACAGCTGTCGGTGTGGTCGACGAGCTGCGCTCCGGCGGCCGGCCGATGCCGACCCGGGGTGCCCGGCTCTGCACCCTCAAGGAGATGGCGGTGCAGCTCGCCGGTTTCGCCGACGAGCGCGACGGTGCGGTCGCCGACGGCGGGCCGGGCGAGCCCACCCTGCGCGGGCTGCGGCTGGCCCAGCAGCACGGCGTCTCGGTGCCGGGCTTCGACCCGAACACCCCGATCCGCAGCAAGGCCGAGGCCGACAAGGCCGCCGCCGAGGCGAAGGCGAAGGCGGAGGCCGCCAAGCCGGCGCCCGTCGAGGCCAGCGCGGCACCGGTCAAGGGTGGCGACGGGGCGTCTGCCCCGACGGGGGCGGCCGGGGTCGCCGAGCCGGCGTTGCCGGCAGACGCGAGTGGCAGCACCACGCGGGACGTCAAGGCACCGGACGACAAGTCGCCGCAGGTGCGTACCGCCGAGACCCGGCAGCCGGACGCGGGCACTGCGGTGCCGGACGCCCCTGGCACCAGGGTCCCGACGGACCGCACCGGCACCGCGCCCGAGGCTGGTGACGCGCGAGCAGCAGAGGCCGCCGGCGTGGCGGCCAACCCGCCGGCCGGCGACGGCAAGCCCGCCGGCGACGAGGCCGGGGCGCAGGAGCGCAACCTCACCGAAGCGAAGGCTGGCACGGACGCTGACGGCGCCGGACCGGCGGACGCGAACGAAACGGGGGCCCAGAAGTGACCACTCCCCGCCCGGAGACGCTGGCAAAGCTGACGCCGGTGCTGACCAAGCGCTGGCTGTCGCCGGACGCCTGGCAGATCGGCACGTACGAGCAGCTGGACGGTTACGCCGCGCTGCGCAAGGCGCTCAAGGCCCACCCGGACGACCTGATCCAGCTGATCAAGGACTCCGGGCTGCGCGGCCGGGGTGGCGCCGGCTTCCCCACCGGCCTCAAGTGGGGCTTCATCCCGCAGGGCGACGGTAAGCCGCACTACCTGGTGGTCAACGCCGACGAGGGCGAGCCGGGCACCTGCAAGGACCTGCCGCTGATGACCCACGACCCGCACGCGCTGGTCGAGGGCGTCATCATCGCGTCGTACGCGATCCGGGCCGCCCGCGCCTACATCTACATCCGGGGCGAGGCGGTGCACGCCGCGCGTCGGCTGCGCAACGCGGTCCAGGAGGCGTACGACAAGGGGTACCTGGGCCGCAACATCCTGCGCAGTGGCTACGACCTGGAGCTGGTGGTGCACTCCGGCGCCGGGGCGTACATCTGCGGCGAGGAGACGGCGCTGCTGGACTCGTTGGAGGGGTTCCGGGGTCAGCCCCGGCTGCGCCCGCCGTTCCCGGCCACCCACGGCCTGTATGCCAGCCCGACGGTGGTGAACAACGTCGGCACCATCGCCAGCGTGCCGCCGATCGTGCTCGGTGGGGCCGACTGGTGGAAGAGCATGGGCACCGAGAAGTCCTCCGGACCGATGATCTACTCGCTCTCCGGTCGGGTCGCCAACCCGGGCCAGTACGAGTGCTCGATGGGTGTCACGCTGCGCGAGCTGCTGGAGCTGGCCGGTGGGATGCAGCCCGGCCACAACCTGCGGTTCTGGACCCCGGGCGGCTCGTCCACCCCGCTGCTCGCCGCCGAGCACCTGGACGTGCCACTGGACTTCGATCAGGTGGCGGCGGCCGGCTCGATCCTCGGCACCACGGCCACCCAGATCTTCTCCGACCAGGACTGCCCGGTCTACGCGACGTACCGGTGGCTGGAGTTCTACCACCACGAGTCGTGCGGCAAGTGCACCCCGTGTCGTGAGGGCAACTACTGGATGGTCCGGGTCTACCGGCGGATCCTCGCAGGTCAGGGCACCCACGAAGACCTGGACACCCTGCTGGACACCTGCGACAACATCCTCGGCCGCTCGTTCTGCGGTCTGGGTGACGGCGCGACCAGCTCGGTGACCTCCTCGCTGCAGTACTTCAAGCAGGACTACCTCGACTACATCGAGGGTCGGTCCGCGCCGAAGCTCTCCGACAAGCAGCTGGTTGGAGCTCACTGATGACCGACGTAGCCAAGCAGACCGAAACCGTCACCCTCACCATCGACGGCGTCGAGGTCACCGCCCCCAAGGGGACGCTGCTGATCCGGGTCGCCGAGCAGATGGGCACCGAGATCCCCCGGTTCTGCGACCACCCGCTGCTGGCCCCGGCCGGCGCGTGCCGACAGTGCCTGGTCGAGGTGGAGGGGCAGCGCAAGCCGGTCGCCTCCTGCACCCAGGCCGTCGCCGACGGCATGGTCGTGCGTACCCAGATCACCTCCCCGGTGGCCAAGAAGGCGCAGGAGGGGGTGATGGAGCTGCTGCTGCTCAACCACCCGCTGGACTGCCCGATGTGTGACAAGGGCGGCGAGTGCCCGCTCCAGAACCAGGCGATGTCCACCGGCCGCACCGACTCGCGCTTCCACGAGCACAAGCGGGAGTACGAGAAGCCGATGGCGATCAGCAGCCAGGTGCTGCTGGACCGCGAGCGGTGCGTGCTCTGCCAGCGCTGCACCCGGTTCTCCGAGGAGATCGCCGGCGACAAGTTCATCGACCTGATGGGCCGGTCGTCCGCCGAGGAAATCAACATCTACCGGGACGACGCCTACGGCGAGGAGGGCGACGAGGGGGACGTCCCGTTCAACTCCTACTTCTCCGGCAACACCGTGCAGATCTGCCCGGTGGGTGCGCTGACCGGCGCCCAGTACCGCTTCCGCGCCCGCCCGTTCGACCTGGTGTCCAGCCCGAGCGTCTGCGAGCACTGCTCGGCCGGCTGCGGGCAGCGCACCGACTGGCGGCGCGGCAAGGTGCTGCGCCGGCTGGCCGGCGACGAGCCGCAGGTCAACGAGGAGTGGAACTGCGACAAGGGCCGCTGGGGCTTCCAGTACACCCGGGCCGCCGACCGGCTGACCACTCCGCTGGTCCGCGACGAGCACACCGGTGAGCTGCGCGAGGCGTCCTGGAGCGAGGCGCTCACCGTCGCCGCCGAGGGGCTGCACATCGCTCGGGAGAGCGGGCAGGGCACGGCGGTACTCACCGGCGGTCGGCTGACCGTCGAGGACTCGTACGCGTACGCCAAGTTCGCCCGGGTCGCGTTGAACACCAACGACATCGACTTCCGGGCCCGCCCGGTCTCCCGCGAGGAGGCCGACTTCCTGGCCAGCTCGGTCGCCGGGGTCACCGACGTCACCTACACCGACGTGGAGAACGCGCCGGCGGTGGTGCTGGTCGGCCTGGAGCCCGAGGAGGAGTGCCCGATCCTCTTCCTGCGGCTGCGCAAGGCGTACCTGAAGAAGACCCTGACGGTGTACGCGCTGGCGCCCTTCGCCACCCGCGGCCTGGAGAAGCTCGGTGCCAAACTGGCCCGGGTGGTGCCGGGCGAGGAGGCCAGCGTGCTCGCCGAGCACGCCACGGTCAGCGAGGCGCTGAGCGCACCTGGCGCGATCCTGATCGTCGGTGAGCGTCTGGCCAGCGTGCCGGGCGGGCTCTCCGCCGCGGCGGACGTGGCCCGGCGTACCGGCGCGAAGCTGGCCTGGGTGCCGCGGCGCGCGGGTGACCGCGGCGCTGTCGACGCGGGCTGCCTGCCCAACCTGCTCCCCGGTGGACGCCTGGTCACCGAGCCGGCCGCCCGGGCCGAGCTGGGTGAGGCGTGGGACATCCCGGCCGGGGTGATCCCGAGCCAGGCTGGCCGGGACACCGACGGCATCCTGACCGCGGCCGCCAACGGGCAGCTCGGCGCGCTGGTCGTCGGCGGTGTCGACCCGGCCGACCTGGCCGACCCGCGACTGGCCGAGTCCGCCCTGGACGCGGTGCCGTTCCTGGTCAGCCTCGAGCTGCGCGCCAGCGCGGTGACCCGGCGGGCGAACGTGGTGCTGCCGGTCGCCCCGGTGGCCGAGAAGGCCGGCAGCTTCCTGGACTGGGAGGGCCGCCTGCGCCCGTTCGAGGCGGTGCTGAACACCGCCGCGATGACCGACGGTCGCGTGCTCGACGCGCTGGCCGCGCTGCTCGACGTGCGGCTCGGCACGGCCGACGTGCCGAGCGTGCGTCGCGAGCTGGGCACGCTGCCGGCGACGCGGATGTCCCGGCCGGCCGCGCCGTCGGTGGCGCCGGGCCGGGTGCCGCAGCCGAACGCCGGGGAGGCCGTGCTGGCCACCTGGCACCAGCTGGTGGACCTCGGCACCCTGACCGAGGGCGACGAGAACCTCGCCGGGACCGCCCGCCCGCCGGTGGTCCGGCTGGGCAAGGGCACCGCCGAGGCGCTCGGTGTGGTCGACGGTGACGCGGTCACGGTCGGCACCGACCGGGGGGCGCTGACCCTGCCGGCGGAACTCACCGAGATGCCGGACGGCGTGGTCTGGCTGCCGACCAACTCACCCGGCTCGACCGTGCGGCGCAGCCTCGGGGCGACGTCCGGCGCGGTCGTCCGGATCTCCGTCCCCGCACCGGGTACGGCCATCCCGGCCGGACGCGTGGCGGCCGACGAGACCGGTCTCCCGGGTCCGCTCCTCAACTCCGGGGGTAACCAGTGAGCGCGAGGAGTGAACGAGCGCAGCGAGTGAGCCCCGCAGTCGCGAACGAAAGGTGGGCACCGTGAGTCCCCTTCTCGCCCAGGATCCGACGTTGGCCGACTTCGGCCGGGATCCGTGGTGGCTGGTTCTCGGCAAGATTGTCTTCGCGTTCGCCTTCGGTCTGCTGGCCACCCTGCTCGGCGTCTGGTTCGAGCGGCGCGTGGTCGGTTACATGCAGGTGCGGCCGGGCCCCAACCAGGTCGGCCCGTTCGGCTTGCTCCAGACCCTCGCCGACGGCCTGAAGATGGCCTTCAAGGAGGACATCCTCCCGAAGGCGGCCGACAAGGTCGTCTACTTCTTCGCCCCGACCATCTCGGTGATCTGCGCGGTCACCGCCCTGTCGGTGGTGCCGTTCGGCCCGATGGTGAGCATCTTCGGCCACCACACGCCGTTGCAGGTCACCGATGTGCCGGTGGCGGTGCTGCTGCTGCTCGCCTGCTCCTCGATGGGCGTCTACGGCATCGTGCTGGGTGGTTGGGCCTCCGGCTCGACGTACCCGCTGCTGGGTGGTCTCCGGTCGAGCGCCCAGATGATCTCCTACGAGGTCGCCATGGGGCTCAGCATCGTGGCGGTCTTCATGACCGCCGGCACGATGAGCACCAGCGGGATCGTCGCCGCTCAGGGCGACGGCACCCAGCTGACCATCTTCGGCCAGCCCATCCCGGCGCCGGGCTGGTACGCGATCCTGCTGCTGCCGAGCTTCATCATCTTCTTCATCGCCACCGTGGGTGAGACCAACCGGGCGCCGTTCGACCTGCCCGAGGCCGAGTCCGAGCTGGTCGCCGGCTTCATGACGGAATACAGCTCGCTGAAGTTCGCGCTCTTCATGCTCAGCGAGTACGTCGCGATGGTGACCATGTCCGCGGTCACCACCACACTGTTCCTGGGCGGTTGGCGAGCACCCTGGCCGATCACCATCTGGGAGGGCGCCAACTCCGGTTGGTGGCCGATGCTCTGGTTCTTCGGCAAGGTGATCGCGCTGGTCTTCGTCTTCGTGTGGCTGCGTGGCACGCTGCCCCGGCTGCGGTACGACCAGTTCATGCGGCTCGGCTGGAAGGTGCTGCTGCCGATCAACCTGGTCTGGATCCTGGTCCTGTCGGGCCTTCGCTCCATCGAGGACTGGGACACCCGCGGCAAGGTGATCGCCGTCGGCATTCCGGCCGGCATCCTGCTGATCGCCACGATCTTCTGGCCCAGCCGGAAGCCGGAGCCGACGCCGACGACGCAGGAACAGGTCGACAACCGGCCGCACGGGAGCTTCCCGCTGCCACCGATGGATCTTCAGGTACCACCGAGCCCGCGTATCACGCGCGTGGTCGCCGAGCGGGAGCCGGCCAACATCGTTGCCGGCTCGGACTCCAGGGAGGTGTGACGTGGGCGCGATCACCGGAACGTTCAAGGGATTCGGTGTCACCTTCTCGCACATGTTCAGGAAGGTCGTCACCACCGACTACCCGTTCAAGCCGCCGGTGTCGGCGCCGCGCTACCACGGGCGGCACATCCTCAACCGGCACCCGGACGGCCTGGAGAAGTGCATCGGCTGCGAGCTGTGCGCCTGGGCCTGCCCGGCGGACGCGATCTACGTCGAGGGTGGCGACAACACCGACGAGCAGCGCTTCTCGCCGGGTGAGCGGTACGCCAGCATCTACCAGATCAACTACGCCCGCTGCATCTTCTGCGGGCTGTGCATCGAGGCCTGCCCGACCCGGTCGCTCACCATGAGCAACGAGTACGAGCTGGCCCGGGACAACCGGCAGGACCTGATCTTCACCAAGGAGCAGTTGCTCGCGCCGTTGCTGGAGGGCATGGAGCAGCCTCCGCACCCGATGCGGCTGGGTGACAGCGAGAAGGACTACTACGTCGGCGCGCTGGACAACCCGGGCACCTCCGCCGGTGCGGAGACGTCCCCGATGGGCCCCGGCCGCTACCAGGTCGAGGAGCACCCCGGCGTGACGTTCCCGGGCGCCGAGCAGGCCGCCCAGCGCGTGGCGGCCGGCAAGGGAGAGGAAGCATGACCACGTCCACGGTGCTCGCCGCGGCGAGTTCGGTCTCCACCGGCGAGGCGGTCACCTTCTGGATCCTCGCCCCGCTCGCGCTGATCGGCGGGATCGGGATGGTGGCAGCGCGCAACGCCGTGCACTCGGCGCTGTGGCTGGTGCTGACCATGCTCTGCCTGGGCGTCTTCTACGTGCTCCAGGCCGGTCCGTTCATCGGCATGGTGCAGATCATCGTCTACACCGGCGCGATCATGATGCTCTTCCTCTTCGTGCTGATGCTGGTCGGACGGGACTCCACCGACTCGCTGATCGAGACGCTGCGCGGCCAGCGGGTCGCCGCGATCGTGCTCGGCCTGGGCTTCGCCGGCCTGGTCGGCACCGGCCTCTACCAGGCGCTGGACCAGACCACCACTGCCGGTCTGGAGCAGGTCAACGCCGAGGGGAACGTGCAGGGCATCGCCCGGCTGCTGTTCACCAAGTACGTCTTCGCGTTCGAGCTGACCTCGGCGCTGCTGATCACCGCGGCGGTCGGTGCCATGGTGCTGGCCCACGTCGAGCGACGGAAGCAGGACAAGGTCGACCAGGTGTCGACCATGAAGGCGCGCTTCGCCCCGGGCAACTACCCCGGCCCGAAGCCGGGCCCCGGCGTCTTCGCGACCTCCTCCTCGGTGGCCACCCCGGCCCGGCTGCCCGACGGCCGCCTGACCGACCGCAGCACCCCGGCGATCCTTCCGCAGCGCGAGCTGACCGCCGAGGAGACCGCGCTGAAGGGGACGGACAAATAATGGGATCGTTCTTCTCGGTCGAGCCGACCTACTACCTCGTCCTCGCCGCGGTGCTGTTCACCATCGGCGCCGCCGGGGTGCTGATCCGGCGCAACGCGATCGTGCTGTTCATGTGCGTGGAGCTGATGCTCAACGCCGCCAACCTGACGCTGGTCACCTTCAGCCGGATCAACGGTGACCTCAACGGCCAGATCATGGCGTTCTTCGTGATGGTGGTGGCGGCGGCCGAGGTCGTGGTCGGGCTCGCGATCATCATGTCCATCTTCCGGACGCGACGCTCGGCGAGTGTCGACGACGCCAACCTGCTCAAGTACTAGAGGGGTCCACCGGTGGAAGAGACTGTGGAATACGCCCAGGCCACGGGGCTGCTTGGGGGCGTCTGGCTGCTGGTGGCGATCCCGCTGGTCAGCGCGGCCATCCTGCTGCTGCTCGGCCGCCGGGCCGACCGCTGGGGGCACTGGTTGGGCGTCGCCGCCATCGGCGCCGCGTTCGTGCTCGGCCTGAGCTTCTTCTTCCAGCTGCGTGGCCTGGAGAACAAGTCGGTCGAGCTGAGCCTCTGGGACTTCATCGCGGTCGGTGATCTGCGCGTCGACTTCGGTCTGCTCTTCGACCCGCTGGCCGCGGTCTTCGTACTGCTGATCACCGGGGTGGGTTTCCTGATCCACCTGTACGCAGTGGAGTACATGTCGCACGACGCGGGCCGTCGTCGGTTCTTCGCGTACTTCAACCTGTTCGTCGCGGCGATGCTGCTGCTGGTGCTCGGCAACAACTACGTGATGCTGTACTTCGGCTGGGAGGGCGTCGGTCTGGCGTCGTACCTGCTGATCTCCTTCTGGACCGAACGGCCGAGCGCGGCCACCGCCGGCAAGAAGGCGTTCCTGATGAATCGGGTCGGCGACGCCGGCCTGGCCATCGGCATCTTCATCATGTTCGCCACCCTGGGCACCACCCAGTACGACGAGGTGTTCAACGGTGTCGGCGCGCTGACCGGCACCACGGTGCTGGTCCTCGGGCTGTTGCTGCTCCTCGGCGCGGCCGGTAAGTCCGGCCAGTTCCCGCTCCAGGCGTGGTTGCCGGACGCGATGGAGGGCCCGACCCCGGTGTCGGCGCTCATCCACGCCGCCACCATGGTCACCGCGGGCGTCTACCTGATCGCCCGGTCCAACCCGATCTTCTCCGCCAACTCGACGCTGCAACTCGTGGTGGTCAGCGTCGGCGCGCTCACCCTGCTGATCGGCTGCATCATCGGTGCCGCCAAGGACGACATCAAGCGGGTGCTCGCCTGGTCGACGGTCAGCCAGATCGGCTACATGTTCCTCGGTGTGGGCCTCGGCGGCGCGGCGTACGCGCTGGCCATCGTGCACCTGCTGGCGCACGGCTTCTTCAAGGCCAACATGTTCCTGGGCGCCGGCTCGGTCATGCACGGCATGAAGGACCAGGTCGACATCCGCCGCTTCGGTGGGCTGTCCAAGTACATGAAGATCACCTGGCTGACCTTCATGATGGGTTGGCTGGCCATCATCGGCATGTTCCCGTTCTCCGGCTTCTTCTCCAAGGAGCCGATCATCGTGGCGGCCTTCGAGCGGGAGGACTGGACCGCCTGGCTCTTCGGCGGCGCGGCGCTGCTCGGCGCCGGGCTGACCGCGTTCTACATGACGCGGCTGTTCGTGCTCACCTTCCACGGTCCGAAGCGGTGGACCGAGGACATCGAGCACCCGCACGAGTCGCCGAAGCTGATGACCATCCCGCTGATCCTCCTGGCGGTCGGGTCGGTCGGTGCCGGCTTCCTGCTCGCCACGTCCGTTCCGGACTGGCTCACGGAGACCGCCGGGCTGGGCGGCGAGCACGCCGAGCACGAGGCGGTCCTCTCGCACGCCGTGATCACCACGCTGTCGCTGCTGGTCACCGTGCTCGGCGCCGGGCTCGCCTGGTTCCTGTTCCGGGCCGGCACGGCCACCGCGCCGCAGCCGGCCGGGGTGCTGGTCACCGCCGCCCGACGCAACCTCTACACCGACACCGTCAACGAGGCGGTCTTCGAGAAGCCCGGCATCTTCCTCACCCGGGCGCTGGTGTACCTCGACAACCGGGGCATCGACGGGCTCGTCAACGGGCTCGCCGCCGCGGTCGGTGGGGGCTCGGGTCGCCTCCGCCGACTGCAGACCGGCTTTGTCCGCTCGTACGCCACCTCGATCCTGGCCGGTGCGCTGCTGGTGATGGCGGCGTTCCTGGCGGTGCAGGCGGGGTGGTTGGCGTGATCGACCTGTTCCCGGCCGCCCCCGCCGGCGGACCACGCAGTGACGACGGAGGTAAGGCCGCATAATGTCCAACTTCCCGTTCCTCTCGGTGCTCACCGTGGCGCCGCTGGTGGGCGCCCTGGTGGTGGCCTTCCTGCCGCGCCACCGCCCGGAGCTGGCCAAGCAGGTGGCGTTCGCCTGGTCGCTGCTCATGCTGGTGCTCTCGGTGGTGATGTGGGTCAGCTTCAACGCCGGCGGTGACCGGTTCCAGTTCCGCGAGTCGTACTCGTGGATCCCGAACTGGGGGGTCAGCTTCACCTTCGCCGCCGACGGCATCGCGCTGGTGATGCTGATGCTGATCGCGGTGCTGGTGCCGTTGGTGATCCTGGCGTCCTGGCACGACGCCGAGTCGTCGAAGCGGTCGGTGCCCGTCTACTTCGCGCTGCTGCTGGTCCTCGAATGCACGATGATCGGCGTTTTCGCGGCCGCCGACGTCTTCCTGTTCTACGTGTTCTTCGAGGTCATGCTGGTGCCGATGTACTTCCTCATCGGCAGCTACGGCGGCCACCAGCGGCAGTACGCGGCGGTGAAGTTCTTCCTCTACTCGCTGGTCGGCGGTCTGTTCATGCTGGCCGCGGTGATCGGCCTGTGGGTCGTCGGTGGAAAGACCTTCGACTGGCAGGCACTCTCGCAGGTCGACATCAGCACCGGCACCGAGCGATGGCTGTTCCTCGGCTTCTTCCTCGCGTTCGCCATCAAGGCGCCGTTCTTCCCGTTCCACACCTGGTTGCCCGATGCCGGTGGCGCCGCCCCGGCGGGCGCGGCGGCGCTGCTCGTCGGCGTGCTGGACAAGGTCGGCACGTTCGGCATCCTGCGCTACTGCCTGCCGCTGTTCCCCGAGGCGTCGAAGTGGTTCGCGCCGTGGGCGCTGGCCCTCGGCGTGATCGGCATCGTCTACGCCGCGCTGCTGGCGGTCGGCCAGAACGACCTCAAGCGGCTGGTGTCGTACACCTCGATCGCGCACTTTGGCTTCATCGGGGTGGGCATCTTCGCCTTCACCACCCAGGCCGGCACCGGCGCGGTGCTCTACATGCTCAACCACGGGCTGGCCACCGGCCTGCTCTTCCTGGTGGTGGGCATGCTGATCTCCCGACGTGGTTCGTCGCTGATCAGTGATTTCGGTGGCGCCGGCAAGCTGGTCCCGGTGCTCGCCGGGGTGCTCTTCTTCGCCGGTCTCGCCTCGCTGGCACTGCCCGGTACGGCGCCGTTCATCTCCGAGTTCCTGGTGCTGATGGGCACCTTCACTGTGAACAAGCCGGTCGCTGTCATCGCCACGCTGGGCATCATCCTGGCCGCCGCGTACGTGCTGTGGATGGTGCAGCGCACCACCCAGGGCACCCTCAACCCGGCGCTGACCGAGGTCGACGGCATGCGCCGGGACCTCAACCTGCGCGAGAAGGTAGTGGTCGCCCCGCTGATCGCGCTGATCGTGCTGCTCGGCTTCTTCCCCAAGCCGGTCACTGACGTGATCAACCCCGCCGTCCAGGCGACAATGGACGACATCGGCAGAACCGACCCGGCGCCGTCCGTGGGCGGCACCGTCCAGGAGGCAGCAAAGTGACCGAGCTGAAACTGCCGTCGATCGACTATGCAGCGATCTCTCCGATCCTGATCATGCTGGGCACGGCGTTGCTCGGCGTGCTGGTCGAGGCGCTGGTGCCTCGTCGCTGGCGGCACGTGGTGCAGTTGACGCTGGCGCTGCTCGCGGTGCTCGCGGCGTTGACCATGGTGGTTCTCAGCGCCGACGAGCGGATCATCACCGCCGGCCAGGCCCTCGCGATCGACGGGCCGACGCTCTTCCTCCAGGGCGCGATCCTGGTGCTGGCCGCGATGGCGCTGCTGCTGATCGGTGACCGCTCGGTCGAGCGGGGCGGGGCGTTCGTCGCCCAGGCCGCGGTGACCGCCGAGTCGGCCGACGACCGACGGCAGGCCGAGGGGCGCAACGGTCTGACCGAGGTCTACCCGCTGACCACGTTCGCGATCGGCGGCATGCTGATCTTCGTGGCGGCCAACGACCTGCTGACCATGTTCATCGCGCTGGAGGTCTTCTCCCTGCCGCTCTACCTGCTCTGCGCGCTGGCCCGTCGCCGGCGTCTGCTGAGCCAGGAGGCGGCGATGAAGTACTTCCTGCTCGGCGCGTACGCCTCGGCGTTCTTCCTGTTCGGCGTGGCCCTGATCTACGGCTTCACCTCCGGCATCCCGGGCCGGACGGCCGGCGTCGACTTCGCCACCATCCACGCGGCGGTGGGTGAGTCGCCGGCCAGCCCGGTGCTGCTCTTCGCCGGCATGGCGCTGCTCGCCATCGGTCTGCTCTTCAAGGCCGCGGCGGCGCCGTTCCACGTCTGGACCCCGGACGTGTACCAGGGCGCTCCGACCCCGGTCACCGCGTTCATGGCGGCCTGCACGAAGGTCGCCGCGTTCGGTGCCCTGCTGCGCGTCTTCCAGGTCGCGTTCGCCGACGCCAACTGGGACTTCACCCCGGTCCTCGGCGCGGTGGCGGTGTTGACCATGCTGGTGGGTGCGGTGCTCGCGGTCACCCAGACCGACATCAAGCGGCTGCTCGCGTACTCCTCGATCGCCAACGCCGGCTACCTGCTGGTCGGTGTGTTGGCGCCGAGCCGCGACGGGCTCGCCGGCACGATGTTCTACCTGGTCGCGTACGGCTTCTCGGTGCTGGCCGCGTTCGCCGTGGTGACGCTGGTTCGCGACGAGGACGGCGAGGCCACCCACCTGTCCCGGTGGGCCGGGCTGGGCCGTCGGTCGCCGTTCTTCGCCGCGCTGTTCACGTTCATCCTGCTGGCCTTCGCCGGTATCCCGCTGACCAGCGGCTTCACCAGCAAATTCGCCACCTTCGGGCCGGCGCTGGAGGGTGGCCAGGCCTGGCTGGTGATCGCCGGTGTGCTGACCAGCATGGTGCTCGCGTTCCCGTACCTGCGGGTCGTGGTGATGATGTGGCTCTCCGAGCCGGGCGAGTCCACTCCGACCGTCACCGTGCCCGGTGGGCTCACCGCCGCCGCGCTGATGATCGGTGTGCTGGCGACCCTGGTGTTGGGCGTCGCCCCGGCGCCGCTGCTCGACCTCGCTACCGGAGCCGCCGAATTCGTTCGATGACCGGAGGATCGATTACCGGGGGTCGGCGCGTGTTCACGTGCCGGCCCCCGGTGCGTATCCCCGGGCCGGAGCAGGTCGAACGGGTGTGGCATGGTTGATAGCGTGGTGAAACCGGCGGGCGAGCGTTCAGGTGCCTCCGGCTCCGGCGGTCGACGGGGTCGGGCGAGCACGAGTCAGTTCGGCGCGCTTGGCCTCAACCTCTCCGATCCCCGTGTCGAAGCGTCCGTGCTGGGTCTTCTGGACACGGTCGAGGTCCAGTTGCGGGCCAGCGTGTCCAGTGCCGACCCGTTCGTCACCGAGGCGGCGCGGCACCTCGTCGAGGCCGGCGGGAAGCGGTTCCGGCCGTTGCTGGTGGCGCTCGGTGCCCAGTTCGGTGATCCGACCGGTGCGCAGGTGGTCCCGGCCGCCGTGGTGATGGAGCTCACTCACCTCGCTACCCTCTACCACGACGACGTGATGGACGAGGCCGCCGTCCGTCGGGGCGCGCCGAGCGCGAACTCCCGGTGGACCAACTCGGTCGCCATCCTGGTCGGTGACTACCTCTTCGCCCGCGCGGCGGACATCGCCGCCGACCTGGGCCCCGAGGCAGTCCGGTTGCAGGCCCGCACCTTCGCCCGGCTGGTGCACGGCCAGATCGCGGAGACGGTCGGGCCGCGTGCTGACGACGACCCGGTGGCCCACTACCTGAACGTGATCGCCGAGAAGACCGGCTCGCTGATCGCCACGTCCGCCCGCTTCGGTGGGATGTTCGGTGGTGCCGCCCCGGAGCACGTGGAGGCCCTCGCCGGGTACGGCGAGACGATCGGTGTCGCCTTCCAGCTCTCCGACGACCTGCTGGACATCGCCTCCGAGTCGGTGCAGTCGGGCAAGACCCCCGGCACCGACCTGCGCGAGGGTGTCCCGACGCTGCCGGTGCTCTACGCCCGCGAGGCGGACGACTCCGACGCGTCGTCGGTGCGGCTGCGGGAGATCCTGGCGACCGGCCCGTTGACCGACGACGCGCTGCACGCCGAGGCGTTGGGGCTGCTCCGGGAGAGCCCGGCGCTCAAGCGGGCCCGGGAGACCGTGCGCAGCTACGCCGAGGAGGCCCGCGCGCAACTCGCCCCGCTGCCGCATGGCCCGTCCCGCAGCGCGCTCGAGTCGCTCTGCGACTACATCGCCGACCGCACCAGCTGATCCACGCCCCGGGTCGCTACGGCGGCGCGGGTCAACAGCCGGCTGCCGACGAGCATGAGAGCGGCGGCGAGCAGCATCGCCACGGCCGCGATGGTCCACATCGCCGGGTAACCGAGGTGAGCGGCGAGCGGGCCCAGGCTCAGCGGGCCGAGACAGCCGCCCGCGTACACCCCGGTCTGGGTGATCGAGGTGGCGGCGGCCGGTGACTGTGGGTGGAGCCGGACCACAGCGAAGTTCATCAGGCCGGGCCAGGCCCAGCCCAGGCCGAAGCCGAGCACCACGCCGATCACCAACGGCACCGAGCCGGTCAACGCGAGCAGACCCAGCCCGACCGCGCCGACGAGCAGCATCGCGGCGATGAGGGCGACGTGGCCGGTCTCGCGGCGGTCGGCCAACCAGCCGGCGCCCACCCGAGCCGCCACGCAGACCGCGCTACCCAGGGTCAGGGTGAGGCCGGCGAGGCCCGGCGACAGGCCCCGGGCGGCTGCGGAGTCCACCAGGAAGGTGCCCAGCGAGTTGGCCGCGCCCGAGGCCAACGTCGCCGCCGCGCCGATCACCACCAGCGCCGCCGTCGCCCGCCCGGCGCGGCTGCCGCCGGCCCGCCGGGCCAGGCCGGGCAACTGCCGGGGTACGGCGGCCAGCGTCGTCAGCGCGGCCACGGCGGCGGCCACGAACGCCCAGCGCCAGCCGGCGGTGAGCGCGATGGTGGGCACCGCCACCCCGGCCAGCAGTGTGGAGACCGGGATGGCGGCCTGCTTGACACCGAACGACAGCCCCTGCCGCCGGGCCGGCACGTGCTGGGCCAGCGCGGCGTTGCTGGCCAACTGGCCGAGCGCGTTCGCGGCGGCGCTGAGGGCCAGCAGGCCGACCAGCACCGGGTACGACCGGGCGAAGGCGGCCACGGCCAGCATCGACCCGGCGGCCAGCAGGATGCCGCAGCGGGCCACCAGGGCCGGCCCGTACCGCTCGACCAACCGCCCGGAGGGCACCGAGGCCAGCGCGCTGACCCCGAAGTAGACGGAGACGGCCAGGCCCAGCCCGGCCGGCGAGAAGCCGAGGTCCGTGCCCATCTGCACGGCGAGCCCGCCGAGCAGGAAGACGGGGAGTACGCAGGCCACCGTGGTGACGACTGCGCCGGCGCTGGCCCGGACCGGATGGGGTTGGGCAGCGGCCGGATCGGGGGTATTGGAGATGTCGGTCATCGTTCGGCAAACCTACGCGAGCCCCGCTCACAGCACTCCTGGTGACTGGCGGGGCACTAGCTGTGGATGGTGATCTGGCATCCTCGACCCGAACAGGCATTTCGCACCGGGCCTGTTTTTCATATGGTGTAAGTCCCCGGCGGCGGAGGTGGTTGTGCGCGACCCCTTGGCAGAACCTTCGGACCTGATTCGCAGCGTGTCCCGAGCGCTACGGGTGCTGGAGTCGGTCGGTCGCGCCCCGAAGGGCCTGACCGTCAAACAGATCGCCCGGCGCTGCGAGCTGACAGTGGCCACCACGTACCACCTGGTTCGCACCCTCGCCTACGAGGGCTACGTGATCCGTCGCGAGGACGGCACGTACATCGTGGGGTTGGAGGTGGCCGACCGGTACCGGGAGCTGGTGACGGCGTTCCGGGGCCCGCCGGCGGTCGGTGAGACGCTGCGGCGAGCCGCCCTGGACACCGGCTACAGCCACTACCTCGGCCGGTTCGTCGGCGGTCAGGTGGCTCTCACGGCGGTCGCCGAGGGGCACCGCTCGCCCTACCTGGAGGATCTGGTCCCCGGCTTCGACGAAGGGGCGCACGCGACAGCTCTCGGCAAGTCGCTGCTCGCCACCCTCACGACCGACCAGCGCTACCGCTATCTGCGCGAGTACGGCATGCGCCCGTTCACTACCGCCACGCTGACCACCACCGAGACCTTCGAGGCCGACCTGGCCGCCGGTGACCGGCGCGGCATGCAACTGGAGATGGGGCAGTTCCGGCAGGGGGTGGCGTGCGCCGCGGTGCTCGTCGCGCCGGACAAGGACATGGAGCGCCGCGTCGTGTTGGCGTGCGCTTTGCCGGCCAGCGAGATGATGACCTCCGCCCGGGTGGTGCGCGCCAAGCTGCTCACCGTGGCCCGGAGCGTGGCCGACGGCATCGCCTCCGACAACTGACCGCCGAGAGGCCCTCTCCCGGGCTGGGAGAGGGCCTCTCGGGGCGGTCCAGCGCCGGACCGCCAGAGCAACGTCAGCGGCCGCTCGGCCGGGGGTACGACGTCAGCTGCCCACCGGGCCGCCGTCGAGGCGCCAGGTGACCACCACGCCCGGCTTGGCGTAGTCACCGTCCGGCCAGTTCGAGGCCGGGTTCTCCACCGAGGCCCCGGTGATCTCGCCCGGGTGCTGCACGGCGACGAAGACCGAGCGGTTGTCGCCGCTGATGAACGGGCCGCAGGTCTCCGCGCCGAGCGGCACGGTCAGGAACTGCTTGAGGTGACCCCGCTCCGGACCCTCCACGGCGGTGGCGAAGAGGCCGTCGTTGCTGCCCAGCGCGTTGCCGTCGGTGGAGATCCAGAGGTTGCCGGTGGCGTCGAAGGCGACGTTGTCCGGGCAGGAGATCGGGGAGACCTTGGTCTTGTCGTACCCGGCGAAGAAGGTCGACGGGTCGGTCGGGTCGCCGCAGACGATCGGCAGCGACCAGGCGAAGGTCTCCGAGGTGTTGTCGTTGCGGTCCTCGACCAGCTCCAGGATCTGCCCGTGCTTGTTGGCGTTGCGCGGGTTGGCCTCGTCCGCCTTCGGGTTGCTGCCGACGCCCCGGTTGGTGTTGTTGGTCAGCGCCACGTACACCTTGCCGGTGAGCAGGCTCGGCTCGACGTCCTCGGGGCGGTCCATCTTGGTCGCGCCGACCTTGTCACCGGCGAGCCGGGTGAAGGTGAGCACGTCCGCGGCGGTCATTCCGTCGACGAACGACCGGTTGCCGCTGACCAGCTTGATCCAGCGACCCCGGCCGTTGAACGCGCCGTCGGCGGGGAGCTTGCCCGTGCCGTCGATCTCGGCGGCGCTGGTCTGGTCGAGCTTCGCCACAAACAGCGTGCCGGCTTCCAGCAGCGTCAGGTTGTGCTTGCGGGCAGCCCAGGAGTTGCCCTTCATGAACTTCTTGTCCGAGACGAACTTGTAGAGGTAGTCGAACCGCTCGTCGTCGCCCATGTACGCGACAACGTGGCCGTCCTTCGCGACGATCACGTTGGCGCCCTCGTGCTTGAACCGGCCCATCGCTGTGTGCTTGCGCGGGCGGCTCTCCGGGTCGAACGGGTCGATCTCGACGACCCAGCCGAACCGGTGTGCCTCGTTGGGGTGCTTCGCCAGGTCGAAGCGCTCGTCCGCGCGCTCCCACTTGCGGCTGCCGCTGGGGTAGCGGCTGGCGGTGCTGATGCCGTAACGGTCCAGCTTCGGCTTCAGCTCGGCCGGTGCGGCGTCGGCGCCCACGAAGTACTGGTTGAAGTTCTCCTCGCCGGAGAGCACAGTGCCCCACGGGGTCACGCCACCGGCACAGTTGTTCAGCGTGCCGACGACGGTGCGGCCCTTGGGGTCGGCGGCGGTCTTCAGCCACGCCGAGCCGGCGGCCGGGCCGGTCAGGTCGAACTTGGTGCTCAGGGCGGTGACCCGCCGGTTGTACGGCCGCGGGCCCTTGCCGACCGGCTTCCACTGCCCGGTGCCCGCGACCCGCTCGAGCTCCACCACTGACATGCCGTGCGCGGCCATGGCGGTGCGCAGCTGCTCCACGGAGAGTCCGTCCAGGCCGGGGAAGCCCGGGAACATCAGGTCCTCGTTCGTGTACTCGTGGTTGACCACGAGCAGCGCCCGCTTGCCCTGCTTGTCCAGCGGCAGCACGCCCACGAAGTCGTTGTTGTAGCCGAACTGCTTGGACTGCGAGGCGGCGGTCTGGTGGTGCAGGTTGAACTCCGGCGCGCCCGGCAGCACCGGGTCGCCCCACTTGATCACCACGGCGTGGTCGTAGCCGTTCGGCACGACAAGGGTGTCCAGCTTGTTCGGTGGGATCGGCTTGAAGGTCAGCGCGCCGCTGCCGACCCCGGTGCTCGGACGACCGAACCCGAAGTTCTCCGGTACGTCCGGGGCGGTCGGGGCCGCCATGGCCGGAGCAGCACCGGCGAGCGCGCCGGCTGCCGCGCCGCCGAAACCGAGCACCAGCGCGCCGACCGCGCCGGCCCGGACCACGCCACGCCGCGACACCTCGGCGTTCACCACGTCACCGAAGTACGCGTTGTCGGAGGTGTTCGGCACCGGGTGGTCACACGCGTTTCCGCACCGGTACAGACAGGTCATGGCATCACGGGTGCCATGGCGGGTGCCGTTCAACAGGGGGAGCAGCCGGGGACGGTCGCTCATGGGGGAAGCCTCCAGAGAAGTCGGTGACACGACAGGCGGCGTACCAGCCGGACGCTAGGAGGACGTGGTGAGCGCACGTCAGCCGCAATGTGAACCGGGCGTGAACACCTTCGTCGTCGGCAACCACCAGGCAACCGGTCTGACCTCGGGCTGAACCGATCGGCGTGACAGCACGTATTCCCGAGCGAACGCACCGCCGGACGCGCGCCGGAAGCGAGGAGACCGCCATCAGCGACCACGACGCCCAACTGCTGCGCGCGTTGCACGACGAGCACGCGGAGGCGCTGTACGCCCATGCCCTGCGGCTGGTCAACGGGGACCGGCAGCGGGCCGAGGACCTGGTGCAGGAGACGCTGCTGCGGGCCTGGCGACATCCGGAGTCACTCGACCCGAGGCGCGGATCGGTGCGGTCCTGGCTGTTCACCACCGCCCGCAACCTGGCCATCGACGCCTGGCGGCGGCGATCCACCCGGGTCGGCGAGGTGTTCACCGACGATCTGCCCGAACCGCCCGAGGTGATCGACGAGGCCGAACGGGCGGTGGAGGCGTGGACCGTCGCCGAGGCGCTGAACCGGCTCAGCCCGACCCACCGGGAAGTGCTGGTCGAGTGCTTCTACCAGGGGCGGTCGGTGGCCGAGGCGGCGTCCCGCCTGGGCGTACCGCCAGGGACCGTGAAATCCCGCACCCACTACGCGCTGCGGTCTCTACGGTTGGTCCTGGCCGAGATGGGGGTGACGGGATGACCCGGTGCGAGTTCGCGTACGACGACGGCGCGTACGTGCTGGGCGCCCTGGCCCCCGCCGAACGGGCGGCCTACGAGCGGCACCTCGGCAGCTGCGCCTCGTGTCGGGAGGCAGTCGCCGAGATCGCTGTCCTGCCCGGGCTGCTCGGGCGCCTCGACCCGGCGGGGTTGGAGCAGATCCTGCCGCCGCCGGCCCCGCCCCGGGTGCCCGCGCTGCTCGACGAGGCCCGCCAGCGCCGTCGTCGGGAACGCGCCGCGGACCGGCGACGGACCGCACTGACCACACTGGCCGCCGCCGGGCTGGCCCTGGTGGTCGGTGTGGGCACCGCAGTGGCGCTGCCACGACCTGTCGACAGGTCCGTGCCGCAGGGCAAGCCGGCCCCGCAGGTGTCGATGGTGGCCATGCGACCGGTGGCCGCCGCCGGGCCGGTGCACGCCGACCTCGGGCTCACCGGCACCAAGTGGGGCACCGAGGTGAAGATGCGTTGCGGGTACGACGCACGGACGAGCTACGGCAAGGCGTACCCGTTCCGGCTGGTGGCGCGTGGTCCGAATGGCGCCACCGAGCAGATCGGCTCCTGGCTGGCGGCCCCCGGCGACGACCTCAGCTTCACCGGCGCGACGAGGTTCACCGACGCCGAGCTGGTCAGCGTGGAGCTACAAAAAGCCGACGGAACCCCCCTGCTCACCTACGCCGTCCCCTAACCCGCCCAACCCCGCCCCCGCCCCGCCCCGGCCCAGGCCCGTCCGCGTCGATCAAGGAGTTGTGGTGGGGGATGAATCGCCCGAACTAGTGCTGGACGGGCACCACAACTCCTTGATCGACCGTGGCTGGGGGTTGGGTGCGGGTGCGGGTGCGGGTGCGGCGGGAGGTCCGGACGGCGTCGGCGGTGAAGACGATCAGGGCCAGCCAGACCAGCGCGAAGCCGGCCAGCCGGGCCGGCGGCATCGGCTCGTGGAAGATCAGCACCCCGCAGCCGAGCTGAAGGATCGGCGCCAGGTACTGGACCATGCCGAGGCTGCTCAGGGGCAGGCGGTTGGCCGCCCCGGCGAACAACAGCAGCGGGATCGCCGTGGCCGCGCCGGCCAGCACCAGCAGCGCGGTGTGCCCGGCCGAGACATGCCCGAAGGTCAGGTCGGCTCTCGCCGTCAGCCAGACCAGGTAGCCCAGCGCCGGCAACGCCAGCACCGCCGACTCGACGAAGAGCCCCTCCGCCGCCGGCAGCCCGAGCCGCTTCTTGACCAGGCCGTAGCCGGCGAAGCTGAACGCCAGGGTCAACGCCAGCCAGGGCAGCCGGCCGTAGTCCACGGCGAGCACCGCTACCGCCGACGCGCCGATCCCCAGCGCCACCCACTGCGCCGGGCGTAGCCGCTCCCGCAGCACCGTCACCCCGAGCAGCACCACTACCAGCGGGTTGATGAAGTAGCCGAGCGCGGTCTCCACCACCCGGTCGGAGTTGACCCCGTAGATGTAGGTGCCCCAGTTGACAGCGATCAGCGCGGCGGCGGCGACGATCCCCGCCACCGCCCAGGGGCGGCGCAGCAGCGCCCGCAGGAAGCCGACGTTGCGCAGCGCCCCCAGCAGCAGGGCCACGAAGATCACCGACCAGACGATCCGGTGGGCCAGGATCTCCAGCGGGCCGGCGGGCCGCAGCATCTTCAGGTAGAGCGGAAAGAAACCCCAGAGCAGGTACGCGCCGAGGCCGTAGAGGTATCCCAGACGGAGTGGCGTCACGCCTCCACCGTAAGGGGCGTACTACTGCTTTGTTCCTTTCCGGTGATCGGGGTCACCGGGGATCGCCGGTCGAGCTGCATCCAGCGTTGCGGCACGTCCAGCGGGGTGAAGCCCACCCGCTCGTACACCTGGTGCGCGTCGCTGGTGCAGAGCAGGATCCGGCGTACGCCCAGCTCGGCCAGGTGGTCGCGGACCGCACCGGCCAGCCACCCGCCCAGCCCGCGACCCCGGGCGGCCCGGTCGACGTACACGTCGCAGAGCCAGGCGAAGGTGGCGCGGTCCGTGACGACCCGGGCCACCGCCACCTGGCGGCCGTCCTCCGGCCGGTAGATGCCGAACGGCAGCGAGCCGGCGAACGCCCGCTCGGTGGTCTCCCGGTCTCGTCCGAGCGCCCAGTACGCGTCGGTGGACAGCCAGTGGTGCACCAGGTCCAGATCGATCCGCGCCGGATCGGTGCTGAGCAGGTGGCCGTCGGGGTAGGTCAGCGAGAACATGCCGCGACGCTAACCGTCGAGGAGGGACCTCCGGCCGGCCAATTCCCGAACTCTGGTCATCGGCCCGCCGGAGCCCCGGCCGAGGTCGGAGCCCCGGCGAGCCGGGTCGGTGCTGGCTGGTCGCCGGTCAGTCCCGGTCGAGGACGGCGCCGAGGATCCAGGTCACGATGCTCACGAAGAGAGCGCCGAGCACGGCCGCCGGCCAGAAACCGTCCACCGAGAACGGCAGCCCGGCCTGGTCCGCGATCCAGCTCGTGAACAGGAAGAGCAGCCCGTTCACCACCAGGGCGATGAGACCCAGGGTCAGCAGGTAGAAGCCACAGCCGACGGTCTTGATGATCGGCTGGAGAACCGCGTTGACCACACCGAAGATCACCGCCACCAGGAGCAGCGTGGTCACCGTCTCGGTGGCCGAGTTCGAATCCAGGGAG
Organism: Micromonospora sp. NPDC005324; assembly: GCF_040607155.1. Taxonomy (NCBI): domain Bacteria; kingdom Bacillati; phylum Actinomycetota; class Actinomycetes; order Micromonosporales; family Micromonosporaceae; genus Micromonospora; species Micromonospora sp. NPDC005324. Next base: position 131,331 of record NZ_JBEXGE010000016.1, on the reverse strand, counting down.
ATGCCCGGAATGAGGAGCGTGGCCAGCCAGAAAGCCAGAGCTGTGCTGGCCAGCCGAATCAGCAGACCTTTCAGAAAACCCATGGCGGGGATCGTGCCACGGACATCGCACGGGCGTAACCCGGCAGCCGGCCGCCCCGGTGGTTTCAGCCGCGCGTCGGTGGCCCGATCAGTTGCGCCTCGATCGGAGTGGGGGAGAGCAGTGCCCAGCGCAGCGCCCGCCGGTTGACCACGGCCACCATGTCCTCCCGGATCCGGGTCAGCCACTCGGCCGAGCCGCCCAGCCCCAGGGCTGCGCCGGCCAGGGTGGCCTCGGTCGAGGTCAGCGGCTGGAGCAACGCCAGGTCGGCGCGGCTCAACGCGTCCACATCAGCCGGGGTCAGCTCGTCGCGTACCACCAGTGTGGCCCGCCACGGTGGGCCCGGCGCGGCCTCCGCCGCCACGGCGTCGACGATCAGGAGCAACGGGCGCAGCGCGGTGCCCACCCCGTCGGCGACCGCCCGGCCGGGCGGGAGCAACGGGATCGTGCCGCCCGGCGCGCCAACCCCTCGGATGAACGGCTCCCAGGCGCGTGGCCGGGCGGTCTGCACCACCACCAGGGCACCGAGTGCCAGGGCGCGCAGGGCCACCAGCTGGGCTGCCCGTACCCCGCCGACCAGCAGCACGCGGGTGCTCTCCGGCCGGAACAGTCGCACGGTGACGGCTCTGCCGTGCCGGTTGGTGCCGACCATCATTCCCGCGTCGCCCAGGGACAGCTCCCAGTCGTCCACCGTTGGGCCGGGTCGCGCCCCGGGCACCGGTGGGCGGGGCTGCGCCAGGGGCGCCGTCAGCGCCAACGGCAGCGTGGCGGCCAGCCCGCTCAGGTGGGCGCCGTCGAGCCGTCGCAGCTTTCCGCCCAGGTCGGTCACCAGGCGGACCAGTGCCTCGGTGGCCGCCGCCAACTCGGCCGCCGTCGCGGCGGCCAGGCGTACGGTCAGCTCGGTCGGCACTCCGCCGGCCGCCGGTGGACCCGACGACGTCGACATCGTCGGCGACGGGCCTGAGCAGATCGACACCGTCGTGGCCGTCGCCGGCAGCGCGAGCAGGCGGGGCACCAGCCGGCGTCCAGCCGCAGCGCCCGCGTCGGGCCAGTGGACCAGTCGGAAGGTGGCCTGGACCAGGGTGCCGGACCGGATCGTCGGCCAGGACTCGCGGACCTGTTCGCCGTCGTGGTGGGCCAGCTCGCCCAGGACGCGCAGCGCCGCCGGCACCCCGAGCGGCCGTGCGGCCAGCGGCCCGAGCCGGCGGACGATCCGGCGGACCGTGCCGGCGAGAACCCGGCGCAGGTCCTCCTCGGACCAACCGTTCACCCGCAGCACCCGGACCGCCACCACCGCCCGTTCGCGCCCGGCGAGCCGTCCGTCGGTGAGCTGCCGGTACGACGTGCCGACAGTGCCACCGGCGCTCGGTACCGGCGCCGGTGCACCGGCGAGCAGCAGTTGAACCAGCAGCGGGGGCTGGTCCGGCCCGGTCGGGGGAAGCAACGCGGCCGGGGCGGGGATCGCCTGGGACACGTCGCCCAGCAGGTCGCCGGGGTCGCCCAGCTCCAGGAGCACGACCATGCCGGTGGTGTCCTCCAGGACGGCTGCCGGCCCGCCGGTCAACTCGGTCGAGCGGACCACGGTGCCCGGGGCGACCAGGTCGAGCAGTTCGGCCGCGTCGGCCGGCCCGGTCAACGCCCGCCGGCGGGTGAGGTGCCCGATGGCGGTGCCCAGCCACTCGAAGAGCCACCGCCCTTGGACGGGCAGCCAGGCGGCGGCCACCAGCAGCACGGCCACCAGTACGGCTGCCGCGACCACCGGTGCGGGTCGGCCGAGGGCGACGAGCACGAGCGCCGCCGCGACCTGTGCGGTGACCAGTTGGCCGGCTCGCGTTCCGGCGCCCACCCGACGGCCGAGCGCGACCCATCGGGCCACCGGCGACCGGCGACGAGGGGTGCGCTGATCGGCGGACAGCGGGCCACTGTCGGTGGGTCGGCCGGGCCCGCCCACAGGTGGGGAGGCACCTGCCTCGGACCCGATCGGGGTCGGCGGGTGCGGCCCTCCGGTGGTGATCGCCGGCACCGTGCCTCCTCGACCAGTGGGGACCGGGTCGGACGGCCGGCCGCCCTCCGGCGGCCCGTCACGCGCCGCGACGTGGCTGCGGCACATCGTAAGCGACCGATGGCCGCCTCGGTTGTCCACAGGGGAAGCCGGTGGGGTAGCAGAACGGCTACGAGGTCGCTACCGTCAGCCACGAAGTCCTTCGCTGACCCGTGTCTCAGTGCTCGCCGACCGGGCCAAGCGACGACGCGCCGCCCACTGTGGGCGCGTCGACGGCCAGGTGCGATCCGAGAGACGAGGTGACGTCCGGATGTCCCAAACCAAGGCAGAAGCAGCGGTGATGCAGCAGACCGCCGCGAAGTTCGAGCAGGTGGACCAGTCGTTGCAGTCCATGCTGACCGGCCTGTTGGCCGAGCTGGAGGTGTTGCAGCAGGCCTGGCGTGGCGCTGGTGGCCGGTCGTTCGAGCAGGTCAAGCAGCAGTGGTCACAGGACCAGGCGGCGCTGCACCGCGCGCTGCGCGAGACCGCCGGTGCGATCCGCACCGCAGGTCGGCAGTACCACGCGTCCGACGACGAGGTGGCCGGCCGGGTGGCCGGCACCAACCGCGGCGGCATCCAGCTGCCGCTCTGATCCCGCTGGGGAGGGAATCCGATGGACCATGGTGTGCTTGTCGTCAACTTCGCCGCGCTGCAGCAGGCCGGCGCTGACATTCAGAAGGCGTTGAACACCCTCGACGCGCAACTCGGCCAACTCGAACGCGACGCCGCCCCGCTGGTGGCGACCTGGACGGGCGAGGCGCGGCAGGCCTACGAGCAGCGGCAGACGAAGTGGCGCTCGGCCTCGCAGGACCTCCAGGGGATGCTGCGCGACATCAGGTTGGCGGTGAACGACTCCGCCACCGACTACCTGGACACCGAAAAGAAGAACACCGGGCTGTTCCAGTGAGCGATGTGGGCCGGGAGCGCTGACCGTGTCCGGGCCAGCGCCCCGCCCGCAGCCGGTCGGCGGCCAGGGCGGCGCGCGGGCAGGCTCAGGCCGTGTGCGGACAGGCTCAGGCCGTGTGTGGGCGGGCTCAGGCCGTGTGTGGGCGGGCTCAGATCGTGTGTGGGCGGGCTCAGGCCGGGCCGGCCGGGCGCCAGCGTCGACGGGCGCCCCGGGGCACCACCAGGGCGAGCAGCGCCACGGTGACCGCCGTGATGCCGGCCACCGCGCCGACCAGCAGGGCTCGGTCCCGTGCGGCGGCCCGGCGGGCGTGGCGGGCGAGCTGCGCCGGGTCGGCCCGATCGTCGGCGAGCGCGGCGACCGGCCGCGCACCGGCCGCACGGCCGCCGCTGGTCTCGGTGACCGCCCGGTAGGGGTTCAACACCCCGGCGCCGTACCCGCCGCCCCGGCCCGCGCCCGGAGCTGGATCGGCGGTGGCGATGATCCGCTCCGCCACCTGCGCGGCGCTCAGCTCCGGGCGGTACTCCCGCAGCAACGCGGCGGTGGCGGCCACGAAGGGTGCCGCGTAACTGGTGCCCTCGACCCGGTGGTGGCCGGCACCGGGTGCGGCGGTCAGCACCTCACTGCCCGGCGCCACCAGGTCGACGTACGAGCCGGTCTGCGAGAACGTCGCCCGCCCGCCGTCCGCCCCGATCGCGCCCACGCCGAGCACCCCGTCGTAGCCGGCGGGGAACGGTCGGGGGTCCCCGCTGTCGTGCAGGTTTCCGGCGGCGGCCACCAGCACCACGTCCCGGTCGACCGCGTACCGCACGGCCGAGCGGACCTCCGGGTCGTCCGCGTACAGCACCACGGACAGGTTCACCACGTCGGCGTCATGGTCGACGGCCCACCGGATGCCCCGGGCGAACTCGTCGGCGCTGACCGTACGCCCCGACTCCCGCCCCTGCACCACCTGCTGCTCACTCACCCGCACCGGCAGGATTCGGGCACCCGGCGCCAGACCGCGGAAGGCGACGTCGGGGCGGGGTGCCGCGGCGATGATGCTCGCCACACCGGTGCCGTGCCCGGCGCAGTCCCGACCACCGTCCCCGCCGGGGTCGAGCAGGTCGGCGCCGGCCAGCACCCGCCCAGCCAGTTGCGGGTGCACCCGGTCCACCCCGGAGTCGACCACCGCTACGGTCACCCCGGCGCCGGTGGCCAGCGGCGCGAGCCGCGCCGGGTCGTACCGTTGCTGTGGCCAGGGCCTGGCCGCGACCGGCCGGACGGGGGCGAGCGGGGTCGCGCAGGCCGGTGCCGCCCGGAGCCCGGCGGTGGCGGCGACGGTCGGAAGGGCCGGTACGGTCAACAGGCTGGCGGCCAGACCTGCGAGGACCGGGCGCGTGATCGATCGGGACATCGACACCCTCCGTATCGTATCGGCTCCGGAACGGGATGTTATCGCCTCCTCCCCGCCCTGGCAGGCCGCCGCCGGCCAGCCATTGTGATCTTGGTACCACCTTGTAGGTTGTACGCGATACCTGTGGCCTGTTCTCGGAAGGGGAGGTGGCCGTGACCGCATGGGAGCCGGCCACGGAGGCCGAGGTGGCGATGCGCGACGCGCTGCGCGCCAACGACCAGGAGCTCTATTTTCGGCTCCTGTCCCGCACCGATGTGCTGCTGCCGGTCTCCGCGCCGACGCAGCCCGGCCAGCCACCCGCCGGATGGGGCACCTGGACCACCGGCGGCCGGACCCACGTCCTGGCCTTCACCTCTGCCGCCGCCCTGCGGGCCTGCCTCGGCGATCACGCCGGCAGCAACCGACGCGTCCCCTTCGCCGATCTCGCGGCCAGCTGGCCCAACCACGAGTGGTGGCTCGCCGTCAATCCAGGTCTGCCGGTCGAGGGTTACCTGCCGGCCTGGTTCGTGTCGCAGCTGTCCCGAGGCGACGTGCGGCTGCCCGGCCGTGCCATGGGTGCCCGCGCTCGACTTGAGCGGGCCGAGACGTTGGCCCGCACCCGGCCCGGCGCGCCACAGCGGGACGCCGCGCCAGCCGCTGGATCGCCTCCGGCGACCGGGGCGGCCTCGTCCGGGCCCGAGACTGCTCCGCTCGCACCCCGCAGGCCCGCGCGGAGCGCGGCCCCTCGGGTGGGTGCCCTGCCGGTGCCGGGTCCGGCGCCCCGGCCACCCGCCCCTGCCGAGCCGCCGCGCCGACCCGGTGAGGAGGGCCTGCCCGCCGCCGGTCAGCGGCACCCCACCGAGCCGCCCCGGCCCGCGCCGGCCAACGGGGCCCTGTCCCGCACCGGTCGGCCGTCCCGGTTCACCCCGTTGGCGACCGCCGGCCCCACCACCGATCAACCCGGGCCGAGCGAGGGCTGGCCGGCAGCGACCCGGCCGGGCGACGTCGACGGCCCGGCCCCGGGTAACGGCAACGGTGGCCCCCAGGCCGCACCTCGGCGCTCCTTCTTCGACCCCAGCCCGGCCCGCGACCCGGCCCCGAGCGGGGGACGCTCCGGTGACCGGGCGGCCCCGCCGACCCGGTTCGGGCGAGGCAGCCAGCCCTTCCCTCGCCGCCGCCCAGCCGACGCGCCGGTCGACGAGACCGCGACGCGGGCCTTTCCGATGGCGGCGGACCCGGCAGCCACCCAGCCGATACGGCGGCCGGAGGGCGGCTTGGGCGCGTCCCGTGGGGTGGGCGCGCCGCCATTCGGCGAGGAGATCACCCAGCCGCTGCCGCCGCGCCGGCACAACCCGCTGGCCGAGGAGCCCACCCGCGCGTTCCGGATGACCGGTGAACCTCCCCTGGCCGGTGCGCCTGGGCGGCCATCGGCGGAGGAGACGCAGGCGATTCCGCAGGACCGGCTGGGCCGGTTCGAGCCGGCGGAGGACCTGCCGGTGTCCGTCGCGGAACCGGTCTCCGGGCCGCCCGCGCCGCGCCGCGGCTTCACGCCCATCGTCATCGAGGGCACCATCATCGAATCCCGCGACCTCACCGACCCGGTCGAGAGCAGCGCGCCGGTCGAGGCGCCCCGGCGGCCCAGCTCCGCCGAGGCCGCCCCGCCGCCGTTCGGCTCGGCGCCCCCCGGTCCGGGCCTGTTCGGTTCGTCGTCCTTCGGCCCCAACCCATCCGGGCCCGCGTCCTTCGGCCCCAACCCATCCGGGCCCGCGTCGTTCAGCCCCGGTCAGCCCGCTCCGAGCCCGTCCGTCCCGCATCCGGTGACTCCGGCAGTGGGTGGCGGTGGCCTGGGTGATCCGATTGTTGACGACCACGTCGACGCCCCGCTCAGGAACGACCGTGGCGACAGCGCTGGTTCGTCGGCCGGCCCGGCCGGTACGGACCAGGTCGGCGGCGAGAGCATGATCGTGGGTGACGTTCCGCACCCGCCGGCCGACGAGCCGGCGCCGGTCGAGTTCGAGCCGGCCAACACGGTCGAGGAGGATCTGCTCAACGCCGCAGGCTCCGGCAGCACCGACACGTTCCTGTCCACCCTGCTGCTGGCCCGGGTGTTACTGCCGGCGGCACCGGACTCGGTGCGGGGAAGCCGCCCCGGGGATCCCGGTTTCATCTGGCGTACCGGGCAGCTCGACGGCGAGACGTACGTGGTGGTCTACACGTCGGCGGAGCGCCTCGCCGACCATGTCGAGGGGGACGTCGACACGGTCCGGGTGAAGTTCGCCCAACTGATCCGGCGCTGGCCCGACGAGGACTGGTCCTTCGCCGTCAACCCGGGCACGCCCGTCGGCGCCAAGTTGCCTGGCGAGCAGATCGTCGCGTTGGCCAACTGGGCCGCCGAGGTGGGGCTCGGGGACGACCTGGAAGTGGATCAGGTGGAAGCGCCGGCCGTGGCCGAACCCGCCGCCCGCCCCCGGTACGCCCCGGCGGCCGTCGACCCGACCCGGCCGACGGTCATGCAGAAGGCGATCGCGCCCAGCCAGCTCGCGTACTACCTGGATCGTGGGTACGACCGGGTGTCCGGGTTCGTGCACCGGGCCGGTGAGCTGTCCCACCTGACCACGCCGACCCAGCTGCACGAGGCGCTGGGCCTCAGCTACCCCGGCTCGCCGTTCGCTGCGGACGCCGAGGAGATCTACGTGCTGCGCTGGCCGGCGCACCGGCCGAGCCTCTACCGCATCCCCTACGGCGGTCAGAACGAGCCGGCGATGCGGGCCATGGAGGGCTGGGTCATCGAACGCCCGCCGTTCCGGGGCAACGGCTTCGCCCCGGGCGAGAGCAGCGACGTGGTTGCCGAGTTCAAGGTGGACAGCGCACGCCTGCCGCACGGCGCCCAACTCTGGCGCATCGGCGCGGACGGCAGCGAGCGGGTGGTCGCGGCACTGGACACCGACTCGGTCACCTGGCGACGGGTCGGGGAGGCGTGATGCGCGACGGTTACGTGGCCCGCTGGCAGGGCCGGGAATACCAGGCCAGCCCGGACGGCGACGACATCCGCCTCTATCAGCCCGAGCCGGGCGAGGGCTTCGAGGAAATCCGCGCGGGCCGCCACGTCCGGGTGCTGCCGGCGAGCGAGATCGAGGATCTGGCGTACGTGCGGACCACCTGCACGTGGCAGGGGCAGCCGTTCATCGTGCTCGGCGAGCACGACGCCTGGCTGCGAGTGGAGTACACAGGTGGTCGCTGGCCGGTGGCCGAGGCGATGCGGCTGGAGGTCTTCGACTTCGGTGTCTACCAGGGTTGGGCACCGGCCGCCGAGGTCACCGACCTGCGGGAGCAGCGGGTCTGACCGGTCAGGTCTTCGCCCACCGCAGGATTTCGCCGAGCACCAGCTCCGGTGCCTCCAGGTGCGGGAAGTGCCCCACCCCGTCGAGTAGTCGCCACTCGTACGGGGCGACGACGTAGCGGCCGGAACCCAGCGCGGTGCGGGGCAGGGAGGCGGTGTCCAGGGCGCCGTGCAGTTGCAGGGTCGGGGTGGAGAGCGGCTTCTGCATCAGGCGGACGAACCGGTAGCCGTGCAGCCGCAGCAGCGAGCGGAACGCCCAGCGGTAACCCTCCAGCGCGCAGAACGCGGCCTGCGGGATGCACATCGCCTCCCGGCACCGCTCGGCGTACGCCTCGAAGTCCGGCCCGGCCACCCACTGTGGGCCGCCCCAGCGGCGCATGATCTCGCCGACGGCCGCCGCGCCGTCGCGGGTCAGCACGTGCTCGTAGCGGGGTAGCTGGAACTTCAGCGCCGGAGTGGAGGCGGTGAACTGCCCGCGCGGGTCGGCGAAGATGGCGGCGCGCAGTCGCAGCGGGTGCGGTGCCCCCAGCACGACGAGGCGGCGGACCAGGGACGGGTGGAACGAGGCCACCGTCCAGGCGACCATGCCACCGAGGCCGCTGCCGACGATCGTCGTGGATCGTTCACCGAGCGCGCGGATCAGCCCGGCGATGTCGGCGGCGAGGGTGTAGCCGTCGTACCCCCGTGGTGGTTTGTCGCTGGCGCCGTAGCCGCGCAGGTCGACGGCGACCGCCCGGAAGCCGGCGTCGGCGATCGCCGGCAGCATCTGGTGCCAGGCCCACCAGTGCTCGGGGAAGCCGTGCAGGAAGAGCACCATCGGCCCGGTGCCGGCCTCGACCACGTGGAACCGGCTGCCGTTGGCGCCGACGAAACGGTGCGTCCACGGCCCCTCGGTGAGGACACAGGACTCGTCGACGGCCCCGCCGCGCTGGTCGGTCATGGCAGACAGCCTAGGACCCGGTTGCCGCAGGCGACCCTGGTGGTCGCGTTGGACAGGGGAAAGCCCCGGGTTGCCCCGGACCGGGACCAGGGGCCGACGGGCGGGGCCAGCGGCACAAGGGCGGGACAAAGGGCGACGCCCGGGCAGGTGACCTGCCCGGGCGTCGCTGGTTGGTGCGGGATCAGTGGTCAGCTGACCCGGATCTTCATCGAGGTGCCGTCCTGCTCCAGAACCTTGATCTTGACACCGGCCGCGGGGAGCTTGACGCCGTGGTTCGGCAGCTCCTCGTAGAAGTACTTCTTGGTGTCGTCGAACAGCGGCTCAGCGGCCTGGCCACGGATGTACTGCGGCTGGCTGTTGAGGTGCAGGGTGAACGAGTCGGCCTTGTTCAGGCTGAACGGTGCGTCGTACACCTGGACTCGGGCCCGCCACGGAGCCCCGGTCAGGTTGTAGATCGGGCGCGGGTGCGCGTCGATGTACAGGTTGCGACCCTCACCCGGGTGACCACCCGGGTTGGACGCCGACACCGGGGCGGTGTTGTTGTCGGAGAAGCGGGTGTTCCAGTACGAGATGAGCAGGCCCTCCTGGTACGCGTAGTGGTCCACCCAGTCCGGGCGGGTGTTCGCGTAGCCGAAGAAGTACGGGCCGGTCTTCAGGTACTTGTCGTACGAGACGTACGACCGGTTGCCGGCGATGTAGAAGTTGTCGAACAGTCGGGTGTAGGTCGCCCCGACCACCTGGAACTTCTCCAGCGCCCAGCCGGCGTCGGTCTCGGCGCCGTCGCTGAACACGGTCTGACCGTCGGCGGTCACGGTGATCGCGTCACCGAAGAAGCCGCCCTCGGAGACGCCACCGTCGGTGACGTAGTGCAGGCGGACCTGCGCCACCTTGCCGGCGACCGAGGTCAGCGGGATGTTGATGTCAGTCCAGGCGCCGTTGCTGGTGCCGGCGAGGGCCGGGCGGCCGGCGCCGTCGACGCCGATCGGCGTGCCGTTGACGGTGCCGTCCAGGTCGGTCCAGGTCTTGCCGCCGTCCGTGGACGCCTCGAAGTAGAGGTAGTCGTAACCGGCCTCGATGCTGTACTTGCCCTTGAGCGACAGTGCCGCCGCGGACTTGCCGGTGAGGTCGAACGTCCTCGTCATCTTGCTGTCGAGGTCGTCCTCGTTACCGGAGAAGTACTGCTTGGCGCCCTCGAACGGCGCGCCGTAGTTGAACGTGTACTCCCGCTGCGGCAGCACGACAACTGCGGCCTGTGCCTTGTCGGAGTTGTACTCCTGCGGGCCGAGCTCCAGCGAGCGCTTCTGCCCCGCCACGATCACCTCGTAGTCGAGCCAACCGAGCTGGAGCTTGTTCCACGCGCCGAGGTCGCCGCCCCGGTCGCCGATGCCGACGTCGTTCTTGGCGCCGAGCCGGCTCTGGGCCATCAGGGTCCAGTGCTCGTTGTTGTTGTCCGCCGGGCCGTAGTCGTCCGGCAGGCCCAGGTCGTGGCCGTACTCGTGGTAGAAGACGCTGCGGCCGCCGTTTTCCGGCTGGATCGTGTAGTCGCGGATCCAGACGCCGGTGTTGCCGATCTGGGTGCCGCCGATCGGGAAGCTCGGCGGGCCGACGGGCGAGCTGTTGTACGCCGACCAGCGGTGGCTCCAGATTGCGTCCTCACCCTGCTGCGGGTCACCGTCGGCCTGGTCGCCGCCGGAGTGGACGATCTGGAAGTGGTCGATGTAGCCGTCCGACTCGTTGAAGTCGCCGTCACCGTCGAAGTCGAATCGGTCCCACTGGTCGAAGGACTTCATCTCGGTGGCGATCTGCGCGTCCGTCCGGCCCTTGGCCTTCTGGTCGGCGACCCACTGGTTGGCGGCGTCGCGGATCAGCGCCCAGGTGTTCGAGCAGACGTTGTCGCCGCAGACGGCCGGGTCGTCCCGCGGGTCCGCCGGCTGGCCGGGAGCGGGGTCCGGAATCGGGTCGTCGGAGCGACCGTAGCGGGCCTCGTTGTACCGGACCTTGACCCAGTCGGTCACCTCACCGTCGACGGTGTAGCGACCAGAGGACTGTGCCTCGTAGTACTGCTTGAGCGACTCGTCGCCCGGGTTGGTGCCGAAGTAGATCTGGCGGAAGTGCTCCGGGCTGAAGTCCGGCTGCCAGATGGTGGAGTTGTCCACGGCCCGGTTGGGCTCGGGGATCTTGTTGTGCAGCGGACCCTCGAACGTCGCCGGTCCGGCGATGTCCGGGTTCATGTCCTTGTCCGGGTAGGACGGGTGCCGCTCGTCACCGAACTCGGCCAGGATCACGAAGATCTTGTCGGTCCGCTCGCGCTTGAGCTCGACGTACTGGTCCTTGGTTTGCTTCGCGCCAGCGGTGGTGCGGGCGTTGGCGCCCGTTCCGGCCGCCTTGCCGACCTGGCCGACCTTGACGACGGTGCTTCCGTTGCGCTCGATCGGCTTGCTCCGACCGCTCAGCACGTCGCTGAGCCCCTGCTCACGCAGTGCGCGGCGCTTCTCCTCGAGCTTGTCGGGGAGTTCATCCTTCAGCGCCTGTGGTTCGGCAGCGGCCGGTGCTGCGGCCGGCAGTTTGGGCTGAGGCGCCGCCGAGGCGGACGGGCCGAAAGCCAGGCCTGTCGCCGTCAGTGAGAGCCCGAGCAGACCCACTGCGACTTTGCGCACGTGGTACCTCCGGTTTGAGGGAACCGGCCCAACGGGGGTACGGGCCGGTGGGAGATCGATCCCACTAGTGGGACCATTGGTGAACATAGTTACTGGCGGGACGGGTGGGAAGACGAACGCGTCGATTTGTTGCAAGATTTTGTTGGGAATGCTTTTCACCGTCACACCCCGCCGGTTCATCAGCCGCGCTGACCAGCACGTGTCGTGACGCGAACGTATACAACGACATTTTTCGATCAATCTGATCGCACATACGACAGTGGGGCCGGCAGCGTCTCCGCCACCGGCCCCACCGTCAGTTGTCCAACCGTGAAACCGTTACTTCTTCGCCGGAGTCACGTAGATCATGGCCGACGAGTTGTCCCCGGCAGCCTTCTTGATCGTCAGCGACACGCCGTAGTTCACGCCCTGGTCGCCCGGGTTACCGGTGCCCAGCACGATCGCGCCACCGCCCAGGGTCGTGCCGTAGAACTCCGGCGCCGGGCTGCCGTCCGGGTTGGTGACCCGGGTGGTGTACGGCGCGTTGTTACGCGACGGCAGGACCACCGACGCGTCGTTGTCCCGGGCGTAGGGAGCGCCATCGCGCATCTCGATGCCCGGGTACCAGCCCTTGGCGTCGGTGAACGCCTTCACCGGCGCCAGCCCCTTGAACTTCGTGCAGTACGAGCTGTACGGCTCGTCCGCCGCCTCCAGGCACTCGGTGAACGGGTACGTCCGCTGCAACGTGAAGGCCGCGTTCGAGGACTGCGGGCGGCTCGGCAGGTTGTCCGTCACCGACGGGTCCTTCACGGCCGCCTCACCGGTGCGCCGCAACGGGTCGAAGTGCGAGTCGACGATGAGCAACCCGCCCTTCGCGCCGTAGCTGGGCAGCGCGGTCATCTGCCCCGTGACGTGGTTGACGTCGCCGAGCGCGGTGTCCCGGTACCAGACCAGCATGCCCGGGGCGTTGTAGGAGATCCGGTCGACCTTCCACGCCTCGTGCGAGTAGATGGTGTCGTAGGCGTACTTCAGGCCCTTGTCGAAGCCGTCGAAGTTGCGCCACTCCGCCAGGTAGTACTGGGCGTGCACCTCGGTGCCGCTGGAGACCTTCCAGCCCCCACCGCTGGTGTCGACGAAGGTGCCGCCGGTGGCCGTCCAGCCGTTGTCGCCACCCTCGACGTCGTCACTCCAGGTGGTGGCGCCACCGCCGGTGACCGAGAAGTCGTCGACGAACCAGTTGCGCTCCTCGAACGCCTCGTCGGTGGCCAGCCGCAGCCGCACCTGGACCGTCGTCCCCGCGTACGCCGACAGGTCGACGTAGTCGTGCCGCCAGCCGTCGGTGCTGCCGGTCAGGCCGTACTTCTTGCCGCCGAAGTCGTTCATGCGGCCGTTCGGGTCTGGGTAGCCGTCCGGCGTGGTGACCACCGTGCCGCCCTCGTCGTACACCTTCTGCTCGGTCCAGGTCGTACCGCCGTCGGTGGAGAGCTCGACGAAGCCGTAGTCCCAGTCCTCCTCGATGATGTAGTTGTTCCACATCCAGAACTTCGAGTCGGCGGCCGCCGGCACGTCGACCGAGCGGCTGAGCTTGACGTCGGCCCACTCCTGGTCGTTGTTGCTGTGCCACATCTTGGTGCCGCTGTGCGGGGTGGCCAGCGTCGTCACCTTTTCCGGCAGGTCGACCTTGATGCCGTCCTCGGAGTCGATCGGGGTGCGTGACGTCTGGCCGAGCTTCACCTCGCGCGGGTTCGACCCGGGGCGGATGGTCAGCGGGTCGGCCCAACCGAGCACCCACTTGTCCCAGATGCCCATGTGCGTCGGCAGCGCCTGGAAGATCTCACCCGAGTGTGAGCCCGAGGCCATGAGGTCCCAGAAGTCCACGTCGGAGTCGGCGTTGCCGGACGTGTCGTACAGGTCCGGCAGGCCCAGGTCGTGGCCGAACTCGTGCGCGAACACACCGACACCGGCGTCCTCCGGCTGCACGATGTAGTTCGACGCCTTCAGGTTCGTGCCCGGGATGGTGTAGCCACCGGCAACAGTGGAGGAGTGCGCCCACACGGCGTACACGCCCTCGGCGCCGCCGCCGCGGGACTTGCCCTGGCCGGCGTGCACCAGCACGAGGTGGTCGATCACACCGTCCGGCTCGAAGACGTTGCCGTCACCGTCGCGGTCGGCCTGGTCCTCGATGTCGTAGTCGGCCCACGGGAAGTTCGGGTCCTTCGCGACGAGCGCGTCGATAGCGTCGGTCGCGAGGCGACCCGCGCCGGCCGGGTTGTCCGGGTGGCCGTTCATCGACTGCTCACGGCCGGGAACCCACGCGCCAGTCTCGTCCTGGAAGCAGCGGTTGGCCGCGTACCAGCCCTCCGAGTGCGGCACGGTGATCCACGGGCTGGCCTGCCCGTCCACCGTGTACGCGTTCTTCGACATCTCCAGGTACATGTTGTGCATGGTGCGACCGGACAGGTCGATGCCCTTCTTGCCGTCCGGGCCCTTCAGGTCCGTGCGGACCCGCTCGGTGATGCCCTTCTTGCTGTAGAGCATCTTGTTGTAGTGCTGCGGCGAGAAGTTCGGCACCCACATCGAGTTGTTGTCCTCGTGGGGCAGTCGCGCCGGGTCCGGGATCTTGTTGTGCTTCGGGCCGTTCTGCACGGTGCCGGGGACGCAGGTGCGGTCCTCGAACACGGTCTTGGGGACCATCACGCCGGTGAAGTCGTCGTTGGCCTTGTCGTTGAACTCCACCAGCAGCGTCAGCAGCTTCGCCGTCTGGGTGGTCGGCGCCTTCTTGAACTTGCGGGGGTTCTGGCCGGTCTTCAGCGACTTGGCCTCGTCCTTGGCCAGCTGCCGAGCGGTCACCGGGTTGCCCCGGGCGTGCTTCTGGTCGAACGCGCGCGCGGACTCCGCGGCAGGGGTGTAGATGCCACCCTTGCCCTTCACCTCACGGCCGGTGGTGTCCGGCTGCACCTCGGGCTCGGCGTAGTTGATGTAGTGCTCGTCGGCCCCGATCACCGCCTGGGGGGTGCCGGACGGCGACTGGGCCGCCGCGCTGCCACTCACGGTCAGTGACGTGGCCGCGAGGGCGATGGCGGGCAGCGCGACGAGTAGTCGTCGACGCGCCCTGGACTGCGGTTTGTGGTTCATGCCGCTCCGTTTCTCGGGCATGGGGAGGAGGACGTTGGCGTGGCCGACCATCGATGTGATGTGTGTCGAACTCTTCCAACCTGCGTGAACCTAAAGCACAACCGGCCGAAAGGACAGAGGTGATCTATGCCTGTGCCCGTTCAGCTTTCCCCGACTCCCCCGACCGACCGATGTGACACCGGCGTTGCGGCGCGAACCGAACCCGTAAGACATGACGGAGGGTGGCGGTCCGCACGGACCGCCACCCTCCAATGGGTACGCCTACCGTCAGTCCTCGTCGGACTTCGTACCGCTCATCCCCGAGGAGATCAGGTCCATCACCGAGGAGTCCTGCAACGTGGTCACGTCGCCCAGCGACCGGTTCTCCGCAACGTCCCGCAGCAACCGGCGCATGATCTTGCCGGAGCGGGTCTTCGGCAGCTCCGCCACCAGCATGATCTGCCGCGGCTTGGCGATCGGGCCGAGCGTCTTCGACACGTGGTTGCGCAGGTCGGCGATGAGCTGCTCGCCCGCCTCACCGGCGATGTCCGTGCTGCCCCGCGGAATGGCGAACGCGACGATCGCCTGACCGGTGGTCGGATCGGTCGCGCCGACCACCGCCGCCTCGGCCACCGACGGGTGCGACACCAGCGCCGACTCGACCTCGGTCGTCGAGATGTTGTGCCCGGACACCAGCATCACGTCGTCCACCCGGCCGAGCAGCCAGATGTGCCCGTCGTCGTCCTTCTTCGCACCGTCGCCGGCGAAGTACATGCCCTGGAAACGCGACCAGTACGTGTCGATGAACCGGTCGTCGTCACCCCAGATGGTGCGCAGCATCGACGGCCACGGCTCACGCAGCACCAGGTAGCCACCACCACCGTTCGGCACCGACTGGCCCTGGTCGTCCACCACGTCGGCCACGATGCCCGGCAGCGGCGTCATCGCCGAACCCGGCTTGGCCGCGGTCACCCCCGGCAACGGCGAGATCATGATGGCGCCCGTCTCGGTCTGCCACCAGGTGTCCACCACCGGCAGCTCGCCCCGGCCGATGTGCTCCCGGTACCACATCCAGGCTTCCGGGTTGATCGGCTCGCCGACGCTGCCCAGCAGGCGCAGCGAGGACAGGTCGAAACCGGCCGGGATGTCGTCGCCCCACTTCATCATCGTCCGGATCAGGGTGGGGGCGGTGTACAGGATGCTCACCCCGTACTTGTCGATGATCTCCCAGAACCGGCCCTTGTGCGGCGTGTCCGGGGTGCCCTCGTACATCACCTGGGTGGCGCCGTTGGAGAGCGGGCCGTACACGATGTAGGAGTGCCCGGTGACCCAGCCGATGTCGGCGGTGCACCAGTAGACGTCCGTCTCCGGCTTCAGGTCGAACACCGCGTGCGTCGTGTACGACGCCTGGGTGAGGTAGCCGCCGGTCGTGTGCAGGATGCCCTTCGGGCGGGCAGTGGTGCCGCTGGTGTACAGGATGAACAGCGGGTGCTCGGCGTCGAACGGCTGCGCTGTGTGCTCGGCCGACGCGGTCTCCACCGTCTCGTGCCACCAGTGGTCCTTCTCCGACCACGCCACGTCCTCGCCGGTGCGGCGGACCACGAGCACGTGCTCCACCGACGGGGAGTTCGCCACCGCCTCGTCCACAATGGGCTTCAACGCCGACGGCTTGCCCCGCCGGTAACCACCATCCGCGGTGATCACCACCTTGGCGCTGGCGTCCTGGATCCGGTTGCTCAGCGAGTCGGCGGAGAAGCCACCGAAGACCACACTGTGCGCGGCGCCGATCCGGGCGCACGCCAACATGGCCACCGCCGCCTCCGGGATCATCGGCAGGTAGATCGCCACCCGGTCGCCGGCGGTGACCCCCAGGTCGGTGAGCGCGTTCGCCGCCCGGCAGGTCAGCTCGTGCAGGTCCGCGTACGTGATGGTGCGGGTGTCGCCCGGCTCGCCCTCCCAGTGGATCGCCACCTTGTCGCCCCGGCCCGCCTCGACGTGCCGGTCCAGGCAGTTGTACGCGACGTTGAGCTGCCCACCCACGAACCACTTCGCGAACGGCGGGTTCGACCAGTCGAGCACCTCATCCCACTTCTTCGACCAGGCCAGCCGATCGGCCTGCTTCGCCCAGAAGGCCAGCCGGTCGGCCTCAGCCTCGGCGTACGCGTCGACGGTGACGTTGGCGTGCGCGGCGAGTTCGGCCGGCGGGGGGAACTGGCGCGTCTCGTTCAGCAGATTGGCCAATGCCTCGCTCATGCCGTGACTCCTCATCCTCGGGGTGACCTGGGTCTCGATGGCACGAGGGTAGTCGCGGGGCCTGCGACCGGCCACGGCTGCCCACTGCGTCGCGCCGAGTGGCCCCCGCCGCGCGCCCGACGGCCCGTCCCCGCGCGGATGGCCTTGATCGACACGGGCCGTGTCGGCGTGCGGGGGCCCGGGAGGTGCCGCGCCGGGCGGGTGGTCCGGGTCGCGTTGCGGGCGGGTGCGGCCCGCCGCGTCGGGTGGGGTGGTTAGCGTGGCGGGGTGACCACCGACCCGCTCGCCCCGCTGCTCGCGCTCGCCGACATCGCCGCCGCCGTCGAGCAGGCCCGCGAGCGGTTCGACCAGGCACTCGGGCACCGGGCGCTGCGCCGGCAGGGTGGACAGGTCGCCGCCGAGGTCAGCCTCCGCTCCGCGGTCGCCAGCGCGGCCCTCGAAGGGGCCGGGCACGAGCGTGAGGCGGTCCGGGCCGGCACCGTCACCGACCCGGTGCTCCAGGGAGCGCTGCGGGTCGCCGGAGCGCTACCGGGCCTGAGTGAGCTGTGGCCGAAGGCGCCCCGCCAGGCGCTCGCGAAACTGCACGTGCTCGCCGCCCGGGACCTGGTGTCGGAGGCCGAGCTGGGCCGCCCGGTCCCGGACCCGGTGGTGGCCACCCGACTGGACGGGCTGGCCGGCCTCGTCGCCGGCGGCACGAAGGTCTCCCCGCTGGTGCTCGCCGCAGTCGTACACGGGGAGTTGTTGAACCTGCGCCCGTTCGCCGGGCCGTCCGGCGTGGTGGCCCGCGGGGCCGCCCGGCTGGTGCTGCTCGCCAGCGGCCTCGACCCGCGCGGCCTGCTCCCCGTCGACGTCGGGCACCGCGAGCGGGAGCCCGAGTACGTCGGCGCGGCCGGTGCCTTCGCCACCGGCACCCCGGACGGGCTGCGCTCCTGGCTACGCCACTACATGGCCGCCGTCGAGGTCGGCGCCGACCAGCTCACCGCCATCGGAGACGAGATCCTCGCCGCCGCCTGAGCGGGCGGGTGGGATCAGGCGGTGGTGGCGGCTCGGGTGCGGCGGTGCCGGCCGTACCAGGCGATGCCGATGGCCACACCCACCCCGACTCCGAGGGCCGCCGCGGCCACCGGGACCGCGGGACGTTCCCGCAGCCGCCGGCCCAGCGGGATCGGGTGCCGGAACTCCAGCACCGGCCACGCGTTCTCCGAGGCCAGTTTGCGCAGCTGCCGGTCCGGGTTGACCACGCTCGGGTGGCCCACGCACTCCAGCAAAGGGCGATCGCTGTACGAGTCGGAGTAGGCGTACGAGTCAGCCAGGTCGTAGTCCCGGGCTGCGGCCAACTCGCTGACCGCCTCGACCTTGCTCGGGCCGGCCGCGTAGAACTCGACCTCGCCGCTGTACCGGCCGTCCCGCACCGTCATCCGGGTGGCGATCACGTCGGTCACCCCGAGCAACTCGCCGATCGGCCGGACCATCTCCTCGCCCGACGCCGACACCAGCACCACGTCCCGCCCGGCCGCCTGGTGCTCCACGATCAGGGCGGCGGCTTCGGCGTACACGTAGGGGTTGATCAGCTCGTGCAGCGTCTCCGCGACGATCTGGCGGACCTGCTCCACCTGCCAGCCCTTGCAGAGCGCAGCCAGGTAGTCCCGTGTTCGGGCCATGGTCTGCTCGTCGGTGCCGCCCAGCCGGAACATCAGCTGCGCGTACGCCGACTTGACCACGTCACGCCGGGTGATCAGCCCATCCCGGTAGAACGGCCGACCGAACGCCAGGGCGCTCGACTTGGCGATGACGGTCTTGTCCAGATCGAAGAAAGCGGCACTTCGGCCCACGGCGCGAAAGTCTAGCCGGATGGTCTATCGTCGGCGGGTGCCCGGGGTCATGCCACCCCTCAGACCAGCGGGCTCTCCGCTCCGCGTGATCACGCTCACACTCTGCGAGGAGATTTTCGCAGTGAGTGGAGGCAGCACCACTCGACGTGACGGGCCCGCTCAGGCAGACTTGTCCGTACGACGAGCTTTCACATCCTCGAAACAGGCAGACCCTCAGCGGTTGCACCCCCCGTGACCGCTGAGTGGTTCGGCTCGACCCCCCCGGAGCCGAACCTACGACGACCCCCGTCTCCCCCCGACGGGGGTCGTCCCTTTCCGGGAGCGCCTCCCTCCATCGGCGTAGCCAAGCGGTTGGGTATGCAATACGAAGGCCGTCTGCGCGATCACGTCTTCACCAACGATGCCTGGCGCGACTCCCAGCTCTACTCGATCCTCGCACCGGAGTGGAGCGACACCGCCGGCTGACCGCTGTCGTAGCTCAGCAAGCTCGCGAGCAGCTCCGATCATGGTGCCGGTACGATCGCCGCCATTCGCGACGCCGACACGCCGCCGCAGGAACCCGCCGACCGCCCTCACGCCCGCATCGAACTCACACCTCGCCAACGAGCGGCCGTCATCCGAGCCGCCGCAGCCGAGGTGTACCAGCGTGTGCAGGAGTGGCGCCACTCGCCCGGCTGGCAAGACACACCGACGAACGCTTACCGGTATCAGGCGACCGTGGTCGCAGTGGCGGCGCTTGACGCACTGCCCGAGCCGGCAACTGACCAGGAACTCTCCGGGCTGGTCGATGCCGTCCGACCCCTACTTGCTGAGTGGCGACCGAGCCGGCCTGGCCCTGAGCAGCAGATCTTTGTCGCGGTCGAACGACTCCACAAAGCGTGCGGTTAGCACCGACCGCGCTGACTTTCTGTACGTCTTCAAGGCGGCCCTGAACGGGCCGCACGCGCCGCCGCCTGGGCGCGCGTCTGACCCCTCCCTTAGCCGGTCGGGGCCAGCCACGCCATCGCCCGTCGGCTGGCGCGGAGAGCGGGAAGCCCAAGGGGCCGCCGCTGACGGTAGCGCCGAGGGTCGCTGAGGTTCGTGGGCCGGCAGCCGGCCGCGCCGCGCCCGATCGAGGCGGCGCAGGGAAGGGCCCGCCGGGTCTGCGCGGCGGGTCGCGGCGGCGGATCGGTCGCGGTTACCGCGCCTCCGGCGGGGGCGCAACGACTCCGAGATGGCCGGGGGGCCGTCGGCGGGTCGCGGTCCGTGGGTGGTTGCGCAGGGCCATCCCGCCAGCCGACGACCCGGGCGAGCCGAGCAGACCACCACCGGCCCGCCAACGTCCGAACGTGCGTCAAGGCCGTCTTGACGTGGCAGGCCGGGCGGCGGCCCGCTCCCCAAGAGGGCGGGTCGGCGGCAGACGGGATGGCCGCCGGAGGTTTAGCTGCCTGACCTTGATGGCTGCGGCGGACTGATTGGCAGGCACCAGTGCGTGACTGCGCAGGCCATCGAGCTGCGTTGGTTGCGTGAGGTCCAAGTGGTCTCAGGTCTACATTTAACAGGCCCATTGGATTGCACTCAGCCTCAGCTAACATGTTATCTTTCCACTATCGTGTCTGACGGCATTGCTTGCAGGACCTTGCGGGCCTTCGTAAGCTGCCGGGAAATCTTTCTTTCCAGGTCTGCCAATGCCTCAGCGCTCAAATCCAAACCTCCTTCGTGGGCTATCCGATTCCGCGCATGCAATCCGACTCGGATGTCGAGTAAGTCATTATCCGACAATTGGGCTGCTTCTGCATACCGCTCGATTACCAGTTTAAGTGGCAGGCGATCGACACCCTCAACGTCACCTGTGCCGATTGAGCGCATCGCCTTTTCGAGCAACGCCCAATTCCTTACTAGCTCGATTTGATTCAGTCGGGCTTCGAGTACGTTGACGAGCCCGGCATGCTTGCGGGCCCGCCTCTCGAAATAAACGCCTACGGCAGAGAGGAGGGTTCCCAGGAAGCCAATAACGATAGCGATATTGTAAGGGGCGGTAACGTCGAAGCGGTGCCGCAAAGAGGTCAGCAGCACAAGAGCGACGCCGGTCACCAGCATTGCGGAAGCACCGATGGTCACGAGCAAGTCTGTGCGGCTGGCCCTTCTCTCCGACTGGTGAATATGGTGATGGCTATCCCAAGTGGCGTAGCGCAACTTTGTCGCGGCCGTCTCGATGTCGCTGACAGTTATTTCGGAATCTGTAATGCCTCGCGCAGCCTGTTCCTGAAGGGCGTGTGCAACGATGCTGGTGCGCCAATCTTCGAGCAGCCGCCGCAGGTAAATTGCAGCTTCGGGGCCGACTCGTGCGGCGCTAGGGTCAACTTGAGACAGATCACTCATGACTCCGACCCCTTAGTGTGACTCAACAGCGCTACCGACGCACAAACCACAAAACCGATCGCGCCCCACGGTTTCGTGATGTTGTTAACGAAATGTCCTCCAACAAAAGTTGCAAGCAATGTTAGCGTCGTCCACGCTATTAAGCTCTTTGGTTTTTTGGGTCTGATATAGCCTCGACGCTGCCAGATGTCCAAGTGACTGATAAGGCTGGGAGTGATCATCGGGACAGCCGAGCCGCCGGCAGTGTCAGCTTCAAGTCGTCGTGCTTCCTCAATCAACTCAGATCCTCGCTTCGCAAGAACATCGGCAAGGGCTCTGGTGGTCTCGGCGGGGAGGCTTCCTAGTCCCACGATCGTCAGGTGCAAGAAGTCCGCTGTATTCTGCTCGGGCGTCATCGCATTGCTCGCCTGCAGCTCGGTCACTCGGCCGGTGTCGTTGTCCGGCGTCTGCCTTGGCTGGGCGACGTGCCGCGGGCTTGCGTCCACGCTGCTCCCGGTCACTCGGAGGTGGATGTCGACTCGCCGCCGATTCTACAGTCGACAGCTAGGTCGATCCGTGCAGCGAGCCGGCGATATCCGCGCGACCGCGACCGGTCCGGCTGGCCGAGCTCAAGACGGGACGTGACCAGCCTGCCGCAGGTCACGCGAGGGCAGGTTTAAGTTCCGCCTCAACTCCCCGACTTGCAGCCCAGGAGGTACTCCAAGCAATAACGGCCGAAGGGTGTGACCGCCCATGCGGCGTTGCCGTCATCGCGAGCGACTCGGTTGTCCGCTATGCCGTGACGCACGAGCGTGGCCATGATTGGCACGACCCCAGCAGCAAGGTGCGGGAACTGCTCCCCAAGTTGCGACTGAAGTGCGACCCCCGGCTCATCGGTCATACCTTCGGGCCGAGGGGGAAGCGGACCATTCACCACGGCGTCCAGCACTCGGACATGAGCAGCTTCAAGATCTGCCAACGCCGCGACGACCAAGACGCCTAGATCAAGATGGGCGTCATCTCGGAGATTTTCCGTCAGTACGACAGCGAGTGCGTTGACCTTGTGCTCGTACATCGTGCTGTATGCGGCTTGAATCGCCCCCGTAGTCAACATCAGTCGACCGTCTTTGCTCTTGGCCCATTCCTCAAACTCGTCGGCGGAGAGGCCGGCGGACTCGGTGACGGCCTCGACAAGCCGCTCGACGTTACGGAGTCCGCGACGGTCTCGAACGGTTGCAAGCTCAAGTGCCGGCTTGAGGAGGGCGGCCCCGAGGGCGCCCACGGGGCCGGCCACTGCCAGGCCGAGGCCAACAGTGCCAACCTCGATGGCGGTCCGGGCAGTGAGTTGCCCTGCGGCTTCACGCTTCGTCATATCGTCTGCCTAGCTTGCGGTGTCAAGGTGAACACACTGCATTGCCCGAGGCGGGATGGTGACAGCCTGATCCGCAAGATCCGCAAGATCCGGAACATGCGCGGAATGATCAAGCGCACCGTCAGCGAGTCAGTGCATGCACATCCTGGTAGAAGTAGGACTCGCTGGCTGAGCGCTACTCCCTTGCTAAGCCGTGTGTCCTAACGCCGGAAGCGGCGAGCTACGTCGGATCCGCTCGGGACACACAGGGGGCACAAGACAGCGTGAAACGTCGGCAACCAGCCATCAACGACCTGAGCCCTGGAGCGAGCGTGACCAGCGCGTCGACCAGGCCGCCGCAGGCCAGGCGAAAGGCCGTCTAGGTTCCGCTTCAACGTCTGAGTCAGGAGTTCTTGGCTCGGACGAAGTCCGCGTAGTCCTCTCCGGCAACCCCGTGGTTGACCCAACGGTGCGGTGACGCCCCGGTCGTACGCTCTGCTAGCTCCACCGCTTCGGCTGGGTCCTGCACATGCCCGACGACGCGGCCAGGTCCGGGCTCGTCCTCGCCTTCTGGATCAAGCGGCGGGAGCACCGACAGGTCGCGAGAATTCTCGTCGTCCAGGTCCTGCACGTCATGGACTGACAGGTTGTAGCCGTCTTGCCATGGCCAGATCACGACCCAGCGGATGCCTTCAATGCCCTTCAGCGTGATGGGTCCGAGAAACTGCTCGACCTCCTTCCTGCGCTGGAGTGTGCCAAGGAGGAAGGACCGGCTGAGGTATCGCACGCTCGGAGGCTACCGGCCGCAGAAGCGGATGCCGTGTTGCTGTCGACAGCAACGGCGACAGCAACCGCGTCGGACGAGAAGGGACTCAGCCAGACAGTGGCGGATCGCCGCCCGAGGCCAGAGACACACGCGAACCGGCGCGGACGTTGCGCCCAGAACTTGTAAGCGAGACGTCGCCTAGACCTGGCACGCAACGTCTGATCCGGCGGGTGATGGGCGATACCACTGCCGAAACAGTCTCTTTAGGATCAAGGCGGCCCGCAAGCGGGCCGCGCCGGCCGCGCTCGGCCTGCTGGCGGCGCAAGCGCCGGCACCGGCCGGCGCGCCGGCCGATAAGAGCCTTTGCCTCCGGCGGGGGCCAGACGACTCCGAGATGGAGTTGCCGAACGGTTCCGGTGCGTGGGTGGTGAGATGCCATCCCGCCAGCCTGGGTCGGCGGCAGACGGGATGGCGAGATCAAAGCGCAGGGGTTGGCTCACTGGTTGCGAGAGCCCCCAAATCCAACACACGCGGAGTGTTTGCCTTCCAGCGAATTTTTGTCAGCTTCTCAGGCGTGATGTCATCGAGAGTGCCGACGATTAGAAGTAGTGGAATCTCAATCTCCGCTAGCTCCTCTAATGCTTGCCAAACTCGTGATACCGCGAGCGAGCTCGGCATCGCCCGTTCCGCCGGAAATAGCGTCTGCTGACCGAACTCGCCGTCAGTGTCAATCACGAAAAACACGACAGGCAGAAAGAATTGTTTAAATTCCGTCTTTGCGGCACGCCGAGCCCTGGCCGACCAAGCTATCGACTCGTCCACTCGCATGCGTATTGAGGTTCTCTGCGGTCGAATTACCCTCACGTCTACCAGGAGATTGGGAATTTTCGGGTTCCGAGAGGTCACCGCCGCATCCACGTGGGTGCCGCCGATTCGAACTTCAGGAACGATGTCTAGTTCTTCGCCGTACGTGGACTTGAGTACGTGCCTGATGTCTTGAACCGCTTTTTGGGTCAGTTTGCCGAGGCTGGACGGGGTCGGCCTAGTTGGCGCCGCGACGGTCGATGAGTTCTCCGAGCTTGGCGTAGGTTCACCAGTTTCGACTACCTCCGCTGTCGAAGGCGCATCGTCCTCGACCGTCGGATCTGCAGCTTGCTCTTTCTCTTCGCGGATCAGTTCTGCGGCCTCGGGCGACTCTTGGTGATTCCGCAGCAGGACGAGAGTCTCCTGATAGGTCTTCTCTCGTTCGGCTTCGATTTTGGCAACCTCAGCTATTTCGCGGTTATCCGTTCGGCTCTGCTGCCGATTCCAAAGCACTGCACCCCATACGATGAAGCATAGGCCGACAACTGCTAATGTTATGGATGCGTAAGGCCAATAATGCAGCATGAAAGCCATTTGGTTCTGTTGCGCCCGGATGGCCTCTCGGGCTTCAGGGTTAAGGGCTAGAAACTCCTTCTGCGAGATCTTGAGAGTTGATTGGTTCCGGAGTAGAAGGACGGGTATCCCGACTCCCACACCGCAGGCGACGCCGCCTACGCTGACGAGGAACTTATGAAAGTCGGTGTACTGAAGGCTGGGCAGCACCGCGCCACACTAGATGACTCGGCCACATATTGCTGTCGTCTGGCCGACGCAACCGCTAGAACATCGGTTTGACCGGAATGGAGGTGGCAGTACAGCCATCGGTACAGCCAAGCCAGCCGACCGAGGCGGTTGTGAGCGGACGCGAACCGACAAGACGAGCAGGTCAGCAGCACTGGCAGACGCCGACCGACAGCAGTCTTGATCTTTGCAAGGCAGGGTTCCGGGAATTGGCTGCGCGCTCGCGGACTGCCCTGCGGGCGGCCTCCGGCCGTCCTCGGGCGCCCGCAGCGCGTCGTTCGAGAGTCAGCGGATCGTCAGCGAACGCCGTACCGCGCGGTGACTTTCGATCATGCTCGACGGCACGGCCGCTACGTCTGGCCACGCGGTACGGCACCCGATCACACTCGCTGCTACGTCAGGTCACTTTCCCCCCGACGGGGGTCGTCCCTTTCTGCTGGAAACGCTCCACCGCAGAAGCGCGAGCTGCCCGGCAGCCGGTGTGGCCCCACGGCTCGATGCGTGACACAACCTCGCAACGTGCAGCGCTCGGGTGATGAGGCGGTCTGGCGATGTGGGGTACTGCTCGGACGGGGTCCCCTCCCAGCTCGTTGCGGACGGTGCGACCGCGGCCTGCCGTGTAATTTGCCAAACGGGGCGAGCTGAGGAGGTAACAGGTGGCCGCTGGCGGCTTCTCGTCGAAACGGATGGCTCGGCTGCAAGGGTTGCTTGAGCGCCACGTCGAGTCCGCCTTCGTCCCGGGCATGGTGGTCGTCCTCGCCCGGCACGGCGAGGTGCACGTCGAGGCGGCGGGTCATCTCGCGTTCGAGGGCGCAGGGTCGCAGACACCGATGGCGGTCGACACGATCTGTCGCCTGGGCTCGATGTCGAAGCCGATCGTCGCCGCGTGTGCGATGACCCTCGTCGAGGACTGCACCCTCCGCCTCGACGACCCGGTCGACGATCTCCTCCCAGAGTTGGCGGACATGACAGTGCTCGCCGATCCCCACGGCCCACTGGACGACACCGTCCCGGCGGAACGCCCGATAACGTTGCGGGACGTCCTGGACGGCACCCTTGGCACCGGCATGGTCCCCGCCGAGCCGGGAACGGTGCCGATCGCCGACGCGCTGAACGCACTCGAATATCAGTCGCCGGACGAGTGGATCCGCCAGCTCGGTGACCTTCCGCTCGTCCACCAGCCAGGTGAACGCTGGATGTACGACGCCGCCGCCAACGTGACCGGCGTGCTCATCGCCCGGGCGACCGGCATGTCCTTCGGGGATGCCATCCGTGAGCGGGTCTGCAAGCCACTGGGGATGGCCGACACCGCCTTCAACGTGGGCAGCGAGAACATCGGTCGGTTCGCGACGGCGTACGAGCAGGACAACGCCGCCACCGGCGAGCCGGTTGTCGAAGACGCTCCCGACGGGCGGTTCGGTCGACCGCGGGTGTTCGAGTCCGGTGGCGGCGGGCTCGTCTCGACCGCCCAGGACTATCTCGCCTTCGCCTCGGCTCTGCTCGCGGGCGGCGCCCACCGCGGCGAGCGGGTGCTGTCGCGGCCGGCTGTGTCGCTGATGACGAGCGACCACCTGACCCCGACGCAGAAGGCCATCTCCGGGTTCTGGCCGGGATACTTCGACGCCATCGGTTGGGGGTTCGGAATGTCGGTCCGGACCCGCCGTACGCACCTCGGGCCCTCGGTCGGCA
Organism: Micromonospora sp. NPDC005324; assembly: GCF_040607155.1. NCBI lineage: Bacteria > Bacillati > Actinomycetota > Actinomycetes > Micromonosporales > Micromonosporaceae > Micromonospora > Micromonospora sp. NPDC005324. The sequence goes on along the minus strand of NZ_JBEXGE010000016.1, from coordinate 105,067 downwards.
GCTACGGATGGCCCGGCTTCTACGGCACGGCCTGGTACAACGACCCCGCCGAGGACCTGACGACGATCGTGTTCATGCAGCGGGCGCACGCGGGCGACCAGCAGCTCCCGATGTGGCACGACTTCTGGACCACCGTCTACCAGGCGATCGACGACTGACCGCAGCGTTCGTTTCCCGCCCGGGCGGTAATCCCGGGGCCCTCAGCGACACAAGCCACTGTGAGAGTCGCCGAGGCAATGGGGGTTCGGGTGGGTCCACCAAAGAAGCGGGACGAGGGCTGGTTCACCAGTCTCTACGCCGCCGAGTACGAGCACATAGTCCGATACGGCCTGCGCCGGCTTGTTGACCTGGATGCCTCGGCGGAGCTTGCCCAGGAGGTCTTCGTCGTCGCCTGGCGTCGCCGCGTCGAGGTGCCGGACCGCAGCCTGCCCTGGCTGTACGGGGTGGCCCGGCGCCTTCTGGCGAACCAGTGGCGGTCGCGACGTAGCGCCCCGGACCTCCTTCCGATCACCGATGTCGACCTCGAGCGACTGGCCGGATCGTCGGGTGCAGACACGAGCGTCGGAGTGGCCGACCTCTGGACCGCGATGGCCACCCTCAACGACCTCGACCAGGAAATCCTCCGGCTGGTCGGCTGGGAGGAGCTGACGGTGTCCGAGGCGGCCAAGGTTCTCGGTTGCACCGGGGCGACCGCCGCAGTGCGCCTGCATCGCGCCCGCCGTCGTCTTGCCTCAGCAATGTCAGACCGGCCCGCGCAGACCCGGCGTCGGCCGGTGTTGGCGACCATTCGAGAGGATCTGTGATGTCCGGAACAGAGCGCACCCGTACTCTTCTGGGCCCGGCCGACCCGGCCCGGAACGCCGCCGTCGGGCCGCCGCTGGTCTCGGCGCGCGAGCTGATCGACCGCGCCAGCGTTACCGAAACGGTCGCCGTGCGTCGTCGCGTACGCCCGACCCGCCGGCTGGTCCTCACGGCCGGCACGCTCGCGGTCGCGGCCGGTGCCGTGGCGGCGCTCCAGCCGTTCGATGCGGCCACACCGGACACCCCGGGGTCGGCGACGGGCACAGTGCTCGTGCCGGTCGCGTACCAGTTCGACGCGGATCCGCCGGCGGCGGGCACGCAGCTTCGCCTGCTGGCCGACAAGATCAAAGATGCGGGGTACGACCATCAGAGCGGGCGCTACATGTACCACCACACGAAGGTGTGGGGCGACCCGGTGATGACCTCGGCCGACGGCCGCCACCACGTCGCCTTCGCCGACGAGACGAAGGTCTGGCAGGCCGCCGACGGGACCGGTAGCCAGGCCAACACCCAGCTCGAGCCGCAGTACCCCGATCAGGAGTCACGGACCTACTGGCAGCGCAGACTCGATTCGCAGCCAGCGGTCGGCAGCACCCCCGCTCCCAACAGGTATCCGCTGCCGCCCATGGACCACAGCCCACCGACGGCTGTCCCGACCGAGCTGCGGGAACTGCTGAAGGTCGAGTACGGCGCAGGGGCGGCGAGCAAGGAGGTCAGCACGCTCTACGGCCGGTACGTCGTTCCGCGTGCGACCCGAGCGGCGGTCCTGCGGGTCCTCGCCGACGTGCCCGGCTTCCGCTGGCGGGGGCAGGTCACGGACCGCGCCGGTCGGAGCGGAGTCGCCGTCACCTTCGACGACCGCGAACACGATGCGCAATCTCTTCTGGTCTTCGATCCGAAGACGGGCGAATTGCTCGCTCATGAGCGGTTGACGCTGTCGCCCGTGCGGATCAGCTCGTACAAGGTGATCCTCGATGCCGCCTGGACCGACCGGGTCGGCTGACCGCCGAGGTGTGGGGCCGCTCCTTCCGGGAGCGGCCCCGATGTCTTTCCCGCAGCGGCAGTAGCTGCGGAGTTGCCCGCGCTCGTAGCAGATCAACTGTCTCAGCGGGGGTTTTCCACAGCCCACCAGGTTGTCCACAGGCAACGACATCGGGGCGGCTCACGGGGCGGAATCCGAGCAGGGTCGGCGGCATACCACAGCCCGACCGCTGGAGGCCGCGATGCCACCCCGTACCTCGGTTCCGCCGATCCGCCGGCTCCCGCTGGTCGTCACCGGCGACGACGATCTTCTCGATGATGTGCTCCGGCTCGCCGCCGTCGGCGGGACCGAGGTGGAGCTTGCCCGCGACCCAGCGGCTGCCCGTACCCGTTGGCTTCCCGCACCCCTGGTGCTACTCGGTGCCGACCAGGCGCAGGCGTGCCTGCGCGCCCGGTTGCCGCAGCGGCCCCGGCTGGTGCTGCTCGGCCGGGCGGGTCAGCTCGACCCCGGCTGGCAGATCGCCGAGCTGATCGGGGCCGAGCACGTCGCCACGCTGCCGGCTGCGGAGCCGTGGCTGGTGGATCGGTTCGCCGAGCATGACCCGGACCGTCCGGCCGGCGTCGGCGCCCGGGTCGTCGCGGTCCTTGGTGGTCGGGGCGGTGCGGGCGCGAGTGTGCTCGCCGGTGGCCTTGCGGTGACCGCCGCCCGGGCCCGACTACGCACTCTGCTGGTCGACGCCGACCCGCTCGGTGGTGGCCTCGACCTCGTGCTCGGCTGGGAGCAGTTAGAAGGCCTGCGCTGGCCGTCGCTCACCAGCGCCGACGGGCGGGTGGACGCCCCGGCGCTGGTGCAGGCCCTGCCCAGCCGGGGTGATCTCGTGGTGCTCTCCTGGGACCGCGGCGAGATGCTGGCGTTGCCGGCGACGGCGATGGCGGCGACCGTCGACGCGGCCCGGCGCGGGCGGGACTTCGTGGTGATCGACCTGCCCCGACAGTTGGACGACGCGGCCGTAGTGGCGTTGCAAGCCGCCGACCAGGCGTTCGTCGTCGTGCCGGCCGAGTTGCGGGCCACTGCGGCGGCCACTCGGGTGGTGGCTGCGGCCGCCCCGCACTGTGCTGCGCTCTCGGTGGTGGTGCGCGGGCCCGCCCCGGGGCGGCTGCGAGCGACCGAGGTGGCACGCGCGCTGGGTCTCCCGCTGGCCGGCACGCTGCGCCCCGAGCCGGGGCTCTGCCGGGGGCTGGAACGGGGCGAGGCGCCGGCCGCCGGGGGCAAGGGCCCACTGGCCGCGCTCTGCCAACGGATCGTCACTGACCTCACCGGCGTGCCGGCTACGGGTGCGGCATGACCGCCGGGCCGGAGGACGGCACGCTCGCCGCCCGGGTACGGCAACGGATCGCCGCCGCCACCACCCCGGTCACCGCGGCGGCAATCGTTTCCGCTGTACGGGCCGAGCCCGCCGCCGCGGTGCTCGGTGACACCGCCATGCTGCGGATCGCCGACCGGGTGCGCGACGACCTCGTCGGCGCCGGGCCGTTGGCTCCGCTGCTCGCCGACCCGGAGGTCACCGACGTCCTCGTCAACGGCGCGCGGGTCTGGGTCGACCGCGGGTCGGGGCTGCACCAGGTCGCCGTCCCCCTGGGCTCGGTGGAGGACGTCCGCCGTTTGGCGCAGCGGCTGATCGCCAGCGCGGGGCGCCGGCTCGACGACGGCTCCCCGTACGCGGACGCGCGGCTTCCCGACGGCACCCGACTGCACGCCGTGCTGCCGCCGGTGGCGACCGAAGGTCCCTACCTGTCCCTGCGGACCTTCCGACACCGGCCGTTCACTCTCGACGAGTTGGTGCGTCAGGGCACCGTGCCGCGACCGCTGGCACCACTACTTGCCGCAGTCGTCGCGGCCCGGCTGGCGTACCTGGTGACCGGGGGCACGGGGTCGGGCAAGACGACCCTGCTCAACACCCTGCTGGGAATGGTGCCGGCCACCGAACGGATCGTGCTGGTGGAGGACGCCGCCGAGCTCCGTCCGGGGCATCCGCACGTGGTGGGGCTCCAGGCGCGTACCGCCAATGTGGAGGGGACGGGCGTGGTCAGCCTGGCGGACCTGGTCCGACAGGCGTTGCGGATGCGCCCGGACCGGCTGGTGGTCGGGGAGTGCCGGGGCGGTGAGGTGGTTGACCTGCTGGCCGCGCTCAACACCGGCCATGACGGGGGTGCCGGCACGCTGCACGCCAACACGCCGGCCGATGTGCCGGCCCGGTTGGAGGCCCTGGGCATGTTGGGTGGGCTGCCTCGCGCCGCGCTGCACGCCCAGGTGGCCGCCGCGTTGCAGGTGCTGTTCCAGGTGCGACGCAGCGACCGGGGTCGCGTCCTGGAGTCGGTCTGCCTGCTGCTGCCCGAGGGGCCTGAACGGATGGTGACCGTGGTGCCCGCCTGGGTGCGCGGCAGTGGGCTCGGGCTCGCCGCCCGCGCCCTCGGGGCGCTGCTGCGGGAACGTGGGGTGGCGGTGCCGCCCATCCTCAGCGAGCCGTGGCCCGGATCGGCGGGTCCGGCATGATTGCCGAGACGATGGTGGCGGCGGCACTGCTCCTGGTCGCCGCTGCCCTGGTGGCGTGGCCCGTGCGGAGCATCCGGGCCCGTCGACGTCGCGTGCTGGCACCGGGACGGAGGGGCGGCGGTGCCGATCCGGATGACGCCCTGGTGCAGTGGATCAGGGAACTCGGTCGCACGCCGGACGAGCCGGTGGACGGCACCGGCGCTGCCCCGACCTCGGGTCGTCCGGTCGGCATCGCGTTCGAGTCGGGAACCACCGCGGGTTCCAGCGGTGGGCGGACGGCACTCGGCTGGCCCGACCGGGACGTGACCCGTAGCCCGAGGTGGCCGCAAGCGGCAGGTGGATTCACGCGTCCGGAAGGCCCGACGCGCCCGCCGGCCCGTCGGGATCCGCGACGCCCGACCGGCACCGCCCGGCCGGAGGTGGCCCCCACCACGCTCGATGCCGGACAACGGCCCGGCGCGTCGGCGGCAACGACCACGATCGGTGTCAGCGGTCTGGACATGGACGGTCGGAACGACGTCTGCGGCCTGGCAACCGCCGATGGGCGCGGTGACCTGGACGCTGGCTGTCGGGGCGATGCGTCCGCCGTGGCGGCGGCCGACGAGTGCCCGATCGCCGATTGCCGCGACCACGGGCGCGTCGGCCCGACCGACAGAACGCCGGGCACGCCTCCGTCGGTGCGCATCTCGCGATCGACGGCCCGCGTGCTGCCAGTGGTCGGTCTGCTCGGTGGCGGTGTAGGTGCCGTGGTCGGCGGTCCGGTGGCCGCGGTCGCGCTGGCCGGTTACGGCACGCTGGCCGTGCGCGCCGCGCTGCGCTGGCGAGTGAACCGGAGCGCCGAGCGGGACCGACGACGTGGGCTGGACCAGCTCTGCGGCCTCGCGGCGGATTTGCGGGCTGGCCTGCCCGTCCCACACGCGCTCGACGTCACGGCCGTCGAGAGTGACGGGGCAAACCGCCTACGTCAGCTGACCTCGGCGGCGGTGCGGTTGGCCGACCGGACCGGCGCGCCGCTGGCGGAGCTCGTGGAGCGAATCGAGGCGGACGCTCGGGCGACCGACCGGGGTCTGGCCGCAGCGGCGGCTCAGGCGGCCGGTGCCCGGGCCACGGCCTGGCTACTGGCGGCGTTGCCGATTGGCGGGATCGGGCTCGGGTACGGCATCGGCGTCGACCCCATGGCGGTGCTCCTGCACAGCACGGTCGGCGGCGCCTGCGCGGTCGCTGCGGTCGCCCTGCAGGTCGTGGGCCTCCTCTGGGCGGAACGGCTGGGCGCGACACCGGGACGGGCCGGATGACGCCCCGGAAGCGAGCCGGCCAGCCCAGCTCGGCGGGCCAGCCCAGCTCGGCGGGCCAGCCCAGCTCGGCCAGCCAACGCAGCTCGGCCAGCCAGCCGGGCCCGGCGAACCAGCCCGGCTCAGCGAGCCGGCGGCGGCGGCCGCCGGACGTGATCCGGCTCGCGGCGGTGCTGGGTGGGACTGCCGTGGCGATCGTCGTCGAGGGCTGGCTCGGGCTGCTCTGCGCTCTCCCGGCCGCGTTCCTGCTCGACGTCCTGCTGCGGCGGATCGAACCGCCCGCCGTGCGCAAGCGGCGGCAGCAGGAGGCCGCCGACCTGCCGCTCGGCGCCGATCTCCTGGCCGCGGCGATGCGGGCGGGCGCGCCGGTGGACCGCTCGGTGCTGGCCGTCGCCGAGGCGCTGGACGGGCCGCTCGCCGGCCGGTTGGCCCGGGTCGGCCGCACGCTGCTGCTGGGTGGTGGCCCAGCGGAGGCATGGTCCGCGTTGGACGGAGTGCCCGGCGCCGAGCGCCTGACAGCGGCGGCCTTGCGCTCGGCCAACAGCGGTGCCGCCCTGGCCGGCGCACTGACCCGGCTCGCCGACGACCTGCGCGCCGACCGGGCCACCGCTGCCGAGGCATCGGCCCGCCGGGCAGGTGTGCTCATCGTCCTGCCGCTGGGGCTCTGCTTCCTGCCGGCGTTCATTCTCGCCGGCCTCGTGCCGGTGATCGTCGCCGTTCTCGGCGACGTGCTCTGACCCATCGAGAAGGGAAACAATCATGCGCAAACTCATCGCTCGCCTGCGCGGCGATGCCGGAATGAACACGGCCGAGTACGCCGTGGGCACCCTCGCCGCGGTCGCCTTCGCCGGCATCCTGTTGAAGGTGCTGACCTCCGGCAACGTCCAGTCGGCGCTGACCGCCGTCATTGACCGGGCACTGAAGTGACCGAGCGCCGGCAGGTCGGCCGCGACTCAGGATCGGGCGTTACCGGGCCGGCGGCACGCGGCGGGCGGAGACTTCGCGTCCTCGCCCGGGCGGTTGGCGGGGACCGGCTCGCGCGGGCGGTTGGCGGGGACCGGGGTTCCTTCACCGCCGAACTGGCGGCCGGCCTGCCGGCGCTGCTCCTGCTTCTGCTGGCCGGCCTGACCGCGGTCAACGCCGTCAGCGCACAGGCGGGCTGTCTGCACGCGGCCCGGGAGGCGGCGCTCGCCGCCGCCCGGGGCGCGGACGGCAGCGCGGAGGGTGGTCGCGCGGCACCGCCGGGGGCAGCGGTGTCGGTGTCCGTCGACGGCGACCGGGTGCAGGCGACGGTACGGGCACCCGTCCGGACGTTGGGCGGCCGGCTACCGCGAATCACAGTGGTCGCCACCGCCGTCGCCGCGGTCGAACCGGGCGCTCACGAGGGGAGTGGGTAGTGCGACGAGCTGGCGATCCATCACCCCGCTCCGGTCGCGAACCCGCTGCCGGAGGGCTCCTTGACGGTCGGCCGGGCCCGGAGCGAGGTGGAGCGACGGTCCTGCTGCTGGCGATGGGGCTCGTCTTCGTGGTGTTCGGAACGTTCGGCGCCGCCATCGTCGCCGCCGGGATGGCGAGCCAACGGGCGGCGGTAGCAGCCGACCTCGGCGCGCTGGCCGGGGCAACCCGGGCACTCGACGGCGACGCGGTGGCCTGCGCGTCCGCCGCGGACCTCGCCGGTCGCAACGATGGCCGGCTGGTCGGCTGTCACCTCGACGGGCTGGACCTGCTGGTGACGGTCGAGGTGGCGTTCACGCCACTACCCGGGCTGACCCGGGTGGCCGCGGCGAGCGCCCGCGCCGGCCCGGTGCGTGGCTGAAGGAGCCAGGGCCCTCGTGGGATTGGTGGGCGCTGTGGAGCTGAGTCGTTTTCGACATCAGGCGTGATGCGTTTACGACATCAGCTCCACAGGGGGAGCGGACCCCGACCGGGGGGCCGAGCACCATCGGCCTGCCGCCCCCAAAGACGGTTCAACGGCCTGCCGCCCGAAAACGCGGCCCGACGGCCTGCCGACCGAACGTGTGGTCCAACGGCCTGCCGCCCGGAAGTCGGGGAGCCCACGGCCCGCCGGCCGGGACTGGTCGAGGTCCAGGTCCCGGCCGGCAGCCGAGGAATGGGTGGCCGTGACGGCGACCGCGGAGCATCGCCGCACCGCCCTGGTCCGGGCCGGGTGTGTCAGCGGGCCTGGAGCGCGTCGAGGGCGACGGCCATCGCGATGACCAGACGACGGTCGATCTGCGGGTTCTGCACCTCGACGATGTACTTGTCGCGCAGGCCCCACTTCTTGACCACGGTGAAGACCGGCTGGCCGCCCGCGGTGAAGTCGAAGTGGTACGGCAGCCAGGACAGCGAGTCGACGAATCGACGCAGCAGTGCCACCGGCATGCTTCGCTCCTGGCCCGTCACCTGCGGCAGGCCGCCCTGCTCCACGTGCCAGGTGGACCGCAGCAGCGACTGGGCGAAGTCCTTGCGGAACAGGCCGATCGGGTTGCCAGCCGCGTCGGTGACGTCGTACGTGGCGCCGAGGTCGATGCGCTGGCGGGCCTTGAAGCCGAGCAGAGGCTGCTGCTTGGAGTCGTCCGTGTAGATGGTCACCTGCTCCTTGAAGGCGAGCCGCTTCTGCTGCGCGAACGCCAGCAGCTCACCCTCGGTGCCGTCGGGAGAGACCGCCCGGACCTCGTACTGGTTGACCATCATGCGAAGTCGCTGACGGATGTGGAACTGGTGCTGGCCCTGCAAGTTGTCGAGCTGCATCTGAACTCCTCCGGGATTGGTGCGCCGGAGTCTCGCACAGCCCGACAACCGTCGCGCCCCCTGCTATCCATGATCAGTTGCTGCTGGGTAGCCGTCGGGGTCGCCTGACGACTACCCAGCACGGAGTGATCACTGGTGCCCTAGCAGGATCACTCCCGGGAGACCTCAGCGACTGTCGACGGAGGTCGCGGCCCGCAGCGCCCAGGTGTTCAGCACCTGGTGGATGCCGCGCAGCCGCTCGTTGATCTGTTCCAGCCGTTCCGCCTGAGCCAGGGCGGCCAGTGCCGACCCCAGCGCGATCTGCTGGTCGAGGGTGAGATTGTCCTGGTCGATGGTGTAGAGCAGGTCGACGGTTTCGGCGATGGTGTCGGCCACAGCTTCTCCTCGGGCACGGGGGCGGTCGGCAACATGGGCATCGATGGAAGCGCTCCCACATCATTGTGCCCCGTGCCATGCCGATTCATGCAAGCCGCTCAGTCCGGCAGGTTCGTCAACACCACGTCGAGCACCCGGATCGCGTCCGGCTTGGAGAGGGGATTGTTGCCGTTGCCGCATTTCGGTGACTGCACGCAGGACGGGCAGCCGGCCTCGCAGCCGCACTCCGCGATAGCGTCCCGGGTGGCCCGCAGCCACGCCGCCGCCGTCCCGTACGCCCGCTCGGCGAACCCGGCGCCACCCGGATGCCCGTCGTAGACGAAGACGGTCGGCGCCTCGGTGTCCGGGTGCAGCGCGGTGGAGAGCCCGCCGATGTCCCACCGGTCGCAGGTTGCCATCAGCGGCAGCAGGCCGATCGCGGCGTGTTCGGCGGCGTGTAGCGCACCCGGCACGTCGGCCGGCTGGACCCCGGCGAGGGCCAACGACTGCGGTGACAGGGTGAACCAGACCGCCACCGTGCGCAGCTCCCGGCTGGGCAGGTCGAGCGGCCGGGTGTCGATCACCTCGCCGGTGGCGATCCGCCGCCGCTGGTACGACACCACCTGGCTGGTCACATCCACCTCGCCGAGGAACATGCCGACCGGCCCGGCATCCACGTAGGAGCGCACCGACACCACGGACAGGTCGGTGACGTCGCGGGCGTGGGTGGACCAGTCCGGCTCCTCGGCGCGCACCAGCGCGCAACCGTCGGCCAGGTCCAGTTGGTCCACCACGTACGAGACGCCCTGGTGCAGATAGACCGCGCCGGAGTGCAGCAGGAAGTGCGAGGAACCGCCGTCGACAGTGCCGAGCAGCCGGCCCGTCGACGACTCCACAACGGCGACCGGGGCGCCCCCCTCGCCGCGCAGGTCCACCTCGGGCCGCTCCCGGTGCCGCCAGTACCAACCGGTGGGCCGCTGCCGCAGCGCCCCCGCCGCGACCAGCTCGTCGACCGCCTCCTTCGCCCCCTCGCCGAAGAGCGCCAGGTCAGCCGGGGTGAGCGGCGCCTCCACCGCGGCGCAGGCGAGCTGCGGTGCCAGCACGTACGGGTTGGCCGGGTCGAGGACAGTCGCCTCCACCGGCGCACCGAAGATCGCCTCCGGGTGGTGCACCAGGTAGGTGTCCAGCGGGTCGTCCCGGGCCACCAGCACCGCGAGGGCCTCCTGCCCGGAACGCCCGGCGCGGCCCGCCTGCTGCCACAGCGACGCCCGGGTGCCCGGGTAGCCGCAGATCAGCACCGCGTCGAGCCCGACCAGGTCCACGCCCAGCTCCAGCGCGTTGGTGGAGGCCAGGCCGAGCAGATCGCCGTGCAGCAGGGCCCGTTCCAGCTCGCGCCGTTCCTCCCGCAGGTAGCCGCCCCGGTAGGCGGCCACCCGGTCGCCGAGCCCCGGAACGGCGTCGTCCAGCGCTCGACGCGCGTTGGCGGCCACCACCTCGGCGCCCTTGCGGGAGCGGACGAACGCGAGGGTGCGTACCCCCTCGGCGACCGTGTCGGCGAGCAGGTCCGCGGTCTCGCGCAGCGCCGACCGGCGGACCTGGTGAAGCTCGTCGTGGTCGCCCGTCGCCTGCGGCGGCACCGGGGAGGAGGCCGACGAGTCGGGTGGCAGCAGCGGCGGTTCCCAGAGTGCGAAGGTCACACCACCCCGGGGGGAGGCGTCCTCGGTGACAGCTGTCACCGGCAGGCCGGTCAGCCGTCCGGCCGCGGTGGCCGGGTCGCCGGAGGTGGCCGAGGCGAGCACGAACACCGGGGTGGCCCCGAACCGGGCGCACTGCCGACGCAGCCGACGCAGCACGTGCGCGACGTGCGAGCCGAACACGCCCCGGTAGGTGTGGCACTCGTCGATCACCACGTACGCGAGTCGGCGCAGGAAGCCGGACCACTGGGCGTGCCCGGGCAGGATGCCGTGGTGCAGCATGTCCGGGTTGGTCAGCACGAACCGGGAGTGCCGGCGGATCCACTCCCGCTCAGTGCGCGGGGTGTCCCCGTCGTAGCAGGCGGGGCGTACGCCCTCCAGCTCCAGCGCGGCGACGGCGCGCAACTGGTCCGCGGCGAGCGCCTTGGTCGGCGCCAGGTAGAGCACCGTGGCCCGGGGATCGGCGAGCACTGTGGCCAGGGCGGGCAGCTGGTACGCCAGCGACTTGCCGGACGCGGTGCCGGTGGCGACGACCACGTGCTGGCCCTCGTACGCCAGGTTGGCCGCCTCGGCCTGGTGCTGCCAGGGCGCGACAACGCCACGCCCTGTGAACGCCGCGCGCAACTCCGCCGACGCCCACGACGGCCACGGCGCGGGCACCCCGGCGCGGGCCGGCACCCGCTCGACGTGGGTGACCGGGTCGGCGGCGCCCCGGGCGCGTAGCCGGCGCAGCAGGTCGGCCGGCGTTGGCCCGGGGCCGGGACCAGCGGATACGGTGGCCGCGGACGACGACTCCAGGTCGCGGCGCGGCGTGTGGCGCGCGGAGCTGAAGTCGTCGGAGGTCACGCCCTGCACTCTCGCACTGGTGTTCGGAGATGAAAAGTCGGACACCGGGGTAAGGGGAAGCCGCCGCTGGCCTCCGCAGGCCGTCCCGGCGGTAGTGGTTAGATGCCCACGAGAGTTTACGGCTCTGGCGAGGAGGACCGATGGAGCTGTCACTGGCGACCCGCACCGTGGGCGAGCACACGGTGCTCGAGGTCGGTGGTGAGGTGGACGTCTACACCGCGCCCCGGCTCCGTGAACGACTCCTCGAGCTGATCGACGGTGGTGCTCGTCACGTGGTGGTCGACCTCGGTCGGGTGGATTTCCTCGACTCCACCGGGCTGGGCGTGCTGGTCGGCGCGCTCAAGCGGCTCCGCTCGGCGAGCGGTTCGTTCGCGCTGGTCTGCGACAAGGAGCCGCTGCTCAAGATCTTCCGGATCACCGCGCTGGACCAGGTGTTTCCGCTGCACCCGACGGTCGACGCGGCGATCAGCGCCGACTCGGCGGGCGCCGGCGCGTGATGGCGACAGTCAAGCTCTCGTTCTCGCCCGCCCCGGTGCACGTGCGCACCGCCCGCCTGGTCGGCGTCGCCGTCGCCCGGCGGGCCGGCGTGCGGGAGGACCTGCTGGACGAGGTGCGCCTGGCCATCGGTGAGGCGTGCACGCGCGCGGTGGCCCTGCACCGGCAGTACGGCCTGGCCGACCCGGTGCTGGTGGAGATGTCCGACGGCGGCTCGTACGCCGTGCGGGTGGTGGACCGGGCGCCGATCGAGGCGGGTATCGGTCTGACCGCGCTGCCGCCGGACGAGCTGGCCAACGAGTCGCTGACCGATGAGGCGCTGACCACCGGCGTCGGCTTCGCGCTGCTCGCCGGTTTCGTCGAGGACCTCCAGGTGCGCCCTGTCGACGAGGGCATCGGCACCGAGGTACGGATGGTGTGGCCGGTCGGCCGCTGACCCAGTTCCGCTGCGTAGGCCGCGTCCCCTGCTGGGGATGCGGCCTTCTTTGCATGGATCGGGCCCTATATCAGATTTCGTTTCATAACACAGCGACGAAGATCATCGCGACACGGTGCCACCTGGGTGTGACCTCCAACACTGCGGAGGGCTACAGTACCCGGGTTGTCAGCAAGTGACCTATCCCGCAGCCAGCGGGTATGGGTGTTCATCGCTGGTCCGCTGATGGGTTGGCGCGCGCTTGCGAGTCCGCATCCAGGCGTCGGTCAGTGCGTCTCCACTCACCGGCGCGATTGTTCGGTAACAGGAGGACACAGATGTCCGAGACCTTGGCCGCCGACGGCGGCGGGCTTTCCCTTACCGGAAGCAATGTCACCTACGTCGTCATCGCCGCGGTTGTCGCGCTGGTGGCGCTCGGTTTCGCTGCCGCCCTGACAAAAACGGTGCTGGCCGCTGGTAAGGGCACCGAGAAAATGCAGGAGATTGCGGCGGCCGTCCAGGAGGGCGCCTCGGCCTACCTGCTCCGGCAATTCCGCACCCTGGCGATCTTCGTCGTCATCGCCGTCGTGCTGCTCTTCCTGCTTCCGGTGCACGACACCGACGGCAGTGAGCTGGCGGTGAAGATCGGCCGCTCGCTCTTCTTCGTGGTGGGCGCCCTGTTCAGCGCGTTCATCGGCGGCGCGGGCATGTGGCTGGCCACCAGGGCCAACCTGCGCGTGGCCGCGGCCGCGAGGGAGCGGGCAGGCGGCCGCGAGGCCGCCATGAAGATCGCGTTCCGGACTGGTGGTGTCGTCGGCTTCTTCACCGTCGGCCTGGGCCTTTTCGGTGCCGCGCTGGTCGTCCTGCTCTACCGGGGTGACGCGCCGACAGTGCTGGAGGGCTTCGGCTTCGGCGCCGCGCTGCTCGCGATGTTCATGCGGGTCGGCGGTGGCATCTTCACCAAGGCCGCCGACGTCGGCGCCGACCTGGTCGGCAAGGTCGAGCAGGGCATCCCCGAGGATGACCCGCGCAACGCCGCCACCATCGCCGACAACGTGGGCGACAACGTCGGGGACTGCGCCGGCATGGCCGCCGACCTGTTCGAGTCGTACGCGGTGACGCTGGTCGCCGCGCTGATCCTCGGTCGCGCCGCGTTCGGCGAGGAGGGCCTCGTCTTTCCGCTGATCATCTCCACCATCGGCGTGCTCATCGCGATCGTCGGCGTCTTCATCACCCGGCTGCGCGCGACCGACCGCAACGCCCTCACCGCGATCAACCGGGCCTTCTACCTGTCGGCGGTGCTCTCCGCGGTGCTGGTGGCGATCGCCGCCTACGCGTACCTCCCGGCGACCTTCGGCGAGTTCGACAGCGGGCTCACCGACGCGCCCGGCAACCCCCGGCTGGTCGCCATCGGCGCAGTGGTCATCGGCATCGTGCTGGCCGCCGCGATCCAGGCGCTGACCGGCTACTTCACCGAGACCAACCGGCGCCCGGTGCAGGACATCGTCAAGAGCTCGCAGACCGGTGCGGCCACCGTGATCCTGGCCGGCATCAGCATCGGCCTGGAGTCGGCGGTCTACTCGGCGCTGCTCATCGGCGCCGGCGTCTTCGGGGCGTTCCTCCTCGGCGGCAGCTCCATCACGCTGTCGCTGTTCGCTGTGGCGCTGGCCGGCACCGGCCTGCTCACCACTGTCGGCGTGATCGTGGCAATGGACACCTTCGGGCCGATCTCCGACAACGCCCAGGGCATCGCCGAGATGTCCGGTGACCTCGACGAGCACGGCGCTCGCACGCTCACCGAGCTGGACGCGGTGGGCAACACCACCAAGGCGATCACCAAGGGCATCGCGATCGCCACGGCGGTGCTCGCCGCGACCGCGCTGTTCGGCTCGTACACCGACTCGCTCCGCAGCGCCTACGCGACCGCCGGCGTGGGTGATGTCGGTACGGAGATCCTCAACTCGCTGAACGTGGCGAACCCGCGCAACCTGGTCGGCCTGATCATCGGCGCGGCGGTGGTCTTCCTCTTCTCCGGGCTGGCCATCAACGCGGTGTCCCGCTCGGCGGGTGCCGTGGTGATGGAGGTCCGCCGGCAGTTCCGTGAGCTGCCCGGCATCATGGACGGCACCCAGCGCCCGGAGTACGGCAAGGTCGTCGACATCTGCACCCGGGACGCGCAGCGCGAGCTGATGACCCCCGGCCTGCTCGCCATCCTGGCCCCGATCGCTGTCGGCTTCGGCCTCGGGCCCGGCGCGCTCGCGGCGTACCTGGCCGGGGCGATCGGTGCCGGCACCCTGATGGCGGTGTTCCTGTCCAACTCCGGTGGGGCCTGGGACAACGCCAAGAAGCTGGTCGAGGACGGCGCGTACGGCGGCAAGGGCTCCGAGGCGCACGCCGCCACTGTCATCGGAGACACCGTCGGTGACCCGTTCAAGGACACCGCCGGCCCGGCGATCAACCCGCTGATCAAGGTGATGAACCTGGTATCGCTGCTGATCGCACCCGCCGTGGTGGCCTGGAGCGTCGGCGACGAGCGCAACGTCGGCCTGCGGGTGACCATCGCGCTGGTCGCGACGGCGATCATCGTGGCGTCGGTGGTGTTCAGCAAGCGCAAGGGCATCGCGATGTCCGACTCGGACGCCGATGGCAACACCGGCGCGGGCAGCACCGATCACCGCCCGGAGACGGTCAACGCCTGACCCAGGAACGGCCCGGGGTCCCCGGTCGACGTAGCCCGTCGACCGGGGACCCCGGCCGTCCGGCCCGATGCCACACCTGGCCAAAGGCCGTACGCTGCAACGCATGCGTACGTGCCGGGCGTCTGCCGCCGGAAAGCTCACGGTGGTCCTGGCCACGATCGTCGCCCTGGCCGGCTGCGGCGGAGGCCCCAGCTCACGGGCCTGGGCGGCCTCGGTCTGCGGCGCCCTCACCCCGTGGCGCTCCGAGATCAGCAAGCTGACCAGCAGCACCGACGAGCAGATGACCGCGCAGACCACGCCGGCGCAGGCCAAGGAGAACCTGGTGCGGCTCTTCGACGGGGCCGAGCAGGCCAGCGAGGCCGCGCGCCGCAAGGTGGAGAAGGCGGGCATCCCGGAGGCCGACAACGGCGAGACCATCTCCGCGGGTTTCCGCAGCTCCCTGGGGAAGATGCGGGACGCGTACGGTCGCGCCCGGGACACCATCGACGGCCTGGGCACCGGCGAGCCGACGGCCTTCTACGACGGCGTGCGGGCCGCCGTGGAGACCCTCAACAAGGAGTACGACGCCAGCGCGCTGGACACCAGCAAGCTCAACTCCGAGGAGTTGAAACAGGCATTCGACGAGGTGCCGGAGTGTCGCTGAGCGGGCTCGGTGACACCGGGAAGGCACAGCCGCCCCCGGCGCTGTTTCCCGCGCCCGAGTCAGACACGCCCACTCCCGGGCGACGCCGCGGCGGCGCGTCACAGAACCGCGCGTCAGAGAACCGTTCGGCGCAGGACGGCTCTCCTCAGAACGGCCCGACCCGGACTGACGACGCGGGCCGGCAACTTGTCTTCTTCGGCGCGGACGCGGCCGAACCGAGCGTCGCCGACCTGGCCGGGCTGCTCGCCGGGCCGGGTGAGGTGGTCCGGATGGGCGGCACCGCCCGGCTCTCGGTGCAGGTGGACGCCGCCTGGCGGGTGCACGTGCTCGTCGCCGAGCTGGCGTCGCGCGGCCTGGCGGCGAGCTGGGAGCCGACCGAGGGCGCGCGACACGCCGTTCGGACGTCGTACACCCGGGTCTTGAAGCCGCTCGCTGCCGCCTGGCTGCACGGTACGACGAAACGCCCGCCGGCCGCGTTCCACCTGACCGGTCGACGGTTGCGGCTGTGGCTCGCCGCCGCCGGAGCGCCGGAGCCTCCGGACTGCTTCCTGTTGCGGCTGGGCGTCGACGACCAGGAGTCCTGGGAGCCGATCGGCGTGGCGCTCGCCTCGGCGGGGCTGGCTGGGACGCTGCTCGGCCCGGGTGA
Source organism: Micromonospora sp. NPDC005324 (assembly GCF_040607155.1). Taxonomy (NCBI): domain Bacteria; kingdom Bacillati; phylum Actinomycetota; class Actinomycetes; order Micromonosporales; family Micromonosporaceae; genus Micromonospora; species Micromonospora sp. NPDC005324. The sequence goes on along the minus strand of NZ_JBEXGE010000016.1, from coordinate 88,896 downwards.
GGGCGGGCCGGCGTACCGGATCACCGGCCGCCGCCGGTTGGCGCGGCTCGCCGAGCTGGTCGGGGGAGCGCCGAGCGCGGCGCCTGCCGACGCCTGGCCAACCCGCCCTTGAACGCGTCGATCATGCAGTTGTGGTGGGGGACGTATTGCTCGTCCGGGGTCAAAACGCCGAGCACAAGTCCATGATCGACGCGTTTGGGCGGCGGCCCAGGGTGGGACGGTCGGTTGTCCGGTGCCGGACAGGCGACGGGTCGATCCAGGCGGAAAACAGGCGGGTCGCGCCTCGGTAGTGGGCCCGCCATCGTCACAGTGACCCGCTTCGAGCCCTACCCACGGTGTACGGTGGCGCCGTCCGGCAGTGCCGAGCGCGGCGGGGCGGCCTCGACCGCCGCCTTCAAGCGGTTTGCGGCCCGCGAAACCCGAAACGCGGGCGGCGCGTTACGTTGGACATCCGGACCGCCGGTGCGACGGCGGGGTCGAAAGCGGTCGCTGTCCGGGCGCCGGCAGACCACGAGCAGGAGTGAGGTCGGGGAGAGACGTGCCAAGCAACGCTGGAACCACCCGTCTGGTCATCGTCGAGTCACCGGCGAAGGCCAAGACGATCTCGGGCTACCTTGGCCCGGGGTACGTCGTGGAGGCCAGCTTCGGTCACGTCCGCGACCTGCCGCGCAATGCCGCCGACGTGCCAGCGAAGTACAAGGGCGAGTCCTGGGCCCGGCTCGGGGTGGACGTCGACAACGGCTTCCAGGCGCTCTATGTCGTCTCCGCCGACCGTAAGCAGCAGATCAGCAAGCTGATCAAGCTGGCCAAGGAGGTCGACGAGATCTTCCTGGCGACGGATGAGGACCGCGAGGGCGAGGCGATCGCCTGGCACCTGGTCGAAACCCTCAAGCCGAAGGTTCCGGTCAAGCGGATGGTCTTCCACGAGATCACCAAGCCGGCGATCCAGGCGGCGGTGGCCAACCCCCGGGAGATCGACCGCGACCTGGTCGACGCCCAGGAGGCGCGCCGGATCCTCGACCGCCTGTACGGCTACGAGGTCTCCCCGGTGCTCTGGAAGAAGGTCATGCCGCGGCTCTCGGCGGGCCGGGTGCAGTCCGTGGCGACCCGCATCGTGGTCGAGCGGGAGCGGCAGCGGATGGCCTTCCGCACCGCCGAATACTGGGACATCCTGGCCACCCTCGCCGTGGCGAACGCCGGCGAGGGCCCGCGCAACTTCAACGCCACGCTGATCGCGTTGAACGGCGACCGGATTGCCACCGGCAAGGACTTCGAGCCGACCACCGGTCGAGTGAAGCCCGGCGCTGGTGTCGTGCACCTCGACGAGAGTGGTGCCCGGGGTCTCGCGGCCCGGCTGGAAAGCCGGCCGTTCACCGTCACCCGGGTGGAGGAGAAGCCCTACCGCCGTCGCCCGTACGCGCCGTTCATCACCTCGACCCTCCAGCAGGAGGCGGCCCGCAAGCTGCGCCTGTCCTCGCAGCAGACGATGCGCACCGCGCAGCGCCTGTACGAGAACGGCTACATCACCTATATGCGTACCGACTCGGTCAACCTGTCGGAGACCGCCATCTCGGCGGCCCGCCGACAGATCGTCGAGCTGTACGGCGAGCGCAGCGTTCCGCCGGAGCCGCGCCGCTACACCGGCAAGGTGAAGAACGCGCAGGAGGCGCACGAGGCGATCCGCCCGGCGGGGGACAACTTCCGTACCCCGGGCGAGGTGGCCAAGGAGCTGTCCGCCGAGGAGTTCAAGCTCTACGAGCTGATCTGGCGGCGCACCATCGCCTCGCAGATGACCGACGCGGTCGGCTCCAGCGTGTCGGTGCGCATCCGGGCGGTCTCCACCTCGCAGGAGGAAGCCGACTTCGGCGCGACCGGCAAGACCATCACCGACCCGGGCTTCCTGCGCGCCTACGTCGAGTCGAGCGACGACGAGAACGCCGAGGCCGAGGACGCCGAGCGCCGGCTGCCCACCCTGGTCAAGGACCAGCCGCTGACCGCCGACGAGCTGGCCGCGCAGGGCCACCACACCCAGCCGCCGTCGCGCTACACCGAAGCGTCGCTGGTCAAGGCCCTGGAAGAGCTGGGCATCGGCCGCCCGTCCACCTACGCGTCGATCATGCAGACGATCCAGGACCGGGGGTACGTCACCAAGCGCGGGCAGGCGATGATCCCGACGTTCCTGGCCTTCGCGGTGATCGGGCTGATGGAGCGGCACTACCCCCGCCTGATCGACTACGACTTCACCGCCAGCATGGAGAACGAGCTGGACGAGATCGCCGGCGGTGACCACGCGGCGGTCGACTTCCTCACGGCGTTCTACTTCGGCAGCTCCAACGGTGCCGGCGACCAGGACATCGCCCGTTCCGGCGGGCTGAAGAAGCTGGTCACCGAGAACCTCAGCGACATCGACGCCCGCAGCGTCAACTCCATCCCGCTCTTCACCGACGACGACGGCCGCGAGGTCGTCGTGCGGGTCGGCCGCTACGGGCCGTACCTGCAACGGGAGCTGCCCGGCGGCGAGCAGCCAGCACCGGCCGCAGCTTCGGGCGAGGGCGAGGAGGGTGGCACCCAGGGTGACCGGGCGCCGATTCCCGAGGGCCTGGCCCCGGACGAGCTGACCCCGGAGAAGGTGCACGAGCTGTTCCTCGGCGGCAGCGGCGAGCGCAAGCTCGGCGACGACCCCGGCACCGGCGAGCCGATTGTGCTCAAGTCCGGCCGGTTCGGGCCGTACGTGTCCAGCGGCGAGCGGAAGTCGTCGCTGCTGCGTACGCAGACCCCGGACTCGCTGACCCTGGAGGAGGCGCTCAAGCTGCTCAGCCTTCCCCGGCTGATCGGTGTCGCGCCGGACGGCGTCGAGGTCTTCGCGAACAACGGTCGCTACGGCCCGTACGTCAAGCAGGGCGAGGAGTTCCGTTCGCTGGAGTCCGAGGACCAGATGTTCACTGTCGGTCTGGACGAGGCGCTGGCTCTGCTGGCCGCTCCGAAGGCCCGTGGACGGCGAGCTGCGGCACCGCCGTTGCGCGAGATGGGCGTGGACCCGGCGACCGAGAAGCCGTTGGTGATCAAGGACGGCCGGTTCGGCCCGTACGTGACCGACGGGGAGTTCAACGCGTCGCTGCGGCGCGGGCAGACGCCGGAGGCGCTGACCATTGAGGAAGCGTCCGAGATGCTGGCCGAGAAGCGGGCGAAGGGTCCGGCGCCGCGGAAGAAGGCGGCGGCGAAGAAGGCGCCCGCGAAGAAGGCCACGGCCACCAAGAAGACGGCCGCCGCCAGCAAGTCCACTGCCGCGAAGAAGACCACCACGGCGAAGACGACGGCGGCGAAGAAGGCTCCGGCTAAGAAGGCCGCCCCGCGCAAGGCCGCGACCAGCACGGAGTAGCCCTGGAGCTGCGAGATCTTGGAAGGAATGTGCCCCTGCAGGGGCGGTTTGCTTCCAAGATCTCTCGGTTGTCCACAGGGACTGCCGGCGGGGTCGGCGATGGGGAGACTTGATGGTCATGAGTCTTCGAAGGGTGTCGTCGCCGGCTGATTGGGGTCGCCGGCTGCCGAGCGACGACGCGGACGAGCTGACCTGGCTGCTCTTTCATCAGGAAGATGTGGTGAGCCTCGACCAGGCGAGGCAGCACCTGTCGCCCAAGTCCATCCGGCACCGGGTGGCGACCGGGATGTGGCGTCAGGCGCATCGAGCGGTGTTCATTGCGCACAACGGTCCGGTCAGTGCGGGCCAAATCCAGTGGGTTGCCGTCCTCTCCGCAGGACCGCAGGCGCTCCTCGGTGGCCTGACCGCAGCACAGGCCGGAGGGCTCCGGGGGTTCCCAAGTCGCCCGGTCCACGTGGTGCTACCCGGTTCCTGCCGGCGCGACTCACTGCCACCGGGTGTGCTGGTGCACCGGACCGTGACACTGACGAACCGAGACGTGCTGGCCGTCGGGCAACCTCGGCGGACCATGCCGGCTCGTTCGATCGTGGATGCCGCGCAGTGGGCAGGCGATGACCAGCAGGCGCGGGCGATCGTCGCCGCTGGGTTTCAGCAACGGATCGTGGCCGGCGATGACCTGCACCTGGTCGTCGACCGGCTGCCGCGAGTCCACCGTCGCCAGCTGATCCTGGCCACGGCAGCGGACGCCGCAGGCGGTGCCCACTCCTTGGCGGAACTGGACTTCCTTGGCCTGATCCGTCGTGCAGGGCTACCCGTGCCGACTCGGCAGAAGGTGCGCTGTGACTCGACCGGGCGTCGCCGCTACCTCGACGCCTACTTCGAGGAGTGGAGCGTGCATGTCGAGATCGACGGCGGGCAGCATCTCGATCCGAGGGCCTGGTGGGCGGACATGCGTCGCCAGAACGATCTGTGGATCGAAGGCAATCGCGTACTCCGGTTTCCCGCCTGGGTGATCCGTGCTCACCCGGACGAGGTCCTTACCCAACTCCGCGCCGCCCTCGGCGCCGCCGGTTGGCAACCAAATTCGTAGATCTTGAAAGGAATCAGTCCCTAAAGGGGCCGTTTCCTTCCAAGATCTCCAGGCCCCGGCGTCAGACCCCGAGGACGTGGTTCAGGTGGGCGTTGGTGAAGACGCGGTCGGGGTCGAGCCGGTCGCGGACGGCCTGGAAGTCCGCGAAGCGGGGGTACGCAGTGGCCAGCGAGGCGGCGTCGCGGTAGTGCAGCTTGCCCCAGTGTGGGCGACCGCCCAGCCCGGCGGCCACCTGCTCGAAGGCCCGGAAGTACGGCTCGTGCGGCATGCCGACGTACTGGTGCACGGCGATGTAGGCGTTGTCCCGGCCGTAGCCGTGCGACAGCCAGATGTCGTCGGCGGCGGTGAATCGCACCTCCACCGGGAAGAGCACCTTGAACGGCAGGCCGTCCACGATCCGCTGGAGCGCGGCGAGCGCCTCGGGCAACGCCTCGCGGGGCAGTCCGTACTCCATTTCCACGAAGCGGACCCGGCGCGGAGTGCAGAAGACCCGGTCGGAGCGGCCGGTGTACTGGCGTTCGGTGAGGGCACGGGCGGAGACCGCGCTGATGCCCGGGGCCAGCGCGGGCACGGCCCGGCCGAGTCGGCAGGCGCCGGCGAAGACCCGGTTGGACAGGAAGTCGTCGTCCACCCAGCCGCGCCAGCGCGACAGCGGCCGGTCGTTGGCCGGCACCCGGTCGTTGGCCTTGACCTGGACCCGGGACGTGTACGGGAACCAGTAGAACTCGACGTGGTCGTGCCGGCCGATCAGCTCGGGCAGTTCGCCGAGCACGTCGGCGAGTTCGGCCGGGCGTTCGTGGGCGCGTAGGACGAACGCGTCCACGCAGCGCAGGGTCACCTCGACCAGGACGCCGAGCGCGCCGAGCGACACCCGGGCGGCGGCGAGGACGTCGGGGTGCTCGTCGGCGGAGCAACGCAGCACCTCGCCGGTGCCGGTGACCACTGTGATCGCCTCGACGAAGGTGGAGAGGCACCCGTAGCCGGCTCCGGTGCCGTGGGTGCCGGTGGAGATCGCCCCTGCGACGGTCTGCGCGTCGATGTCGCCGAGGTTGGGCAGCGCGAGGCCGTGCCGGGCGAGCAGGCCGTTGAGCGCGTGCAGGGTCATTCCCGCCGGTACGGTGACGAGTCGGTGTGCGACGTCCACGCTGACGAGGGTGTCCAGGTCGGACAGGTCCATCCGACGGTCGTCGGCGAGTGCGACGGCGGTGAACGAGTGGCCGCTGCCCGTCACCCGGATCCGACCGCCGTCGGCGGCAACAGCTCGGACGGCTTCTGCGACATCGGTCGGCGAGCCGGGGCGCAGGATCGCGCTGGCGCTGCCACGCTGGTTCCCGGCCCAGTTGGACCATCCAGCCCCGAGCGGTGCGGTGCGGGCCATGCGCGCTCCTCATTCATGAAAATGAACTGACTTCATATCAGGAACGTTCTAGCTGGTAAATACCGCAATTGCGATCCGCTCGTTGTACCGGTAGTCACGGACTCGTGACGTGGAGATATGTTCATCCGTCGAAGGGGGGTGGCGCAGAGTGTCCACACCAGCCGCCACGACCGGGCCGCTGCGCCGCGTACCGGTGCAAGGTCGAAGTGTCGCGCGGGTACAGCGCATGTTGGATGCCTGCGCCGAACTCGTCGACGAGGTGGGGTACGAGGGGCTGACCACCACCCTGCTCGCCGAGCGGGCCGAGGTGGCGATCGGGTCGGTCTACCAGTTCTTTCCGGACAAGCGGGCGATTGTGCAGGCGTTGACCCTGCGGACCATGGAGTCCTACCTCCAGCGCCTCGACGAGCGGTTCGCCTCCGACGAGATGACCCACTGGTGGGACGGCGTCGACGCGGGCATCGACGAGTACATCACGATGCACCGCACCGTCCCCGGCTTCCGTACCCTGCACTTCGGCGACGTGGTCGACCTGCACCTGCTCGACGAGCAGCGGGACAACAACGGCGTGATCGCCGACCAGTTGGCCCGGGTGCTCACCGAACGTTTCGGGCTCACCGACGTGCCCAAGCTGCGCTTCGTGCTGGAGATCGCGGTCGAGGCGGCGGACGCCCTGATCAAGCTCGCGTTCCGCCGGAGGTCCGAGGGCGACGAGCGGGTGCTGCTGGAGGCGAAGGCGCTGATCCGGGAGTACCTGCACCGCCAGGTCGACGGCCCGGACAACGGCCGGTCCACAGTCGGCAAGCAGGCCGAGGCGCCCCAACCCGCCTGAGTCGGCGCGGGGCGCGGGCCTCGGCCGACGGTGGGGGCGGCTGTCCGGTCTCAGAGGAAGGCCTGCCCCTCACCCCGGTACGTGGGGACGGTCGCCACTACCGTGTCCCCCTCGATCAGGTGCAGCTCGTTGACCCGTTCACACAGCTCACCTGCCTTGGCGTGCCGGAACCACACCCGGTCGCCGACGTGCAGCTCGGCCGCCGCCGCTCCGGACAGCGGAGTCTGCACCTCACCGGCGCCCTCGGTGCCGACCAGCTTCAGCCCCGCCGGTAGCCACGGCCGGGGCAGTCGACTGTCGGCGGCCGGGCCGGAGGCGATCCAGCCACCGCCGAGCACCGTCGCCAACTCCGGCGTCGGTCGGCGGACCACCGCGCAGGCGAAGAACGCCGCAGGGGTGGGACGCCAGGCGCGGTACGCGTCGAACAGCGTCGGCCCGTACAGGCCCGATCCCGCGGTGATCTCGGTGACCGCGGGATCGGCGCTGGTCGCGGCCACGCTGCCGGTGCCGCCGCCGTTGACGAACTCCAGGTCGGCGTGCTCGCGTACCGCGGCGACCGCCGCGCCCCGGCGGGCCAGCAACTCGCGGTACGACCCGCGCTGGGCCAGCCTGATCGCGCCGGCCAGGAGCGTCTTGCCCGGCGGCGCGTCGCCCAGGCCGGCGATCTGCGCCTCGTACGACATGAGCCCGACCAGCCGGAAGCCGGGCCGACCGGCGACGGCGGCGGCGAGCGCGCCGGCTGCCCGCGCGCTGTGCACCGGTGAGCGGCGGACGCCGACGTGCACCCGACCGCGCAGCGGTCGCCAGGAGGCGTCCAGATCCAGGCAGAGCCGTAGCTCGGCGCGTTGCCCCGGCGGCTCGACGGCGTCGATGAGGTCGAGTTGACCGGTGCCGTCGACCATCAGGGTGATCGCGGCGGCGAGCGTGGGGTCGGCCCCCAACTCGGCGAGGGCGGCCCGGTCCGCGCTCGGGTACGCGACCAGCACGTCGTCGCTGACGCCGGCGCGGACCAGCCAGATCGCCTCGGGCACTGTGAACGCCATCACGCCCTGCCAGCCGGGCCGGGCGAGGGCTCGACTGATCAACTCTCGGCTGCGGACCGACTTGCTGGCGAGGCGGACCGGTTTTCCGGCGGCGCGATCGGCCAGGGCGGCCGAATTGGCGTCGAAGGCGGTGAGGTCGACCACCGCGTACGGGGGGTCGAGGTGGGCAGTCGCCCGATCCAGGCGCTCGCGAAGTTTGTCGCTTTCGATGGCCACGTGTGCACGCTAACTGTCTGACGGAGAATGCGAAATACCCTCGCGTACGTCCGGGCTGCGGCCGGTACCTCCGGCGGCCTAGGCTCAGCGAGCAGGAGAATGTCGCCCGGGGGGTGGCCCCCACCGGGTCTAGAGTGTTGCACCGGAGGTGCCCAGCGATGGGCCGGCACGTGGAGGTACGGCCATCGAAAGCCAGAACAGCGGCGAGTCGCCCGGCGTGTCGCGCTCGGGCGACCAGTCGGACAACGCCGCCAAGCAGCCCAACGGCGGTCAGGTTGATCCGTCCGGTTATGCCGCGATTCGGTCCGTGCTGCGCATCCGGCCGTTCCGCCGGCTCTGGATCGTGCTCGGCGCGGCCTCCTTCGGCGACTGGCTCGGCCTGCTGGCCACCGCCCTCTTCGCCGCCTCGCAGGTGCAGGGCAGCACCGCCCAGGGCGCCGCGTTCGGCGGGGTCACCGCGATCCGGCTGCTGCCCGCGCTGGTGCTCGGCCCGGTGGCCGGCGTCTTCGCCGACCGGTTCGACAGGCGCTGGACGATGGTCATCTGCGACCTGCTGCGCTTCGTGCTCTTCGCCTCCATTCCGCTCTACGCCCTCAGCGGCGCGGCAGGCGGCCTGGTGGTCGGCTGGGCGCTGATCGCCACCTTCCTGATCGAGTCGCTCACCCTGCTCTGGATCCCGGCCAAGGAGGCCGCGGTCCCCAACCTGATCCCGCGAGCCCGGCTGGAAGCGGCCAACCAGCTCACGCTGATCACCACGTACGGCCTCACCCCGGTCGCCGCCGCCATCGGCCTTGCCGTGCTCGACCGAGGCGTCCGTGGTGCCGTCGGCGGCGACCTGCCCTCCTGGGCCGAGCCGGCCCAGCTCGCGCTCTGGTTCAACTCCTTCTCCCGGCTCGCCACCGCACTGGTGGTGGCGTTCGGGATCAAGGAGATCAGCGAGGCGCAGCGCGGCGAGGCGGAGCGTGCCGAGCAGAGCATGTTCCGGCAGTTCTCCGAGGGTTGGAAGTACATCGGTCAGACCCCGCTCGTCCGCGGCCTGGTGCTGGGCATCTTCGGCGCGTTCGCCGGCGGCGGCATCGTGGTCGGCACTGCCAAGTTCTTCGCCAACTCGCTGGGCGCCGGCGACGCGGCGTTCTCACTGCTCTTCGGTGCCATCTTCGTCGGTCTGGCGCTCGGCATCGGGCTCGGCCCGATGGTCGTCAAGGAGATGTCCCGGCGTCGCTGGTTCGGCATGAGCATCGTGCTGGCCAGCGCCGCCGTGATGACCCTGGCCTTCGCCATCCACCTGTCCATGGCGATCGTCGGCGCGGTGCTGGTCGGCGCCGGCGCCGGGATGGCCTTCCTGGCCGGCACCACGCTGCTGGGTGGCGAGGTGGCCGACGAGGTGCGCGGCCGGGTCTTCGCGGTGGTGCAGATCGGCACCCGGCTGGTGCTGATCCTGGCCATCGCGCTGAGCAGCGTGTTGGTCGGTGTCGGTGGCTCGCGCAAGCTGGAGATCGCCGACCTCGGCATCTCCGTCTCCTCCACCCGACTGCTGCTGCTCGCCGCCGGTGCCGCCGGCATCTTCGCCGGGATCAGCGCGTTCGGCCAGATGGACGACAAGAAGGGCGTCCCGGTCCTCGCCGACCTGTGGGGCTCCATCCGGGGCCGTCCGCTGATGCCCGCCGAGCCGTTCGTCTCCGCCGGGCTGTTCGTGGTCTTCGAGGGCGGCGAGGGCGCGGGGAAGTCCACCCAGCTCACCGCGCTCTCCGAGCGGCTGCGCGGTCACGGCCGAGAGGTGGTGGTCACCCGCGAGCCGGGGGCCACCGGCGTCGGCCGGCGAATCCGGTCGCTGGTGCTGGACACCTCCGGCGACGACGCGCCCTCCCCCCGGGCCGAGGCGCTGCTCTACGCCGCCGACCGGGCGCACCACGTGGCCACCGTCGTCCGGCCCGCGCTGGTCCGGGGTGGCGTGGTGATCAGCGACCGGTACGTCGACTCGTCCCTGGCGTACCAGGGCGCCGGCCGTACACTGCCCGTCGACGAGGTCTCCTGGCTCTCCTCCTGGGCCACCGGTGGGCTCAAGCCCGACCTGGTGGTGCTGCTGGACGTCGAACCGCGCACCGGCCTGTCCCGGGTGGCCTCGCGCAACACCGGCACCGACCGGCTGGAGGCCGAGTCGGTCGCCTTCCACGAGCGCGTCCGGTACGCGTTCCTCGACCTCGCCGCCGCCGACCCGAAGCGCTACCTGGTGCTCGACGCGTCCCGGCCGGCCGACGAGATCACCGGCCTGGTGGTCCGGCGGGTCGAGGAGATGCTCGGCAAGCCGGGCGGCATCGTTCACCCGCGGCCGGCGCAGGGCCCGGACACCTCGGTGCAGCCTGAGTTATCCGACGCGGAGCTGGTGACGATGGAGCACAAAACCTGATGCCGGACGTCTTCGCCGACCTGGTCGGTCAGGACGAGGCGGTGGTCGAGCTGCGGCGCGCCGCAGCCGCGGCTGCCGCCGTGCTGCGTGCCGGCGCGGCCGCGTTGGTCGCCGCCGGCCCGGTCGGCGGCGACGCGTCAGCGGCCGACGACGCCGTGACCGGCGCTGTGGACCCGTCCACCGGGATGACGCACGCGTGGATCTTCACCGGGCCACCCGGCTCCGGTCGCTCGGTCGCCGCACGGGCGTTCGCCGCCGCACTCCAGTGCGTGCACGGCACCGGCTGCGGCGAGTGCCCCGGCTGCCACACCACAATGGGCGGCACCAACGCCGACGTGCGGATGGTGGTGCCGGAAGGGCTCTCCATCGGCGTCGGCGAGATGCGCGCGCTGGTGCTCCGCGCGGCCAGTACCCCGTCCGGCGGGCGCTGGCAGGTGGTGGTCATCTCCGACGCCGACCGGCTCACCGAGGCCGCCGGCAACGCGCTGCTCAAGGCGATCGAGGAACCCCCGCCGAGGACGGTCTTCCTGCTCTGCGCCCCGTCCACCCATCCGGACGACATCTCGGTGACCATCCGGTCGCGCTGTCGGGTCGTACCCCTGCGGCAGCCGCCGACCGCCGCGGTGGCCGAGGTGCTTGTTCGTCGGGACGGCATCGCCCTCGACGTGGCGCAGTGGGCGGCGGCGGCCGCGCAGGGTCACGTGGGTCGGGCCCGCCGGCTGGCCCGCGACCCGGAGGCCCGCAAACGACGCGAGGCGGTGCTCGCGGTGCCCCGCCGGTTGACAGGTGTCGGCGCGGCGTTCGACGCGGCGTCCGCGCTGATCGAGGCGGCCGAGGCGGAGGCCGAGGCGTCGGTCACCGAGGCCGACACGACCGAGCGGGCGGCACTGGAGACCGCGCTCGGCGCGGGCGGCACCGGCCGGGGCGCGGCCGGTGCCATGCGAGGCGCCGCCGGGCAGCTCAAGGAGCTGGAGAAGCGGCAGAAGTCCCGGGCCACCCGGGCCCAGCGGGACGCACTGGACCGGGCGCTGGTCGACCTCGCGGGCTTCTACCGGGACGCGCTCACCATGGCGTTGCGCGCACCCGTCAACCCGGTGCACACCGACACGGCCGCGCTGGCCGGCGCCGGCGCGCAGAAGTGGGACGCCGAGGGGTCGCTGCGCCGGCTGGAGGCCGTGCTCGCCTGCCGCGCGGCGGTCGAGGCGAACGTCAAGCCGCGGATCGCGGTCGAGGCGATGATGCTCGCCCTCTGGAAGGGTTGACCCGCGCTTCCCGGCCGTTGTCCACAGGCATCGACAGGCCCGATTGCGGTGCGGTACGGTCCCTGTGCCGTGGTGACGGTGGCACCACACTGAGTGATGGATCACCCGGGAGGAGTCGGCCGATGCCGCGGGGGGAGATCGACGAAGCCTGGATCGAGGAGGCGGTGCGACGCTACCGTCGGATCGAGTCCCTCCAGGCCGAGTTCGACCGGGCGGTGTCGACCGTCGAGGTGACCGTCCGCTCGCCGGACGGCCTGGTCGAGGTGGTGGTCACCGCCGGTGGACGGATCACCGACGTCCGGTTCCTCGGGCCGCTGCATTCCCGCAGCCCGCGCGACGTGGCCGGCTCGGTGCAGGCCGCGGTCACCGCGGCGGCCGACGCCGCCGAATGGGCCCGGGAGAAGCTGCACAACGAGACGTTCGCCGCCTACCGACCGCTCGCGGGGGCCTGAGATGGACACACTGCGCGCGCTCTCCGCCCGACTGGACGAGGCGAGCGCCACGCTCACAGTCGTTTCCCACACCGTCACCGCCAGCGATCCGGCCCACGCCGCGTTCGGCGCCGACGCACCGGGCCGCCCGGGCGAGATCGGTCGGGCGTTGCACCGGCAGTGGACCACCGCCACCGACGACCGGGCCCGGGAGGCCCGCGCCGCCGCCGGTCGACTGGCCGCCGCCGCAGCGGCGGTGCGGGAGGCCGCCGACCGCTACGCCGAGGTCGACCGGGCGGCCCGCCGCCGGCTCACCGGGGAACCGTGATGGACACGCTGGACCGGCTCGCCGAACCCGGCCTCGACCTGCTCCGCCGGGTGGACACGCTGATCGCGGCCGGCGTCCCCGAGGGGCACCGGGTCTGGCCGCTGCTGCGCCGCATGCAGGTGCTGCCGGGCGACGCGGTTCGCAGCTTCCTCCACCTGCACCCGGTGCCGCTCGCCAGCGCCGGCCACGCGGTGCGCCGGCTCGTCCGGGGGTACGACGACGTCTCCGCCGCGCTCACCGACTCGGTGCTCTGGTCCGGTCCGGCCGCCACGGCGTACGGGCAACAGCGGGCGGCGCTGCTACGCCACCTCGACGAGGGGCCGGACAGCCTGGTCGGCCGACTCGAATCCACCGCCGGTTACGCCGACGCCCTCGCCGACTGGGTGGAGGGCAGCCGTCTCGCGCTGGCCCGCACGTTGGCCGACGTGCTCCGCTCGGCCGAAGCGGTCGCCGTGGTCGCCGCCACCGGTGCGTCGACGCGCCCCGGGCCGGTCGGCCCCGGTGTGGCCGACGCCGCCGAGATCGCCGCACGGGTGCTGGCGGTGCTCTGCGTCGCGTACGACGGTGCGGAGACGCTGCTGCGTCAGTGGGCGCCGAGCCTGGCCGAGACCGCGTGGCGTCCGCCAACCGACGGGCGCCCCCGCTACGACCAGCCCACCCGGGTCGGCTGGTAACCGATCCCGGTCCTCCGGCCGTGGCCGCGTCCCCGAATCTCGGTCCGTCGGCCATGGCTGCTTGCCTCGGACAGGCCACGGCGTCGCTCGCGGGCGCCTGGTCTGAGCCGGCGCCCACGGCGACGCCGTGGTCTTCCCCCTGCACCCCCCGCAGGTCTGCCTCCACTCAACGCCGCCGAGGCACGTCCTGTCTCCTGCCCGGCCCCGGATTCAACCGTCCGGGCGAGCAGCAACGGCACGACGGGACGTCCGGCAATAGGTCAAGTCGACGGCCATGAATGGCAGCGGGGCGTGGCCGGCCGCTGCGCTTCGCGGCGTGACCCGTCGTAGGGTGGGGGGATGGGCATGCTCTGCGCGGTCAGCTTCAACCGGTACGGGCGGCTCTACTACCTCGACCCGGGCGAGTTGCGTCCGCAGGTGGGCGACCGGGTGCTGGTGCCCACCGACGACGGGCCCGAGGTGGCGGAGTGCGTGTGGGCCGCGCAGTGGGTGACCGAGGAGACCGACAGCTTCCCCCGACTGGTCGGGCTGGCCGGCGACGACGACCTCCGCCGGGACGAGGCGTTGCGCCGGCGCAAGGCCGAGGCGAAGGTGGCCGCGAAACGGCTGATCCGCTCGCACGGCCTGCCGATGAAGGTGGTGGCGGTCGACCATGTGCTCGGCTCCGCCGAGAGCGGCGGTGAGCGCAGCACCGTGTACTTCACCGCCCCGCACCGGGTGGACTTCCGCTCCCTGGTCCGCGACCTGGGCGCCACCCTGCACTGTCGGGTGGAGCTGCGCCAGCTTTCCGCACGCGACTCCGCGCGGGTGCAGGGCGGCATCGGCTCCTGCGGTCGGGACCTGTGCTGCGCCACGTTCCTCACCGACTTCGAGCCGGTGACCATCCGGATGGCGAAGGACCAGGACCTGCCGCTCAACCCGCTGCGCATCTCCGGTGCGTGCGGTCGGCTGATGTGCTGCCTCAAGTACGAGCACCCGCTGTACCAGCGTTTTCAGGAGACCGCCCCGGCGGTGGGCAGTCGGGTCTCCACCCCCGAGGGTGATGGCCGGGTCGTCGGCCACAGCGTCCCGAGAGACGCGGTGACCGTACGCCTGGACGCCGACGGCTCCCGCTGCTCCTGCTCCCGAGCCTCCGTCTGCGCCCCCCGCCAAGCCCACGACCAGCACTACACCCCCTAACAGCCCCCCGTCCCGTCCCCCTCCCGTCCACCGTTGATCATGAAGTTATTGCCCTCCGGCGCGGCTTGTCGGGGCAATAACTTCATGATCAACGGTGGGGTGGTTTTAGCGCAGGACTGTGGGGGGTTCGGTTAGGTGGGGGGTCAGAGGGGACTTGGGGATCAGCCAGCTCTGGGTGGGGGACTGGTCGGGGTTCACCTGCCAGTCGCGGGAGACCCGGTCCACCCCCAGCGGGTAGATGGTCAACGTGCCGTCCGGGTCGATGCGCAGTCGCAGGAACGACTTGGAGTCCTCGATGCCCTGGCCGGCGAAGAGTTCGTTGACGTTCACGCCGAACGAGCCCGCCACCAGCAGGTACGCCGCCACCAGCTGGCTGGCGACCAGCCCGATCACCGGGCCGTAGAGCACCGCCGCGGCGACCGCCGGCAGCGGCCACGGCCAGTCGTAGAACGGCAGCGCCAACCAGACCCAGGTGCCCGCCGCCGCCAGGGCCACCTGCGCCACGCCGTGGCCGACACCGAGGATCCAGTGCCGCGCGTGGCGTTTGCCGCTCGCGCTCGGCGGCTTGGCGAACAGGGCCGCCGCGATCACCGTCACGAGCACCATCAGCACCAGCGGAACGCTGAACAGCCGTTGGTTGGTGCTGTCGGCCCAGTTCGCCGTCGCACCTGCCATGGCCAGCATCAGCAGGGTGTGCAGGGTGCCGAGCAAGGTGGTGAAGCCGGGATTGCGGAACGGCAACCGGGGGAAGATGCCCCAGCCGTAGCGGCGGGACCGCGCGGCGTCCGGGTAACGGGCCACCAGGTCGTACGGCTGGGCGGAGCTGGCCTTGCGGGCCAGGGTGTCCCGCGGTGGCACCTCGATGCGCTCCGGCAGCTTGTGCGTGGGGTAGAGGTACGCGCCGCCCCCACCACAGGTGATCAGCTGCCGGTCCGGCCCGGAGTAGCGGGCGTAGTGGTGCAGGTCGCCGGAGAGCAACAGCCGCACCCGCGCCCCGGTGGGGTCGATGATCGTACGGATGAAGTAGTCGATCGAGTCGTACGCCGTGGGGTCGTCGGCGGCCTTGACCCAGGTGGGCGCCGGCGCCGCGATGATCACCTTGGACTCCGGCCCGAGTCGCCGGGCCACCTCGTCGAAGTAGGCCAGCTGCGGGTCGTCGAGGTACGAGCCGGACTGGTCGTCCACGCCGAGCAGCCACCAGCCGGCCGGCAACTCCACAGCGAAGTACGACCGGGACTGCCCGGTGCCCCAGCCCGCGAAGTTGCGGTCCCGGGAGCGGACGAACAACCGCAGGAACGCGGTGAGGCCGTCGTACCAGTCGTGGTTGCCCGGCACCGCGAAGAGCGTCGGCTTCTCGGCCGGCGCCACCGGCAGGGCGGCCTGGTAGGGGCCCTTGCACCGGTCCTCGTACGCGGCGTAGGCCGCCGACGGGTACACCTGGTCGCCGCCCATCACCAGGGTCTGCGCCCGGGGCAGGCGGTGCCCGTCGACGGTCAGCTCGGGCTGCGCCAGCAGGTACGCCACCGAGTAGGTGGCGTTGAAGCCGTCGCCCAGGTCGGCCACGTAGTCGAGCCACAGCCCGCCGTCCGGCCCGATCTGGCGGAAGACGCCGTCGCCGAAGGCGTTCTGCAACTCGCGCTTGTCGAGGTACGCCCCGAAGAGCACCGCCAGCAGCGTCCGGATGCCGGTGCTGATCAACAGGAACGGCGCCAGCCACGGCACTGGCTTGCGCGGCGTGAAGCCCAACTCCAGCGGGTCGGTGCTGCGCGGCCGATGGGCGGCGCGTTCACCGGCCGGCGCACGGTCAGGGCGTTGGGTGGGCTCGTCCTGACGTTCGGGGTGGTCGCGTTCGTCGCTCACCCGCCGCAGCGTAGTCTCGGCCCCGATCATCCGCTGTCCGGTAAGCGTCCAGATGGCGGCCGATGTCCGGTTGGTGCTGACGGGCGCGACGAGGGTATCCCGTTCGGTCGGTGCCGCCCGGGTGCCGTACACTTGCTGATCGTTGCCGCCTTAGCTCAGTCGGCTAGAGCGACGCACTCGTAATGCGTAGGTCGACGGTTCGATTCCGTCAGGCGGCTCCACTGAAAGGCCCAGGTCACCGGCTTGATTGCCGATCATGACCTGGGCCTTTTGCTTGCGTCGCGCCGATGGGCGCGCGGTAGACGCGGCCACCATTGTGGGAAGCCGCCACAGTGCCTGTCGTGTGCGGAACGACGGCATGCGGAGACCTGGGGTGTCAGCCCTGCGGTTCCCGTCCCGGCGTTGTCTCCGCAAGTGCGGCGGCCACCCGGGGCGCCTCGCGGCGGCCCTGCTCGCGGGCTGCGGCCACGAGCGCGGGCACTACGGATCGGTCCATCACGCTGGTCCCCTGCGCTCGTTTGGAGGCCGGGTCCCGGAGCAGCAACTCCACCCGGCGACCCGTTCCCAGCGCGGCTCTCTGCTTGTCGATGCGCGCCCAGGGTCCGATCGCGGCGGTGCTCGGCGCGAGGGCGATGACCGGGCCGTTTCCGGGGGCGAGGTCGAGGTTGAGGGTCGACCGCATGCCGCCGTCCATGTAGCGGCGGTCGCCGATGCTGACCGGGGCCGCGGAGATCGGCATGGCGCAGCTCGCGGCGACGGCGTCGACCAGGGGGACGCCGTCGTGCCGGGTGATGGTGCGACTGGCCCCGGACCCGGTGTCGACGACCACGATGCGAAGGTCCGCGTCGTCCGCCCAGACGTGGTTGGGCAGACGGGCCTCGGCTGTTCGACGCTGCCGGGACGGGTCGTCGATGCGTGCGGCGAGGGCGAGTCGACCGAGGCGGCGAGCGGCCTGCTCGGGGCTGCGCGCGAACAGTTGTGCCCGCGCGAGCCGAAGTAGGTGGAGAAGGCCCAGCGCGGGTGAGGTTTCATGGGCGACGCCACCGCGCTGGCGTTCGAAGAGGTCCGCGAGTGGGGTGCCGCTGGCGAGCTGAGCGCCCACAACGGCCCCGGAGCTGGTGCCGATGAGGACGGCCTCCGGGGCCACTGTCACTTTCTCGTCCGCCAGCCCGCTGAGGATGCCGACCTCCCAGGCGATGCCGGCAACTCCACCACCGCCGAGCACCCAGACGGGCCGCGCGTCGTCCGTCATCAGTCGCCTCATTCCACGTCGAATACTGCTAACGCTGTACGCAGTTTAGGGTAACGGTGGTGGCGGAGGATGGACAAGGGTTGCGGTGCCGTTCAGGGCTCCCGTCGTCCGACGATGATCCCGCCGAGCCGGCTCTCCGCCGAGGCGACGGTGGTCTGCGAGTCGACCGTGAAGCCGCTCTGGCGTAACCAGGCCGCCACCTGGGCTGGCTGCCGACGATGGACGTGCACATTCATCGGGTGCCCGCCGTAGCCCTCGGTCTTGAGAGTCGTTTCGTCGCCCACGTGGAAGCCGAGCAGCAGCGGGCCACCGGGCCGCACCACCCGCCGGAAGTGGGCGAACGCGACGCCGATCTGGTCGTCGGGGATGTGGATGAGGGAGTACCAGGCGACCAGGCCGGCGACCGAGCCGTCGGCCAGATGGAGGTCGGTCATCGAGCCGACCTCGAACCTCAGCTCGCTGTGGTCACGGCGGGCCACGTCGATCATTCCGGGTGAGAGGTCGATCCCGAAGGCGTCGACGCCGAGCATGTGCAGGTGGGCGGTGATTCGCCCCGTCCCGCAGCCCACATCCGCGACCGGCCCGCCACCGGCACCCTGCACGAGCTCGGCGAACGATGCCAGGGCTGCTCGTTCGTACGGTGCCTCCGCCAGGAGGTCACGCACCAGGTGCGCGTAGCTGACCGCGACCGTGTCGTAGGAGGTGCGGGTCGCTGTCAACCAATCGTCTACGGTCACGAGTCCAACGCTAATTCAGCGGCACACTGATGCCTGACCGTGCCGGACCGACAGTTTGGAGGCGTCCACCCATGAGTTCCCTGCCGGTGATCGTGAGTCTGCCCATCGCCGACCGCGCTACCTCCTACCGCTTCTATCGCGACGGACTCGGCCTCGACGCCGTGGGTGAGTTGGCCGACGACGGCATCCCGGAGCCGTTGCAGTTCGTGGTCAACGACGGGCTGCGGCTGATGCTCATCCCGACCGGTGGCTTCGATTGGGTGATCGGCCGGCACGAGGTCGCCCCGAGGGGCCAGAGCGAATGCCTGTTCAACCTTGGTGTCGCTTCGCCGACCGAAGTGGACGCGCTCGTCGAGCGGGCGCGCGCTGCCGGGGCCGAGATCATCACCGAGGCGGCAGACCAACCCTGGGCGTACGCGGGCGTCTTCGCAGACCCGGACACTCATTTGTGGATGGTGTCCGCCGATTCGGAGTCCTGAAACCGTCGGTGGTGGTGGTTATGGTCCGACGGTGACCGTAACCACCGATGCCCCTGGGACGCTGCCCACCCCCGCCGACGAGGCCCGGCTGTGGGCACTCATCGAGGCGGCCTGGGCCGAGTTGGGCACCGAGCCCTTGGCGCTGCGGCAGGCCCTCGTCGAGCGCGACCCCGCCGGCGACCACGGCGACGACCCGTCCTACGCGATCGACGCCTGGCTTGATGCCTTCCTGGCCAACCTGGGGCAGCTGACCGTCGAGCTGACCGGGCAGGAGTTGACGGATCTCGACCGGGTGGTGGAGCGCAAGCTGTACGACATCGATCGGGAGGACATCCACGAGGTGACCGACGGGTCGGACGACGGCTTCCTCTACGCCCGAGGTTTCATCGTGGCCCTGGGGCGGTCGTACTACGAGGCGGTCCGCGCCGACCCCGCGATGGCGCTGCTGGACGCCGAGTGCGAAGGCATGTGCTACTTCTTCGCGCACCTGCACAACGACCGGTTCGGTTCGTGGCCGGAGACCGGCTCCGGGATCTCCCGGGAGTCGTCCAGCAACCCGGCCGGCTGCTCCGCCTGACGCGAGGCCGTCGGGCCAGGTCCGGGTCGACCGGCACCGCCCTACCCTCGTGGCAATCCTTGGCCAGCGCATAGCTGTGCTGGTCGTGGCCGCTGATGTTCAACTCGGCGACCCGGAGCCTTACGCCTTCTCGAGCACGAGCAAGTGGTACTCCAACCAACGCCGTGACAATCCAGCCTGCAAGGCTGAACCGCCAATCATGTTGGCCCAGAATGGCACCTCGACAAGACGGTTGCGAAGCCGTGGAAACAAGGCTGTGGCGCCGACAGCCAGCTTGATCACGCGGTCGCGGGGCCGCCCGAGGTGCAGGTACGGGGTGAGGTCCAGGTCCTCGACCAGGCGCAAGCCGGCGCGCTCGGACATGGCGACCAGCTCCGCCACGGTATGCAAGCTTCCGACCCGCCAGCCGGCGCGGAACTGGTCGAGACAACGCTCCCGAGCGGCGAGCCCGCGATCCTTGTCGGTCATCCAGTCGTCGCACAGGATGAGCCGCCCTCCAGGGCGCAGCCGCTCCACCAGGGACGGGATCAGGTTCTCCAGCGACGGCGAGTGGACGACCGCCTCGACGGCGACCATGGCGTCGTAGTGGGGTTCCGCTGGCAGCTCGGCGAAGTCGGCACAGATCACGTCACAGCGGCCGGTCAGTCCTTCGCGGGCGAACCGCTTCGCGGCGATCTCGGCCTGCAGTCGGCTGATGGTCACCCCGGAGACGAACCCGTCCACCTCGCGGGCCAGGCGAACCATCGTCCCGCCGACACCACAGCCAAGGTCGAGCACCCTTGCGCCGTCCGCGGGGACGTGCCCGCGCAAACGCTCGATCATGAGGCGGTTGACGGTGTCCATGGCCGCTGCCGTGTTCGCGACGTCCGGCGTCCACACGCCACGATGGATGGCGTCACTGCCAGGGCTCTCGGCGACCAGGAGGAACCGACGCGTGTTGTCGTCGTAGTAGTCAGCGACGCGATCAACGTGGCCGGACGCACCCTGCTCAATTGCCGAGCTCATCGACGAAAGCTATCAGGCAGGCGTTTAAGTCATGACCCTCGGTGAGTGAAGGTTGACGGAGTCGATCAGACGTAGATCTTCGTGACGTACGCCGGACCGTAGTGCCGTTCCAGGTCTTCGAGGCTCTCCGTCGGGGCCTCGACCTCCTTGATCAGGCGTGCCCGGGACGGCAGTGCCTCGGGCTGCCAGGTCTCCGGCCGCCACAGCGCGGACCGCAGGAACGCCTTCGCGCAGTGGTAGAAGATCTGCTCGATCTCCACCACCACGGCGAGCACCGGCCGGTGCCCCTTGACCACCATGTCGTCGAACCAGGGCGCGTCGCTGACCAGGCGGGCCCGCCCGTTGATCCGCAGCGTGTCGGTCCGCCCGGGGATCAGGAAGAGCAACCCGACATGCGGGTTGTCGAGGATGTTGCGGTAGCCGTCGGCCCGCTTGTTGCCAGGCCGCTCGGGCAGCGCGATGGTCGTGTCGTCCAGCACCAGGGCGAAACCGGCCGGGTCGCCCTTGGGCGAGACGTCGCAGCTGCCGTCCGCGCCGGCCGTGGCCATCAGACAGAACGGCGAGGCGGCGAGCCACTCGCGGTCCCGTTCGTGCAGCCGGGCGCGTTCCTTGTTGGCGGCCCGCGCGTTCGGCACGCCGAGCAGCTCGCGCAACTCCTCGTGCGAGGTGATCTCCACCGTCACGTTGGTCCTCCCTCAGCCGTTGACCCGGTGGCGGCACCACCGTCGTCAGCCTAGGCCGCCGTGACCAGCGCGAGGTTTGTGCCTGGTTGCCGGGGGTACGGCCTCACCCGACGCGCTCGCCGCAGCAGACCGTTCCGCAGGACGCCGACCAGTGGAGGCCGGGAGATGGAGAGCCGACTCAAGGTGCTGGGTCACCCAGTCCATCCGATGCTGGTGATGTTCCCGGTCGCGCTGCTGGCCACGGCGGTGCTGTTCGACGTGGTGGACACCGTCGGCGGTCCCGACTTCCTCGGCGAGGTCGCGTACTGGAACATCACCGTCGGCCTGATCGGCGGTCTGCTCGCCGCGGCTGCCGGCTCTTTCGACCTGCTGGCGATCCCGACCGGCACCCGCGCCAAGCGCGTGGGTCTGCTGCACGCGGGCGCCAACGTCGCGGTGATCCTGCTCTTCGCCGCCGTGTGGGCGGTGCGGCTCAACGCGGATTCCAGGGCCGCCGGTGGGGCGCTGGTCGCCATCGAGGTGGTCGCGCTGGCGATTCTCGGCATCAGCGCCTGGCTCGGTGGTGAACTGGTCGACCGGCTCGGTGTGGGCGTCGACCCCGACGCCGGCCTGGACGCGCCCAGCTCACTACGGCCGACGACGGCCACCCAGCGGATCGGAGAGGTGTGATGAGCGAGCAGCAGTTTGGCGGCTTCGGCCGGGGATGGCGCGGTAACCGGCAGCAGGGCTGGGACCCGATGGGGGAGTTGCAGTCGCTGCGCTCCGAGTTGAGTCGCCTGGTCGGTGGTCGCGGCGGGGCGTCCGACGTCGAGTTGACCGAGACCTCGGACGGCTGGGAGGTCGTCGTCCGGCTGCCCGGAGTGGCGCCGGAGGAGGTGGCCGTCGAGTTGGACGACCGCGAGTTGTGCGTGCGGGCTCGCTCGGAGGCAGAGGTCAACGCCGACCAGGGCATCCCCGGCGGCTTCGAGACGCGCGGCTTCGAGTACCGGGTCAACCTGCCGGCGCGGGTCGACCCGGACACCATCGACGCGCTGATGGACCATGGCCTGCTCCGGGTCCGGCTGCCGCGGGCGACCCGGCCCGCGCCGCGCACCATCACCGTCGGCCGCACCGGGCCGCGCTCCGGCGACCTCTCCACGGGTACGCCGATGCCAGCCGATCCCGCCGCGGACCGGGAGCTGCACCGCCCGGACACCGCTGGCGAGATCGACCGGCCGTAGCGGGCCGGGTGGTCACCCCGTCCGTGCTCGGCCCGACCGCCGAGCGCCTTCCCGACGTGCGGCGGATCGCCGTGCTGCGCGCCAACGCGCTCGGTGACTTCATCTTCGCCCTGCCGGCGCTGGAGGCGTTGCGCAGCACGTACACCTCGGCGGAGATCGTGCTGCTCGGTGCGCCGTGGCACGCGAAGCTCTGGCGCGACCGGCCCGGCCCGGTGGACCGGGTGCTGGTGGTGCCGCCGGCAGCAGGCATCCGCACGCCGGAGCCGGGCGAGCCGGAGTCGTCGATCGACGACTTCGTGGCCGCTGCCGCCGGTGCGGAATTCGACCTGGCGGTGCAGATTCACGGCGGGGGTGCCAACTCCAACCCGCTGATCAGTCGGCTCGGTGCCCGGTTGACTGTGGGTCTGCGCGCCGACGACGCGCCGCCGCTGGACCGGTGGCTGCGCTACGTCTACTACCAGCACGAGGTGATCCGCTATCTGGAGGTGGTGGCGCTGGCGGGAGCGCCGGCCACCACCATCACGCCGACGCTGGCGGTGACCGACGCCGACCGCGCCGAGGCCGCCCAGGTGCTCGGCCCGGCGGGCCGTCCCCGGGTGGCGTTGCATCCGGGTGCCACCGACACCCGCCGCCGCTGGCCCGCCGAGCGCTTCGCCGAGGTGGCCCGTGCGCTGCACGAGGACGGCTACGAGGTGCTGGTCACCGGCACGCCCTCCGAGCAGGAGGTGGTGGACCGGGTCGTCGCTGCGGCGCAGGTGCCGGTGCGACCGCAGGTGGGCACCCTCAGCCTGGGTGGGTTGGTGGGCTGCTACGCCGACTGCGCGTTGGTCGTCTCGAACGACACCGGCCCGCTGCACCTGGCCGCCGCGGTGGGCACGCCCACTGTGGGGATCTTCTGGGTCGGCAACCTGATCAACGGGGCCAGCCCGCTGCGGGGCCGGCACCGGCCGATCAGCTCGTGGACGGTGCACTGCCCGGTCTGCGGTGTCGACTGCACACCGGGCATCTACCCGCACCGGCCCGGCGACGGTGAGTGCCCGCACCGGGACTCGTTCGTGAGCGACGTACCGGTGGTCGAGGTGCTGGAAGCCGCCCGGGATTTGCTCACCCGGTAGTTCAGGCCGGCTGCGGGGTGTCCTCCTCGGTGAGGACGACCTCCCACGCCTCCACGTCCCGGTCGGTGACAGTGGTGGGGGACTCCAGGTGATACGCGCCGCTGGGCAGGATGCCCGCGCCGCCGTGGCGGGACAACACGGCGAGCTGCGCGGCAACGTCCTCGCCCTGGTGCTTCTCCTGCACCCGACGCCAGAAGTCGAAGCCACCGGCGTCGACGAGCTTGGCCCGGTCGTAGAGCACGCACCCGCCTATCCAGGAGACCTTGTACGCCCGCCACGCGCCCGGCGGCAGCGCCAACTGCTCGGTGATGTGCAGCAGATTCGCGGCCGAATGGATCCGGGCCCGGTTCCACTCCGGGGTGCCGGGTCGGATCCGCTCCGGTGTGGGCGGGCCGGCCCACTCCTCGTAGTGGCCGTGCGATTCCGGCCGTACGTCATCGGTGTACGAGAGCCCGTGCACGCCGTTGCCGACGAACCCGCAGCCCAGCTCACCGATCGCGGTGACCAGTCGGTGCAGCGCACCGGCTTCCAGCCAGATGTCGTCGTCGAGGCTGAGGACGTACCGGGCCGCCGAGGCGGCGAGCAGGTACGCCCGGTGTTCGGCCAATCCCCGTCGGGGCAGCCGGCGGGTCAGCAGCACCGGGTGACCCCGGTGACGCAGTGCCCGGACCATGGTGGCCGCGGCGGGATGCGTGTACGCCGGATCCCCGTCGGACTGGTCGCTGACGACCACGCCGAAGCCGGGTACCCCGTCCTGGGCGGCGAGCCCGCCCAGGGTGACGGCCAACTCGGCGGGCCGGTTCCGGGTCGGGATCAGCACGTCGACCAGCCGATCGGCGCGGAACTCCTCCGGGGTGCCGAGGTCGAGGGGGCGGTTCACGACGCCTGGGTGCTGGTGCGCAGCGACGTGTCCGGCTCCCGGTCGTCGAGGTGTGGCGACGGGTCCTGGCTGTGCGACCGGATCCGCTCGATGATCGCGGAGGTGGACCGGTCCGGCACGTACCCCAGGGTGCGCACCTGGCCGCCCAGCCGGCGCACCAGCGGCGCCTCCGGCACCAGCTCCGGTGGATAGTCGCCGCCCTTGACGTACACGTCCGGTCGGACCGCCTCGATCAGCGCGGCCGGTGAATCCTCCTCGAAGACCACCACGTGGTCCACGCAGGCGAGCGCGGCGAGCAGGGCACTCCGGTCCTCGACCGGGTTGACCGGCCGGTCCGGGCCCTTCAGCCGTCGTACGCTGCCGTCCGAGTTGACCGCCACGATGAGCAGGTCGCCCAACGCGCGGGCCTGCTCCAGGTAGCGCACATGCCCGCGATGCAGCACGTCGAAGCAGCCGTTGGTGAAGACCACCGACCGGCCCGCCTCGCGGTACTCGGCGACGATCGCGTCCAACTCGTCGCCGCCGACCAGCGCGGGGTGGCTCGTGGTGTCGGTCGGCTGGTCCAGCGCGGCGAGCAGGTCGTCCCGTCGGCACACGCAGGTGCCGGTGTCCGAGACGGTGATGGTGGCCGCCAGTTGGGCGAGTTGCGCGGCGGTGGGCAGGGGTGCGTCGGCGGCCAGGGCCAGTGTCATCGCCGCCAGGTACGCGTCGCCGGCGCCCACTGCGTGGCTCGCCGGCACCGGGGTGCTGTGGCTTCGTCGCGGCTCCCCGTCGGCGCCGCCGACCACAGCGCCCTCGGTGTCCAGGGTCACCGCGACCACGTCGGCGCCGGTGTGCGCACGCAGTTCGGCCAGCCGCGACTCGGCAAGGACGGCCCGGTCGACGCCCTCCCCGGCCCGGGTGTTCACTGTGACGCCGGTGCCGGTGACGCTGAGCCCGTCGCCGGTGAGGGCCACCCGTCCCTCGCCCGGTGTGGGCTCGCCGACCGGTCCCGGGCGGTCGGCCCGGGCCGCCTCGGCCGCCGTGTCGTCGGCGCGTACCGCGCCCGGGGCCGCGCCGACGGTCATCTCCGAGGGCCCGTCGACCGGGTCGCCGTCCGGGTGTTCCAAGTGCAGTTCGGTCCCGCCGGCCGGTCGGGTCGTACCGCCCGCGCGGGCCAACAGACGGGTCGCCTCGGCGAAGCTGGGGGTGACCACTGTCGGCGCGAGGCCCCGCCAGTCGGCCAGGTCGTGGGCGTCCAGCGCGACTGTGGCGTACCGCTGGCGGTTCTCGACCAGCCACGCGCGGACCGGCGCGGGCAGCGCGCCCAGGCCGTAGTCGCAGACCACAAGGGTCGGCGCCTCCCCACCGGCGGCGGCGCGCAACTCCTCGGTGGCGCAGCTCAGGGCGGTGAGCAGCCGGGTCACCCCGTCGTGGTCCAGGGCGTCCTCCGGGTCGCCGGAGTCCTCACGCAGCAGGATCTGGTTGCCGGCCAACATTCGCCGCTTGACCGGGGTGGGTCGCCCAGGCTGGTTGACTGTGCGGTCCCAGACGCTCGCGCGGTCCAGGCAGTCGTGCAGTTCGTCCCCGGCGACGTCCGCGCCGACCGGTGCCACCAGCACCGCCCGTCCACCGAGGGCGGCGACGTTGACGGCGGTGTTCGCGGCCCCGCCGGCGGCGGAGATCCGCCGGCGCAGGGTGAGGACCGGTGCGGGCGCTTCCCGGCAGAGCCGGTCGGAGTCGGCGAACCGCCATTCGTCCAACATGGCGTCACCGACGATCAGCACTGGGCGTCCGAGCCAGCTCTCCACGACGGTGGCGAACCGGCGCTGTTCCGCTGCTGCTCCTGCCATGCCTCCCGGGGTCCCCAGCGGCCTGGGGGACAAACCTGCGCGCCGACCGGTCCCGCCGTTGGCCAGGCGACCTTCGACGGCTCCTGACCGGTCCTCACCGGTCCGGACCGGTCCGACCTGTTTCGGGCGTTCGAGGGCGGGAAGGGGATTGAGGTACCCCCCGGAAAGGAGATGTACCGAGATGGCAGCGACACTGCAGGGCAAGCGGATCGCCTTCCTGGCCGCCGACGGCGTCGAGGAGGTCGAGTACGTCCAACCACGCGAGGCGGTCGAGAACGCCGGCGCGACGGCCGAGCTGGTCTCGCTGAAGCCCGGTTCCATCCAGTCCTTCAACCACCTGGACCACTCCGAGACGTACGACGTGGACGTGACCGTCGACGAGGCCGACGCCGCCGGCTACGACGCGTTGGTGCTGCCCGGAGGGGTGGCGAACCCGGACTTCCTGCGAGGCGACCCGGACGCGGTGCGGTTCGTGAAGGCGTTCTTCGACGCGGGCAAGCCCGTCGGGGTGATCTGTCACGGCCCGTGGACGCTGATCGAGGCGGACGTGGTGCGCGGCCGGCGGATCACCTCCTGGCCCACTCTGCGGACCGACCTGACCAACGCCGGAGCCACCTGGGTGGACGAGGAGTGCGTCACCGACGGCAACCTGACCAGCAGCCGCAAACCCGACGACCTCCCCGCCTTCTGCCAAGAGATCACCAAAACCTTCACCACCACCCCCACCACTCCCTAACCCCCACCCCCTGTTGATCATGAAGTTATTGCCACCCCGCGCGGCGTGTCGTGGTAACAACTTCATGATCAACGCTGTCGGGGAGGGGCTGCGCGGGTGGTTTTTTGGTGGTTCGGCGCATGTTCTGCTGCTCGCGGGATAGAAGGGCACATGACCACCGAAGCCTCAGATGCGCCGGTGCTGAACCGTCAGCAGATCCGGCTGCTCATGTTCGGCCTGATGACCGGCATGCTGCTGGCCGCACTCGACCAGACCATCGTTGGTACGGCGCTGCCGACCATCGTGGGCGAGTTGGGCGGAATCAACCACTACTCCTGGGTGGTCACCGCATACCTGCTCGCCTCGACCGCGTCGACGCCGCTCTACGGCAAGATGGCCGACCTGTACGGGCGTCGGCCGGTCTTCCTCTTCTCGATCGGCACGTTCCTGCTCGGGTCGTTGCTGGCCGGGCTGTCGCAGAACATGACCCAGCTGATCGTCACCCGGGGTATCCAGGGTCTCGGCGCCGGTGGTCTGTTGACGCTCGCGTTCACCATCATCTCGGACGTGGTGTCACCCCGGGAGCGGGGCCGCTACCAGGGGCTGTTCGGCGCGGTCTTCGGGATCTCGTCGGTCGCCGGGCCGCTGGTGGGCGGTTACTTCGCGGAGACCGACTGGCGGTGGATCTTCTACATCAACGTGCCGCTGGCGATCCTGGCGATCGTCGTCTGCTACCACGTGATGCGGTTGATCCCGTTCGAACGTCGGGACCACTCGATCGACTGGCTCGGCGCCGGCCTGCTGGTGGCCGGGGTGAGTTCCCTGCTGCTCGCGCTGAGCTGGGGCGGCAACGAGTACGCCTGGGGCTCCGGCGTGATCATCACGCTCTTCGTGGTCGGTGCGGTGCTGGGGGTGCTCTTCGTCCTCCAGGAGGCCCGGGTGGCCGAGCCGATCCTGCCGCTGCGGCTGTTCCGGAGCGCCACCTTCGCGTTGGCCAACTCGGCCCTGCTCATCATCGGTCTGGTGATGTTCGGTTCGATCATCTTCATCCCGCTGTACCTGCAGATCGTGAAGGGCGCCTCGCCGACCCGAAGCGGTCTGCTGATGCTGCCGATGATGGCCGGCATCATCATCACCTCGATCCTGACCGGCCGCGCGATGACCCGGATCGGCCGGTACAAGTGGTTCCCGGTGGCCGGTTCGGTGACCCTGCTGGTCGGCATGTTCCTCTTCACCCAGTTGGAGGTGGCCACCTCGCTCTGGGTCGCGTTCGGGTTCATGGTGGTGATCGGCGTCGGGTTGGGTCTGTGTATGCAGTCGCTGATCCTGGCGGTACAGAACGCGGTCTCGGTACGCGACCTGGGTGCTGGCACCTCCTCGGCGACCTTCTTCCGGTCGCTGGGCGGTTCGTTCGGGGTGGCGATCCTCGGCACGGTGCTGTCGTCCCGGCTGACCGGCGGGCTGGCCGACCGGTTGCCCGGCGCGATCGCGCAGCTGCCGCCACAGGAGCAGGCCGCCGTGGCGGCGAGTGGCGGCGCCAACATCTCGATCAACGACCCGGCCACCATCCTGGCCCTGCCGGGGCCGGTACGCGCGGCCATCCAGGGCGCCTTCGTCGACGCGCTGGACATGGTCTTCCTGACCGCGGGCCTGATCGCGATCGTGGCGGTGGTGGTCACAGTGGCGCTGCCCAACACGCAGCTGCGGGGTGCCGGCCCGCAGGGTGCCACCGGTGGCGCCGACCCGCTCGGCGGGGAGGCCCCGGCTCCGGGCGGC
This sequence comes from Micromonospora sp. NPDC005324, assembly GCF_040607155.1. Taxonomy (NCBI): domain Bacteria; kingdom Bacillati; phylum Actinomycetota; class Actinomycetes; order Micromonosporales; family Micromonosporaceae; genus Micromonospora; species Micromonospora sp. NPDC005324. The sequence continues at coordinate 60,546 of NZ_JBEXGE010000016.1, read as the reverse complement.
AAGCCGTTGACCCGTGAGTCCAAGGACGAGGCCGCCGCCGACATGGAGGCCAAGTCCCAGACGATGATCTGAGTGTCCCGACACCGACCGCCCCGGACCGCTCCGGGGCGGTCGGCGTCAGCGGGGCCACAGGTGGTCAGGCGGGGCGGCGGTAGGCGCCGTACCACCAGGTCGCGGCCAACTCCCGGGCGGCCGCCGCGTCGGTCCCGGGGTCGGCCGAGGTCGTGCTGACGTGGTCGGCGAGGAAGCGGTCGCCGCCGATCACGATCAGCCGGCTGGCCGCCGTCACGTCCAGGTCGGCGGGGGTACGCCCGGCCCGCTGCTCGATCCGGAGCGCGTCCACGGTGCGGGCCACGAACTGCTCCAGCCCGCCCGCCCAGTACTCCCGGACCGCCTCGTCGTAGGCGGCGACCTCGCTGACCGCGGCCAGCACCGGGGCGTACGTCCGGTATGTCCGGATCACGTCGGCGAAGACCTCGGTGAGCCGGGCGAGCGGGTCGCCGGTGCCGCCCGGGTCCCAGTCGCCGGTGCGGTCGAACGAACTCTCCCGCATGGTGCCGGCGAGGCGCATGAGCAGCTCGGTCTTGTCCCGGAAGTGGGTGTAGAAGGTCGACCGCGCCACGCCGGCCTCGGTGGCGATGCGCTGTACGCCGAGGTCGGTGAAGCGGATCCCCTCCTTCAGGAGCCGTTCGGTGGCCGCCAGCACCCGCGCTTCGACTGCCGCGCGCCCGTCGGGGTTGCGCGGGCGGCGGCGGGTGATCGAGGGCATAGCCGGAATCCTAGGTGGCCGGGGGTCGGGTGGGCGACGTACGCTCGTTGCCGGACACAGTGTCCGACATAGTGACCACGGAGTGCCTGACCTCGGCCTCCGACCCACCACGAGGAGCAACACACGTGAAGTACCGACTGCTGGGCACCACCGGGGTGTACGTCTCGGAGATCTCGCTCGGCGCGATGACCTTCGGCGGCAGTGGGCACCCGCTCTGGGGCACCCTGGGTGGGCTGGCGCTGCCCGAGGTGCAGCGGCTGGTGGACACCGCGCTGGACGCGGGCGTCAACTTCGTCGACACCGCCGACGGCTACAGCGACGGCGAGAGCGAGGAACTGCTCGGCAAGGCGCTCGGCAAGCGGCGTCGCGACGTCGTCCTGGCGACGAAGGTGCACTCCCGGACGGGCCCCGGCCCGAACGACGTCGGCACCTCCCGGCTGCACATCATGCAGAACCTGGAGGACAGCCTGCGCCGGCTGGGCACCGATCACATCGACCTGTATCAGATCCACAACTTCGACCACATCACTCCCATGGAGGAGATGCTGCGGGCGCTCGACGACGCGGTCCGGCAGGGCAAGATCCGCTACATCGGCGCCGCCAACTTCGCCGCCTGGCAGATCTCCAAGGCGCTGGGCATCTCCGCCCGGGAGAAGCTGGCCGGGTTCGTCTCGGTGCAGGAGTACTACTCCCTGCTGGGCCGGGACGTGGAGCGCGACGTGGTGCCGATGGCGCTCGACGAGGGTGTCGGGGTGACCGTGTGGAGCCCGCTCGCCGGTGGTTTCCTCTCCGGCAAGGTCAGCCGGGACGGCGCCGTCGCCGACAGTGGCGCGCGTAGCGCCCAGCCCGGTTACGCCAGCTTCACCCCGTTCGACCCCGAGCACGCCTTCGGGGTGGTCGACGTGCTCAAGGGCGTCGCCGAGCGGCACGAGGTCAGCCCGGCCCGGGTGGCTGTCGCCTGGTTGCTGTCCCGGCCGGCGGTGACCAGCGTGATCGTCGGTGCCCGCAAGCACGAGCAGTTGGTCGACAACATCGCCGCCTCGGACCTCACCCTGACCGCGGAGGATCTCGCCGAGCTGGACGAGGTCACCAGAATGCCTGTCGCGTACCCGAACTGGATCCAGGAAGGGTTCTTCGCCGGGCTCCGCCTGCCGCAGTGAGGCACGACCCCGGGGCCGGTGGCCCCGGGGCCGCCCTACTTGAGGATGAGCCGGTTGGTCTGCTCGAAGACGTCCAGGTCGGCCAGGGTCTCGATGACCGAGGTGGAGAGTGGGGCGGGGAACCGGTCGCGGGCGAAGAAGCCGGCGTCGGTGGTCTCGTCGGTGACCCGGGCCAACTGCCCGTCCCACTCCTCCACCTTGAACGCGGTGGTGAAGACCTGGTACGTGTGGCCGTACATGTTGGTGCTCGTCCGGTCCGGGCCGGTGTAGAGGGCGAACGCGCAGACCCGCAGCGCGCGCAGCCCGGTCTCCTCACGGACCTCGCGTACCGCGCAGTCGGCGATCGACTCGCCCAGTTCCATCGCGCCGGCCGGCATGGCCCACTGGCCGTTGTCCGAGCGTTTGATCAGCAGGATGCGTCCGGCGTCGTCGTTGACCACGGCTCGGGCGCCGACGAACATCAGCGTCCGGTCCCCGGCGAGCGCGCGCAACTGCCCCACGTACGAGTCGGCCCAGGAGATGCTCACCTGCGACAACTTACGGGGGTTCCCAACGTGTGACCGCCGACACTAGCTTGTTACCCATGCGTAGCACGATGATGGACGCCCCTCTGCAGATCTCCCGGATCCTCGACCACGGTGCACTGGTGCACGGCGCGGCCGAGGTGGTCACCTGGACGGGCGCCGAACCCCGCCGGATGACGTACGCCGAGGTGGGCCGGGCCGCCGCCCGGCTGGCACACGGGCTGCGCGACGAGTGTGGGGTGACCGGCGACGAGCGGGTCGCCACCTTCATGTGGAACAACAACGAGCACCTGGTCGCCTACTTCGCGGTGCCGAGCATGGGCGCGGTGCTGCACACGCTCAACATCCGGCTCTTCCCCGACCAGGTCGTCTACATCGCCAACCACGCCGAGGACCGGGTGGTGCTCGTCGACAGCACGCTCATCCCCTTGCTGGCCCGGGTGATCGGTGAGCTGACCACGGTGCGGCACGTCGTGGTGGTCGGCGGCGGCGACCCGGCGCCGCTGGTGGCGGCGGCCGGCGACCGGATCACAGTGCACCACTGGGACGCGTTGCTCGCCGACCGGCCCGACACGTTCGACTGGCCCGAGGTCGACGAGCGCGACGCCGCCGCGCTCTGCTACACCTCGGGCACCACCGGCAACCCGAAGGGCGTGGCCTACTCGCACCGGTCGATCTACCTGCACTCGTTGCAGGTCTGCATGCCGGAGGGTTTCGGTCTCGGGCCGACCGACCGCGAGTTGGCCATCGTGCCGATGTTCCACGCCATGTCCTGGGGCCTGCCGTACGCGGCCTTCCTCTCCGGCGCGTCGCTGATCATGCCGGACCGGTTCCTCCAGGCCGCGCCGATCGCCGAGATGATCGCCGCCGAGCGGCCCACACTGGCCGGCGCGGTGCCGACCATCTGGACCGACCTGCTGGCCTACCTGGACACCCACGACGTGGACACCTCCTCGCTCGGTGAGGTGATCGTCGGCGGCTCGGCGTGCCCGCCGGCGCTGATGCACGCCTTCGACGAGCGGCACGGAATCGACGTCATCCACGCCTGGGGGATGACCGAGATGTCTCCGCTGGGGTCGGTCTCGCGTCCGCCCGCCGGTGCGACCGGCGAGCAGGCCTGGCGCTACCGCTACACCCAGGGGCGGGTGCCGGCGGGCGTGCAGGCGCGGATCGTCGGCCCATCCGGCGACCCGATGCCCGCCGACGGCACGGCAGTGGGTGAGCTGGAGGTCCGTGGGCCGTGGGTGACCGCCCGGTACGTCGGTGACGACGCCCCGGACGAGGAGAAGTTCCGCGACGGCTGGCTGCGTACCGGCGACGTGGGCACCCTCTCGCCGGACGGGTACATCAACCTGACCGACCGCGCCAAGGACGTGATCAAGTCCGGTGGTGAGTGGATCTCGTCGGTGGAGTTGGAGAACGCGCTGATGGCCCACCCGGCGGTGCTGGAGGCGTGCGTGGTGGGGGTCCCGGACGAGCGATGGGACGAACGTCCGCTGGCCACAGTGGTGGTCCGGGAGGGCGCTTCGGTGACCGCCGAGGAGTTGCGGGACTTCCTGGCCGGGTCGGTGGCGCGCTGGCAGTTGCCCGAGCGCTGGGCGTTCATCGACACGGTGCCGAAGACCAGCGTCGGCAAGTTCGACAAGAAGGTCGTCCGTTCGCGGTACGCCGAGGGTGAGCTGAGTGTCCGGGAGCTGACAGCCCCGTAACGTTTTCCCCGGCACTGTCGCCTGTTGGGGCGGGAGTACTCCTGATCCCTCCCCAGGGGCGGCCCCGGCGTTCGCACCGCGCCGGGGCCGCCCGCTCCACACGGGGTGACCCGCACCGTCATTGTTGCGAAAGTTGTTCGCCTTTGTCCTGCTGACGGGGAAATCGAGTGGTCAGCGACCCGATCAGGCGTCGCTGGTGGTGATGAGCACCTTGCCCACCGTCGAGTCCTCCACCGCCTGGTGCGCGGCTGCCGCCTCGGCCAGCGGGTAGTGGTGAAGCGGCAGGCCGGCGTCCGCGCCGACCCGGATGCCGCCCTGGCTGGCCGCCGCCGCCACGTCCCTCACGCCCTGCGCCTTGGCCGCCCTCGGCTCGGTGTAGACCAGCACGAACTGCCAGCGGGCGTTCGGCGCCATCATCGCCCGGATCGGGATGCTCACCTCGTCCCCGCCGTTGTCGGCGTACATGCAGACCGCGCCGCCGTGCCGCAGCACCCGTGCGTCGACCGAGGCGTTGCGGGCGGGGGAGACCTCCACGATCGTGTGCACCCCGTCGGGGGCGATCTTGTGGACCTCCTCGACCACGTCCTGCTCCCGGTAGTTGATCACGAAGGAGGCGCCGGCCGAGGCAGCGAGCTGCGCCTTCTCCGCGCTGCTCACAGTGGCGATCACCGTGGCGTCGGCCCAGCGGGCGAGTTGGATCGCTGCGTTGCCGACAGCGCCCGCGCCGCCCTGCACCAGCACCGTGTGATCCGCCAGCGCGCCGGCCCGCAGCGTGTCCGGCATGAACTCGCCAGCGGTCAGGCAGCGGTGCGCGGTGAGGAACGGGATGCCCAGGGCTGCGCCCAGCTCGAACGGAGCGGGGCCGAGGCGTACCGCCTGCCGGACCGGCACCAGTGTGTACTCCGCCGTCGTGCCCCACTGTCGCTGCCAGGCGGCCTCCCAGACCCACACCCGCTCACCGATCAGGTCGGGGTCGACCCCCTCGCCGACCGCTTCGACCACCCCCGCGCCGTCCTGCCCGGGGATCTGCCACCCGTTCGGCGGGGCGTTGCGGCGGGACTTCCAGTCGGTCGGGTTCACCCCGGAGACCGCCATCCGCACCAGCACCTCGCCCGCGCCGGGCTCCGGCACCGGCCGGTCGACCAGTTCGAGCACCGAAGGGTCGCCGTTGCGCTCGTACACGATGGCCTTCATCCGTGGTCTCTACCCGGCTCGACCCCTGTCAACCCAGCTCGTCCACGAGCTCGGGGGTCAGCTCACCGATCGCGTTCAGCGTCACGGCGGCCAGCCCGGCGGCGTCCGGATCGAGCGGGTACGAGCCGTGCGGCACCGCCACCACCCGCATCCCCGCCGCCGCGGCGGAGCGCACCCCGTTGGACGAGTCCTCCACCGCCACACAGCGGGTCGGGTCGACGCCGAGGCGCTGCGCCACGCTCAGGTACACGTCCGGTGCGGGCTTGCCGCGCTCGGTCTGCTCGGTGGAGAGGGTCGCGCCGAACGCGTCGGTCAGGCCGGTCGCCGCCAGCGCAGCCTCGATCAGCCGGGTCGGCGACGAACTGGCCAACCCGAGCGGCCACCGCGCGGCCAGCCGGCGAACGACCTGGTCGGCGCCGTCGATGAGGGGTACGTGCTCCCGGTAGCGTCGGGTCATCTCCTCGACCACCTCGACGGCGACCTGCTCGGCGGTGCGGTCGACGCCCAGCTCTGCGCTGAGGTAGTCGGCCCACTCGCCGGTGCTCATCCCCATCAGCCGACGTTGCGTGTCCGGCTGCCACGTCCCGCCGTGCGCCGCCACGTACGCCCGGCGCACCTCCTCCCACACCGGCTCGGAATCCACGATCACGCCGTCCAGGTCGAAGACCACCGCATCAGTCACGGGCCCATCCTGCCCGACCGGCAGGTGCCCGGTCAGCTGGGCAACGCGGGCAGACCGAGCGGGCTGCCCTCGGGGAGCAGGGTGTGGCCGGACCGGGCGATCGGCTCCAGCAGCTCCCGGAGCCGGTCCGTGTCGTGGGCGCCGAGCGCCTGCCACGGGTGCGCGGCGGCCCGGTCGGTGGCGTCCTCGATGGCCTGGAACTCGGCCCGGGCGTGCTCGGTGGCCGCACCGTCCCCGGTGAGCCAACCCCGCTCGGTGAGCCGCTCACGGGCGGCCTGCCACTGCTCCTCGGACCAGCCCCGTCCCAGTAGGTACTGCGGCGACGAACCGTCCAGCGCGACCCGCCCGGTCAGCGTCTCCACCGGGTCCAGGCCGGCGGCCACCAGCGCGGCCACGTGCCCGTCCCCCCGGTGCTCGCGCAGCGTCGTGGCGGCCTGCCAGAGCCGCGCCAGCGGGTACTCGCCGGCCGGGAGGGCCGCGTTGGCGGCACCGAGCACCCGGCCGGCAGTGTGCGCCGCCGCGGCGGCCCGCCCCAGCAGGTCGGCGGCCTCCACCAGGTGCGACTCCGGAAGCTCGTAGGTCAGCTCGGCGAGCGCCTGCACGGCACCGGTCAGACGGGCGCGCAGCGCCTCCTGCGGGGTGGCCAACCGCCACACCGCCGGCAGCGCGCGGGCCACCATCGGCGGCGCGAAGTTGAAGAAGGCGGCGATCACCGGGGCCGCCTCGGCGGCTCCCAGCGGCGCGGCACGGCCGGCGAAGTAACCGCGCCAGTAACCGCGCAGCCCGACCGCCTCGTACGCGGCCCGGGCCCGGGGGTGGAGGTAGGTGACAGTGTGCACCGGCTCGAAGTACGCCCACATCGACCGGGCGGTCCGCCCAGGCTCGTCCAGCGCCGTCACATGCACCTCCGCGTCCCGGTTCCGGATGCTGCTCACCCCGGGCGGCGAACCGCCCGGGGTGACGCCGAACCTACTGCCGCTGGGTGACGGGCCGGAAGCCCCATGTGAACAACTCCATCGCGTCCCGGCGACAACTGGGACGACCCGGACAGGTCACTGGGCGGCGAGCACGTCCACCACGAAGCGCAGCGGACCGGTCGGACGTCCACCGGCGGCGGCCTCGTCGTTGCCGTACGCCAGCTCGCCCGGGATGTCGAGCTGCACCCGGCTGCCCACGGTGACCCCGACCAGACCCTGGTCCCAGCCGGGAATGACCTGGCCGACGCCGATCGGGAAGGTGGCCGGCTGCCCGGCCTTCCAGGAGGAGTCGAACTCCTTGCCGTCCTTGAAGAACACCCCCACGTAGTTGGTGGTGATGTTCTGGCCCTTCTGCACGGCCGGGCCCTTGCCCTTGATCAGCGGGGTGACAGTGAGCTTCTTGAGGTCGCCAGTGCCCGGCGTCACCGCCGGCTTGGTGCCCAGCGCCGGGTCGGCGCCCTCGGGCAGCTGCGGAGCGGGGGGTGCGCCGGCCTCGTCGGGGGCCGGGGCGGAGGCGGACGGGGTCGCGTCGGCCTGGGTCTTGGGCTTGTCGTCGCCCCCGCCGATCGTCACGAAGACGCCGATCAGCACCGCGACCACGGCGACGGCGGCAAGGCCGCTGGCCCACGCGTTGCGCTTGCGCCTCGCGTCGGCGGCCTTCTTCTCCGCCAACTGGGCGGCCAGGCGGCGCCCCGACTTGGTTGCCGGGCTCTGGTCCGGGCCCGTCTGCTGCGTCCGCTCGCTCACGTCGTCGACTCCCTGCTGCGAAGTGTGGCCGGCACCCGGTGCCGGGGGGAAAGCCGACGCACACGGTACCCGCACCGCGGCCTACCGTGCCCGCCGCGGACGCCTCGGATCGCCCAGCGCGACACTTCCGGAGCTTTCCCGGGCGGTTATTCCGGGACGACCATGAAGTCGGTCACGAACGAGGTGACCCGGCCGTCGGCGGCACGGCCGATCCAGGTGCCGTAGCAGCCGTCGCCCCAACCCGTGGACACGGTGACGACGTTGGCGCCGGTGGCCTCGTCCAGCACGGCGGTGATCAGCCCCGGGACCGGGGACGGGGGCAGCTCGGCCGGGATGAAGACCTCCTCGACCCGGTCGGAGTCCCAGCCCTCCAGGACGGCGAGCGCCGTCGGGTCGGCGAAGGTGCCGACCCCGGCGTCCACGCCGTAGCCGAAGTAGTCGTCGGCGCCGAGCGTGGCGACGTTCTGGTCGCCCGCGACGGCCGGCTCCCAGCGGATCGTCGGCTCAGCCGAGACGACCAGCTCCAGCGCTGCGACGCGGCGGTCCACCTCGGCGTCCTCGCGGAGCACCACCGCCACCCAGGCGCGGGCGGGATGCCGCCCCGGCGGCACTGGAACAGTGAACGGCTCGGCCTCCGGGCAGACCAGCGGGTCACACCCGACCACGCTGCCGGTTGGCAACACGATGTCGCCCACCGGGTGAACCTCGATCAGGTATCCGCCGTGCTGGTCGGTGAAGCGGGCGCCGGGCGTCAGTAACCGGTCCAGATCAGGGGTGTACGGCATGAGGGCTCCTCCGGTCGCCAGCGGCCGGCGGAGCGTACCCGGCGAGGCGGACACCGCCGCCGCTGCCGTACGGTCAGGCGCTCTTGCGGGGTGCGGTCTTGCGCGCGGCGGTCTTCTTCGCCGGCTCCGCCTTCTTGGCGGCGGTCTTCTTGGCGGCGGTCTTCTTCGCCGGCTCGGCCGCCTTCTTCTCGGCCGTCTTCTTCGCCGTGGTCTTCTTCGCTGGTGCCTTGGCCGCCTTCTTCTCGGCTGCCTTCTGCGCCGACCGCGCCGACGAGATGGGCGTCGGCTCGCCGCCACCACCCCCGCCACGGGCCGGCTGCTCGCCGCGAGCCGCCTTGGCGCGCTCCACCGAGGCCTTCAACGCCGCCATCAGGTCCACCGCCGCGGCCGGGGCCTCCTCGACCTCCTCCGGCTGGACGACCTCCCGACCCTCCACCTTGGCGTCGATGACCTCCTGCAACGCGGCCCGGTAGTCGTCGGTGAAGACGTCCGGCTCGAACTCGCCGGTCATCGAGTCGATCAGGGAGCTGGCCATGGCCAGCTCCGGCGGGCGCACCTTGAGGTCCTCGTCGAGGAAACCGAAGTCCGGGGTACGGATCTCGTCCGGCCAGAGCATGGTGTTGAGCAGCAGCACACCCTCGCGGACCCGCAGCGTGGCCAGCTGCTCCCGCTGGCGCAGCGCCACCTTGACGATTGCCACCCGCTCCGAGTCGATGAGCGCGTCGCGCAGCAGCACGTACGGCTTGGTCGCCGCGCCCTCCGGCTCCAGAAAGTACGCCTTGTTGTAGAGGATCGGGTCGACCTGCTCGGCCGGCACGAACTCCAGCACGTCGATGGCGCGGGAGCTGGTCAACGGCAGGTCGGCGAAGTCCTCGTCGGTGAGAATCACCATTTCGCCGCCGCCGATGTCGTAGCCCTTGGCGATGTCGTCGTAGGTGACCTCTTCGCCGCAGACCGAGCAGGTGCGCTTGTAGCGGATCCGACCGCCGTCCTCGCGGTGCACCTGGTGGAACCGAATGTCCTTCTCCTCGGTCGCGGAGTAGAGCTTCACCCCGATCGAGACGAGCCCGAACGACACGGCTCCCTTCCAGATGGCACGCATCCTGCGCTCCCTTCCCCGGTATCGACCATGCTCGCATCCGAAAGAACCGGACGCGAGGTGTTCGGGCTGCTACTACAGTCGGGTCGTGCCCGGCGCGCCGCTCAAGCCGATGCTCGCGATGACCGGGCCGCTCCCGGCGGGTGACGGCTGGGCGTACGAGTTCAAGTGGGACGGCGTTCGCGCGCTGGCCGACATCTCAGGTGGCGGTCAGCACCTGTATGCCCGTTCCGGCGTGGAGATCACCGCCGCGTACCCGGAGTTGGCCACCCTGCCCGAGCAGGTCGACGACGCGCTGCTCGACGGTGAGGTGGTGCTGCTCGGCGAGGGCGGGCAGCCGTCCTTCACCGCGCTGGCCGAGCGGATGCACGTCCGGGACCGGGCCAAGGCAGCCCGGTTGGCCGCGGCCAGGCCGGTGACGTACATGATCTTCGACCTGCTCCGGCTGAACGGCGACGACCTGACCGGCTGGCCGTACGAGCGCCGCCGGGAGGCGCTGGACGCGCTCGCGCTCGGTGGCCTGCGGTGGGCGGTGCCGCCGATGTTCACCGACGGGCCGGCCACCTACGAGGCGGCCGGAGAGCACGGCCTGGAGGGGGTGATGGCCAAGCGGGTCGGGGCCGTCTACCGCCCGGGGGTGCGCTCGCCGGACTGGGTGAAGGTCAAGCTGGAGGTGACCGGCGACTTCGTCATCGGCGGCTGGCGACCGGGCGCGCGCCGGATCGGCGGGCTGCTGGTCGGGGTGCCGGGCCCGGACGGCCGGCTGATCTACCGGGGTCGGGTCGGCGGCGGGATCGGCGCGGCCATCGAGCGGCAGCTCCTCGCCGTGCTGGAACCGCTGCGCTCCGGCGTGTCACCGTTCGCGCCGGGTGTGCCGCGCGAGGATGCGCGGGGTGCCATCTGGGTAACACCCCAGGTGGTGGTGGAGGTGAAGTACGGCCAGCGCACCCCCGACGGCCGGCTGCGCTTCCCCCGGGTGCTGCGGTTGCGCCCGGACAAGCCTCCGGAGGAGGTCGACGATGCCGGCTGAACGGCTACGGGTGGACGTCGAGGGCCGCGCGCTGGAGTTGTCCAACCTGGACAAGGTGCTCTACCCGGCGGCCGGGTTCACAAAGGGTGAGGTGATCGACTACTACACCCGGATCTCCCCGGTGCTGCTGCCGTACCTGCGGGACCGGCCGGTCACCCGGATCCGCTATCCCAACGGGGTGGACGACAAGTCGTTCTTCGAGAAGAACACCCCGGCCGCGACCCCGGACTGGGTGCGGGTGGAGAACCTGCCGGCGCCCGGCTCGACGAAGGGCCGGGAGACCATCGACTACGTGGTCGCCGACGACCTGCCCACCCTGGTCTGGCTGGCCAACCTGGCCGCGTTGGAGCTGCACACGCCGCAGTGGAAGGTGGGCGAACACCCGGACATGATGGTCGTCGACCTGGACCCGGGGCCGCCGGCCGGGCTCGCCGAGTGTTGCCCGGTGGCGGTCCTGATGCGCGACCGCCTCGCCGACGACGGCATCGAGTCGTACCCGAAGACCTCCGGTAAGAAGGGCATGCAGCTCTGCTGCCCGATCGCCGGCACCCAGTCGTCCGACCTCGTCTCCGACTACGCCCGACGGATCGCCCAGGAGTTGGAGAAGGCCCACCCGAAGCTGATCGTGTCGAAGATGGCGAAGAACCTCCGACCGGGCAAGGTCTTCATCGACTGGAGCCAGAACAACGCGGCGAAGACCACTGTGGCGCCATACTCGCTGCGTGCCCAGTCGGTGCCGTCGGTGTCGACGCCGCTGACCTGGGACGAGGTGCAGGCCGGCGCGCGCGGCCGGAAGCCGGCCGTCCGCCAGTTCACCGCCGCCGAGGTCCTGGCCCGGGTCGAGGAGTACGACGACCTGCTCGGCCCCCTGCTCGACGGCGGCCCGGAACTGCCGATCAAGGGCTAGGCCAGCCGCCACCGGCGGGCGAAGCACGCAGCCGCCACCAGGCGCCCACGATCAGGGCGACCGTGATGACGGTGACCGCGATGTCGCCGGCCAGGGCCGCAGCCGGGCTCGCCGGGGAGTATGGCGGCACCACGTACGCGAACGCGGCGGCGGTGACCAGGCCCGCCGTGCCCGCCACGAGCACGTGCCGCTGCCCCCAACCGCTGCCCGACGACCAGTACGCGATCAGTCCTCCCACGGCGGCGGCGAGTCCCAGCGCGATGGCCACTCCCGCCCAGCCGGGCGTCAGGTCGGCCCCGACTCGGACGAGGACGACCAGCAGACCCACCCAGAGCGGGTGCGGCACCCGACGGGCCCGACGCGGGCGGGGGTGACGCCAGCGGGGCAGCAGGGCGACGGCGACCAGGGCGAGGACCACAACGGTGGCGAAGGCGAGTTGGAGCGGACTGGCCAGGAAGCCCTTCCGGCCGCTGCTGTCCGAGAAGATCAATAGGCTGCCGAGCAGGTAGAGCACGCCCACCACGGCGAGACCGGGCTGGCCCAGCCACGGCCGCAGCCGCCGCTTCGGCCCGAGGAACGACTCGATCAGCACGATCGGCGCGCAGATGGTCAGCACGATGTGGTTGCCGACGTAGTCGAAGGCCTGCCGGAGGCTGAATTCGAGCCCCGGCACCAGCGTCGCCTCGGCGGCGGTCCAGGAGTCGGCGTACTGGGTGTCGTCGAGGTAGTCGGGGTTGAACAGCGACTGGTCGACCAGCCCGGCCTGGAGTACGCCGAACGCGGCCGCGAGCAGCACGATGGTCGGCCAGCCCGCGCCGAGGTGCCGGGCGGTCTCCCGGATGAGGATCGCCGCGCCGCCGTACATCGGGCCCAGGAAGATCAGCACCGGCAGGAAGTCGTCGATGGCGAAGCCACCCCACGAACACTCGGCCGCCCAGGGCGCGAGCAGCAGCAACGCGATCACCGGCAGGAGCCGCCGACGCAGTGGCAGACGGCCAGCGGCGACCGGGCGGTCAGCGGCGGCATCCTCGGCGGCGGGATGGTCGCCGGTGACGGGGTCGGGTCCGGTCGGCATGGGCGCTCCTCGGCGGCGTTTCGGGGATCGTTCCCTGCACCGTGCGCGGGCCACCCGGTCACCCGATACGGCCATCGGCCGACGACCGGTGCGACCAAAGTCGTTGAGTACTGTGATGCCGACGTCGACCCGGGGAGCGTGGAGATGCAGCCAACCGTCACGGCCGACCTGACGGCCCGGCCCGTCGAGGCCGAGCGTCCGCTGCTCAGCTACCGCGACGAGGCGACCGGCGAGCGCGTCGACCTGACCGCACAGCAGGTCGGCCAGTGGGCGGCACGCAGCGCGAGCCTGCTGCGGGACGGCTGCCGGCTCGGCCCCGGCAGCCGCGTAGCGGTCCTGCTGCCGCCGCACTGGCGTACCGCCGCGGTGTTGTTGGGCGCCTGGGCCTCCGGCCGGGCGGTGTCGTTTCGACCGCGCGCCACAGCGGGCCTGGCGGTGCTCGAACCGGGCGGCGACCGGCCGTTCGACGCGGTCTTCGTGACGCCGGAGCGGCAGGACGACTGGTTGGAGGACGTGCCGGACGCGCCGCACCGCTATCTCGTCGGCACCGGGCCGGGGCGGCTGGACGACGTGCCGTTGGGCTGGTTGGACTGGTCCGCCGAGGTGCTTCGGTACGGCGACGGCGCGCCCGACCACACCGCCATCCACCCGTCGGACCCGGCCACCGCTGACGGCACCACCTACGGTCAGTGGGGTGCGCTCGCCCAGGAGTTCGCCACGATGCTGGCCCTGCGCGCCGGCGATCGCCTGCTGGTCGACGCCGCCGAGACCGAGCAGCCGCTGAAGTGGTTGCTCGCGCCGCTCTCGGCCGGCGCGTCCGTGGTGATCAGCGCCAACCTCGACCCGGCGCGGCGGGACGCGGTCGTCGCCGCCGAACAGGTGACCCGGGTCCTCTGAGGCCGTCTCGTCACCCGACCGGTGGAGCCGCAGCCTTCCGTCAGCTCTCACGTTTCGCCTGCTCATACGCTTCGCCGGAGGCACGCGCGATGGTCCGGGCGCGGCCACTGTGCACACTGGCGGAGGGTCGATGGCTTCGAGGCGTACCCGTCGGAGCGCGGTTGCGGCGGTGGCCGGCGCTCTGTTCGCCCTCGGGGTGGTCGCGCCCGGTCCGGCGGCAGCGCCGCTGCCCCGCGCGGCCCAGGCCGACGGCCCTACGGTCCCCGATTCGCGGGAGCCGCGCCCACCGCTGCTCCCCGCCGACTTCCAGGGCACCGGCCGGTACGTGGTGCGGGACCTCGGCATCGACGTGCCGTTCTCCTGGCAGGGCCGCGACGGCAACAGTCAGATGACCGCCGGCGGCCCGGACCACCCGATCTGGTTCACGAACCTGATCTACGAGAACACCCTCTACACGCTCACCTACAAGTGGCCGAACATCCCGCTGTTCCCGCCCCGCGCGTGCAGCAAGGTGCCGGGGTTCTTCAACCGGCAGATCTTCAACGACAAGCTGAAGACCGCCCGCTACGTGGGGCCGGAGGTCCTGCAGGGTGAGAAGGACCGGCACGTGGACCACTGGCGGGTCGGGGTGGTCGGCGGCTCCACGGTGCCGGGGGAGTTCTTCCGGTTCCCGATCGCGCTCGGCGACATCTACGTCGACCAGCACGACCCGAGCCGGTGGTGGCAGGTGTTGCAGTTCGGCCTACAGAACCTCTTCGACCCGGAGCTGGACGAATGGTTCACGATGGACACCTTCGACCACCGTCCCGGCGAGGTCACCCTCCCCGACCGCTGCCCACCCCCCACGTCGTAGCGCGTCCCGGCGCTCACAGGGCGAACAGCAGGGCGGCGTCGAGGAGGACGACGAGCGCGGTGGCGAAGTGGATGCCGAAGGCGACGGCCTTCGTCCCGCCGTTTCTTAGCACGATGACTGTGTCGCCCAGCGGGACGAGCGCGACGATCAGCATGAACCACGCGACCGCGTCGGCGGTCGTGAAGGCGATCAGAGCGAGGCCGAGCAGCCCGAACGTGAGATCCTTCAGCCCTTTCACCGTCAGGTAGGCGGGGTCACCGTCCGGGCGGGCCGGTACGCCGTAGCCGGCGGCCGCTGCCTGCGGTGCCAGCAGGAACCGCGCGCCGATGAAGACGACGAAGAGGCTGAGTACGACGGCGAGCCCGTAGGCGAGGGGTGTCAGCATGGGTCTGCTCCAGTTCCTAGCGCTGCTAGATATAAGAGCGACGCTAGCAGAGCACCGACAGGATAGCTAGCGGTGCTAGGGTTGCTGTCATGTCGACACAGGCGCGCCGGGAGCGTGAGCGGGCTGAGCGGGAGCGGGCGATCATCACCGCGGCACGGGACCTGGCGTTGGCCGAAGGCTGGGACGCGGTAACCACCCGACGGCTCGCCGCCGAGATCGAGTACAGCCAGCCCGTCCTCTACAGCCACTTCAAGGGCAAGGACGCCATCATGGCGGCGGTAGCCGTCGAGGGCTTCGCCGAGCTGGCAACCGCACTGGTCTCGGCCCGCGCCTCCGCCGCCGACCCCCGGCAGGCGGTCGCCGACGTGGCAGCCGCGTACGTCGCGTTCGCCCAGCAGCGGCCCGCGATCTACGACGCGATGTTCACCCTCGCCGTGGACCTGCCGTTCGCCAGCCAGGACGTGCCAACCGACCTGGCCCGAGGCTTCGCCGAGTTGGCCGAGACGGTGCGCCCATTCGTCGCGGACGACGACCTGGAGACGGTCACCGAAACCTTCTGGGCCGGCCTGCACGGGCTGGTCACACTGATGCGCTCCGGCAGGCTCCGCCGCGCCGACCACGACCGGCGGCTGGCGGTGCTGGTGAGCCGATACTCCCGTTGAGGGCCGCCATCAGGGCCGGGGTCGCGGGCGGCTGGGCCTGGGCGTGCGTCGGGCGCAGGGCGCGAGGTGGTCGACCGGCAGCGCGCAGCGCGCGCCGCCGGGCAGTGGCCGGTCGCAGAAGACCCAATGTCGTACGCCCTGCTGGTCCTCCGCGGAGACGGTCACCCCGCCCGGCTCGACCCGCGCGCTCAGTCGGACCAACACCCGAGCGGCGGTACGCGCGAAGATCCGGGCGCGCAGCAGGTCAGGCACCGTGATCGGCAGGTGGATCACCCAGCGGTCGGTCATCGGTAGCGGCACCGCTGGCGAATCTGCCAGGGCCGTGGCGGCCTTTCCCGTCCTTTTGTCGGAGGTGGCTCGTCGCGTCGGCTCGCCAGCCGACTCGTCTGGTTGCGCACGTGGCTGCCCTTCCTCGGATGGGATCGACGTGGAGGGGCGGTCTCCGCCGGTTGCGCTCGGCGGAGACCGCCCACCCGCGGCCGTCCGGGGGGTACGGCAGCGGGGCCGCGCCCGGGGGCGCGGCGGGTGGGGTCTCGACGGGTGGGGTCTCGACGGGTCGGATCTCGACGGGTCGGATCTCGACGGGTCGGATCTCGACGGCGATGCGAGGCCAGTACGAGAGGCGCCAACCGACCGCAGCAGCACCGCATCACCGAGAGCGACGCTACCGATACCTCTCACCTCTGTCAACACACTCCTATCTAGCAAATCTCGCTGCTGTGGTTGCTGTTGCTTCACCTCCAGTTGTTGCCGCTCTGTCATCCGGTGCTCAATACTGGGCGGGCCAACCGACTGCAAGGGGCCTCCGCGTGCCGATTCCCCCGACGATGAGCGAGCTGATCGATGATCTGCTGAGGCGGATCAAGGTGGGAGAGTTTCCGCCCGGGTCGCAGATACCGTCCACCCAGCAGCTGTCCGACCACTACGACGTGTCGGTGTCGACCATTCACCGCGCGGTGGCGAAGCTGCGGAAAGAGGGCGTGCTCGTTGGGCGTCCGGGGCGCGGGGTCTTCGTCGCGGAGTCCCGCAAACGCTGACGCTCGTTGACTGCCTGGAACGCGCCGGAGCGCGAGGTCGTCGAGATCTTGGACAGTTTCCGTTCAGACGGGACGGAAAGTGTCCAAGATCTAGAGTGTTGGACCAGCACGGCACGGATCAGGGTGGCGCGCACGAGAGTTGCCGCGTGCCGGTGGCAGCCCCACGCGGGCGACTGATTCGTCTACGACATCAGCTCCACAGCGAGCGCGAGAGGCATCCCGTTCCCGCGCCACGGCCCGCGCCCAACGCGCTGATCGACGCGGGTTCCAGGAAACCGGGGCATCAATCTGCTCCGGACACCGCGACTTCCTGGAAACCGAGTCGATCAAGGCCGCGCGGCTCAGTCGACGGTCGGTAGCTTCGGGCCGAGGACGTCGTCGGCGTCGACGATCGTGTACGCGTACCCTTGCTCGGCGAGGAAGCGCTGCCGGTGCGCCGCGTACTCCGTGTCGATCGTGTCCCGGGACACCACCGTGTAGAAGTGCGCCTGTCGGCCGTCGGCCTTCGGCCGGAGCACCCGACCGAGCCGCTGCGCCTCCTCCTGGCGTGAGCCGAACGTCCCGGACACCTGGATCGCCACCGCCGCCTCGGGCAGGTCGATGGAGAAGTTGCCGACCTTCGAGATGACCAGGGTTCGCAGCGAGCCGGACCGGAACGCGTCGAACAGCCGCTCCCGCTCCTTGTTGGTGGTCGAGCCCTGGATGATCGGCGCGTCGAGGTACTCGCCGAGCTGGTGCAACTGGTCGATGTACGCGCCGATCACCAGCACCTGGTCGTCCGGGTGCCGGTCGACCAGCGCCTTGACCACCGGCAGCTTCGTGCGGGCGGTCGCCGCCATCCGGTAGCGTTCCTCGGCCTCCGCCGTCGCGTACGACATCCGCTCCGCGTCGGTCAGGGTCACCCGGACCTCGGTGCACTCGGCCGGGGCGATCCAGCCCTGCGACTCGATGTCCTTCCACGGCGCGTCGTACCGCTTCGGACCGATCAGGCTGAACACGTCACCCTCGCGGCCGTCCTCGCGTACCAGAGTCGCGGTGAGGCCCAGCCGGCGACGGGCCTGGAGGTCCGCGGTGAACCGGAAGATCGGCGCGGGCAGCAGGTGCACCTCGTCGTAGACGACCAGGCCCCAGTCGCGGGCCCCGAAGAGGTCCAGGTGGGT
The DNA here is from genome assembly GCF_040607155.1 of Micromonospora sp. NPDC005324. Classification (NCBI taxonomy): domain Bacteria; kingdom Bacillati; phylum Actinomycetota; class Actinomycetes; order Micromonosporales; family Micromonosporaceae; genus Micromonospora; species Micromonospora sp. NPDC005324. Next base: position 42,894 of record NZ_JBEXGE010000016.1, on the reverse strand, counting down.
GAACGCGCCGCCGCGCCGCGAGGTGAGTACCTGGTACGTGGCGATGGTGACCGGGCGGATCTCCTTGCGCTCGCCGGAGTACTCGCCGATCTCCTCCTCGGTCAGCGACGTGCGGGCGATCAGCTCCCGCTTCCACTGCCGACCGGCGACAGTGTTGGTGACCAGGATCAGGGTGGTCGCCTTCGCCTCGGCCATCGCCGCCGCGCCGACCAGGGTCTTGCCGGCGCCGCAGGGCAGCACCACCACCCCCGACCCGCCGGCCCAGAACGCCTCGACGGCCTCCCGCTGGTACGAGCGCAGCGTCCACGGCTTGCGACCGTCCTTGCCGGCCTCGGCCAGCTCGATCGGGTGCGCCTCACCGTCGACGTAACCGGCCAGGTCCTCCGCCGGCCAACCCAGCTTGAGCAGCGCCTGCTTGAGCCGGCCGCGCTCGGACGGGTGCACCCGGATGGTGTCGTCGTCGATCTTGTCGCCGAGCATCCCGGCGAGCTTCTTGCTCTTCGCCACCTCGATCAGCACCAGCCGGTCCAGTGCGCGCAGCACCAGCCCGTACGCCGGGTCGTTGGCGAGCTGAAGCCGGCCGTACCGGTCCATCGTCTCGGCCACGTCCACCAGCAGCGCGTGCGGCACCGGGTAGCGGGAGTACTTGAGCAGCGAATCCACGACACCCTCGGCGTCGTGGCCCGCCGCACGGGCGTTCCACAGACCCAGCGGGGTCAGCCGGTAGGTGTGCACGTGCTCCGGCGAGCGTTCCAGCTCCGCGAACGGCGCGATCGCCATCCGGCAGGCCTGCGCGTCGGGGTGGTCGATCTCCAGCAGCAGGGTCTTGTCCGACTGCACGATCAGTGGTCCACCGCTCACGCCAGCGTCCTCTCCTCGGTTGGCCGACCGGCCGAAACGGGTCGCATACCCGCTGCTGGCCGACCATCCAGTGTTACACGATGCGGGACGGCGAAAGAAAGATGCTCACCGGGCGCAACCGTGATGGCACTCACGAACGTCTAGTAAACGGGACGACTGTCTGGGGAGGTTCCATGGAGCATGTCCGGATCACTTCCCGGCTGGTCGCCCTCGTGGTGGTCGTGCTGGTCGGCGCGGGAGCGTGCGCGTTCGATCCGCAGTCCGGCGGGAGTGGTGGCGGGGGAGCCGCCCCAGCCGGTGCTGCGGAACAGGCAACGGGGGCGGGCGACACGCCCGGGCCCGACCAGCGCGGCCGGCCCACGCCGGCCGCGCCCACAGCGAAACCCTCCCGGAAACCCACGCCGAAGCCGACCCGCCCGGCGCCCACCACGACCCCCGGCACCGGTACGCCGACCGTCGCCGGCTGCCCACGGGGGCAGCACCAGCGCGCTGTGGAGACCCACCTGGCCCGGTTGGGCGGGTTCGGGGCGGTGACAGTGGACGGCCGGCAGTCCGCCGCCGACTGCGCGGCGATCAAGAAGTTCCAGAAGAGGTACGGCATTCGCCCCGTCGAGGGTCGCGCCGGACCAACCACCCTCGACGTGGCCCAGCGCCTCGCTACCACCGATACGACCCGCTGCAAGGCCGGCACCGGCACCACGTTCTGCGTCGACCTGACCCGGCAGACCGTGTGGGCGCTCCGCGGCGGCAAGGTGATCATGGCGCCGACGGTGACCCGCACCGGCATGTCCGGCTACCGCACCCCGGCCGGCACGTACGCCGTCAACTACCGCAACCCCAAGGAGTGGTCCGACCCGTACGAGGTGTGGCTGCCGTACTGGCAGCACTTCACCCAGGGGATGGGCTTCCACGAGACCACCACCTACCTGCACGAGAAGTCGATCGGCTCGCACGGGTGCGTCAACCTGCTGCACGCCGACGCCGTCCGGATGTGGGAGCTCGGCAAGGTCGGCACCCGGGTGGTGCTGATCGGCCGACGCCCCGGCACCTGACCGACACGGAGCGAATCGGGGGCATAACCCCCTGTCCGACCAGACTTTCGAGTGTCACCCTTGGAGTCCAGGGCCGGACCGGGCGGGGAGGCTGCGCATGACGGTCGACCAGGACGTGATCGCGGAGCACGAGCACGCACCACCCGACGAGGTGTCCCGAACGACGGTGATCGCGTACGCCGTCGCGGCGACGCTCCTCCTCGGGTGGTTCCTCTTCGGCTGGCTGGTGCTCCAGCAGGGCTTCGTCGACTCGGTCGGGGAATCCGCCGGCGCCGGCTTCGCGCTGCTGCTGATCATCTCGGTGGTCGGCACCGTACGCCGCAGCCGCCGCTGACCGAGAGCGCCCGTCCGGTGGCGCCACCGGTCAGTCCGCTACCACCGCCGCCGTGATCCGGTGCAGCGCGAACGTGTGCAGCATCTCGGTCCGCTCGTCCTCGGCCCGCAGGTAGCCGGCACCTATCGAGACCGGCTTGAGCAGTCGGGACGCCGTCGCCCCGTGCGCGTCGACGTAACCCACCCAGACCAGCGCCTTGTCCCGCACCGCCTGCTGGAGCACCGCCAGTGCCTCGCTGTGGGTGTGCGCCGGCACCGGGCCGCCGCCCAGCCCGGGCGCCCCGCCGCGCACCACCGCCGGCGCCCGTCGGGCGGCCCGCGCCGCCGCGTCGCCTCGCCGGATGTGCTCCACCACGCCGAGCAGCCGGGGCATGGGCAGCTTCGGGGCGGCCAGCGGGTCGATCGTCCGGGTGGTCACCGACACCCGGGGCGGGGCCCGCCGGATTCGCGGCCGGGCCAGCACCGTGCTGCCGGTGCCGTCCTCCTGCACCGGGGCGTACCCCGCGTCGCGCAGCGCGCCCAGCAGCCGACCAACCTGGTACTGAGTGCACAGCACCGTCGGCGCGAGCCGGCGCAGCGCCAACGACTCCAGCCGCCGGTCTGCCAACACCTCGCTGATCAGCGTCTCGTCGTCGCTGCGCAGGTACGCCCCGGCCAGGCCTACCCGCAACCCGCCGTGCTTACGGGCCACGTCGTCGATCAGGTAGCTGAGCCCCTGCGGCACCGGGGTACGCGACCGGCGCCGGAACACGTCGTGCAGGTCGTCGGCCGTGTAGCCGGAATCCAGTGCCCGCCGCACGCTCGCCGTGGTGACCCGGTGCACGCTGGCCCCGCCGGCCGACTCGAGCTCGGTCATCGCCTCCAACTCGACGGCGAGCGCCGGCTCGGGTGGGCCGGGCACCACAACGGTCAGATCGGCCTGCACCAGGAAGTGGTCGACCGGTGCGGGCAGCAGGGCGTCCAGCGCCCGCGCGGCACCGGACGGGTCGCCACTCTCGACGTCCGCGTGCACGCCCAGCGGGTCGTCACCCCGCTCGTCGGTCGACGTCAGGTCCCCCAGCAGCAGCCGACCGTACGAGGTGAGCGCCCCCAGCCCCGTCACGCCCAGCTGTGCGGCCTCGGCCAGCACCTCCCGGTGGGCGGCGTCCCTGCCCCGGCTGCGACGCGGTGCCCGCCAGTCCAGCAGGTCCTGCACCTCCTCCGGGGTGGGCGCCGTCGCCTGCTCCAGATCGGCGAGTACGCCGAGCACCGCCCGTCGGGTGGCCGGCACGCTGGCCCGCTCAGCCTCGGCGGAGAGCGCGGTGATCGGCCGGTCCCGGTCGTCACGGCGGCCCACCAGCCCCACCTGCCGGGTCATGGTCAGCCACGCTCGGGCGAGCTGCTCCCACCGCTGGGCCAGCGAGGCGGCCCGCCACACCTCGTACCCGCCGGTCGGCAGCACCTGCTGATCGGCCCCGTACCGGCCGGTGGTCGCGCCGGGCATCTCCAGCTCACCGAGGAGCCCCGCCGCGTACGCCACCTCCAGCAGCAGCGCGGTGGTCGGTTCGTCCAGCCCGGTGGCACGCGCCAACCGGCGCAGGTCCCGCACCCCGATGCCACCCGAACGCAGCACCGGCGCGGGCTCGTCGGCGAGTTGCTCGAGCAGCCCTTCGGTGTGCCGGACGACCTCCATGCTCTGCCCGGCCCCGGCCGAGTCGACCGCCTTCGGCTCGCGCGGCGCGGCGGACACCGACGGAGGGCTGGTCCGCAGCGCCCCGAGGGGGCCACTGTCGCGGCGCAGCAGCAGGCCGACCTCGCGGGGCAGCTCCACAGTTCCGCTGGCCGTGGACGAGCCGGTCGTCACGGGGACCAACAGCCGGTTGTCGACGAGCCACCGCACCGGGGAGCCGGTCGGCGCGCCGCCGTTTGTCGGGTCGGAGAGGACCGGGTCGGCCGCGCCGAGCGGCGGCGCCTGCAACGCCCCCGGCGGCACGCTGCCCACCGGCGGGCCGGCCGCCAACCGATCCAGGATCGCCCGGGCCGAGGGCGGGGCGGCGAGCACCGTCCGTCGGAGCTTCGCCGGGTCCGCGCAGAGCGCGGCCGTGCGCGGGTCCAGCTCCGCGGCCGGCCGGCCGAGCCCAGCGGGGTACGGGGCGACTTCGTCGACGGCGGGCACCACCTGGAGCGCGTGCTCCGGGCCGTACAGCAGGAAGAGCGCACGCAGTCGGCCCACGGCGGCCCGGACGGCCGTCGGAGCTGGCGGTTGTGGCCCCGAGGTCGCCATCGCGAGCACTGTGTCGGTGGCCGTGGTGGCGTCGTCCGGGTTCCGGGTGAGGCGGGCGGCGTCGAGGATCTGGAGGGTGAACTGGTCCAGACCGTCCAGCGCGCGGGCCACGGAGACCCGGGACTGGGCCCGGATGGCCAGGGCGGAGACGTCGGCTGGCACGGGCACGACGAGGTCGGGCCGCAGCTGGAGGAGCGCGGCCAGTGACTCGTCGGGCAGCGACCGCAGGTGGTCGGCGAGTGAGGTGGTCATCGTCTTTCCACGCTAGCCCGGCACCGGGCTTCCGCGCCCCTCGGACGTCCGGCCGACTGGGAGTAGCCGGTACGTTTCTCGACATGCCCGCACTGACCGTCGGATTCGACCTCGACATGACCCTGGTGGATTCCCGCCCCGGCATCGCCGCGGCGTACCGGGCGCTGACCGCGGAGACCGGTGTGCCGGTCGACGCCGAACTGGCGGTGTCCCGGCTCGGGCCGCCGCTGCGTACCGAGATCGCGCACTGGTTCCCACCGGAGCAGGTCGAGTCGGCCGTGCGGGTGTATCGCGAGCTGTACCCGGCGTACGCGATCACCCCGACGCTCCTGCTGCCCGGCGCGCGGGAGGCCATCGACGCGATCCGTGCGCGGGGTGGCCGGGTGCTGGTCGTCACGTCCAAGATCGGCCGGCTGGCCCGGTTGCACCTGGACCACCTCGGTCTCGCTGTCGACGAGTTGGCCGGCGACCTGTTCGCCGAGCAGAAGGCGACCGCTCTGCGGGAGCACGGCGCGACCCACTACGTCGGTGACCATGTCGCGGACATGGTGGCGGCGGCAGCGGCCGGGGTGCCCGGCATCGGTGTGGCGACCGGGCCGTGCTCCGCCGATGAGCTGCGCGCGGCCGGGGCGGAAGTGGTGCTGGACGAGCTCACCGAATTCCCAGCGGCGCTCGACCGGATGATCCAGCTAGCCTTGGAGCAGTAGCGGCTCAAGTGAAGCAGGGGTTTTCAGGTGCCTACGGGTCGAGTGAAGTGGTACGACACGGCCAAGGGATACGGCTTCGTCACGAGTGACGAGGGCGGCGACGTGTTCCTGCCCAAGGGGGCGCTGCCGGCGGGTGTCACCGACCTCAAGGGTGGCCAACGGGTCGACTTCAGCGTGGTGGACAGCCGCCGGGGCGCGCAGGCCATGGGGGTCAAGCTGCTGGACGCGCCGCCGTCGATGTCGGAGCTGCGCCGTCGGCCGGCCGAGGAACTGCACGGCCTGGTCGAAGACATGATCAAGGTGCTGGAGGCGAAGGTCCAGCCGGACCTGCGCCGGGGTCGGTACCCGGACAAGAAGGCCGCGCAGAAGATCGCTCAGCTGGTCCACGCGGTGGCCCGCGAGCTGGAGGTCTGAGGCACCAGGCCGGCGGTGGCGGCCCGGTCGAGCAGTGCCGCCACCGCGGCGAAACCGGCCTCGCCCAGGTCCGCGGTGAACTCGTTCACGTAGAGGCCGATGTGCCGGTCGACGACGTCGAGCTCCATCTCCTGGGCGTGCGCCAGCACGTACTCCCGGCTGGCCGCCGGGTCCGCCCAGGCCTGCCGGACCGACTCGCGGACCCAGCCGGCCGCGGCCTCCGGGTCTACCGCCCCACGTCGGGCCAGGATCGCACCGAGGGGGATCGGCAGGCCGGTGTCGGCCTCCCACCATTCGCCGAGGTCGACCAGGGCGCTCAGGCCGTGCCGGTGGTAGGTGAACCGGGCCTCGTGGATGACCAGCCCAGCGTCGTAGCGCCCGGCCGCCACGCCCGGCATGATCTCGTGGAACGGAACCACCTCGATCCGGGCCGGCGGTCGCCCCGCCGACCAGAGCCGGAACAGCAGGTACGCGGTGGTCCGGTCGCCCGGCACCGCCACCGTGGCACCGGTCAGATCGGTGCGGTCCGGCCCGCCGTCACGGTCGCCCCGGGTGAGCACCAGCGGGCCGCAACCACGACCGAGAGCGCCGCCGCAGGGCAGCAGGTGGTAGTCGTCGAGCAACCAGGGCAGCGCCGCGAAGCTCACCTTTACCAGGTCGAAGGCGCCCCGCTCGGCCGCCGTGTTCGTGACGTCCACGTCGGCGTACGTCACGTCGACCGGCGGCGCGCCGGGCACCTGCCCGTGCACCAGCGCGTGGAAGACGAACGTGTCGTTGGGGCAGGGCGAGATCGCCAGGGAGAGCGCCACACCCTCACGGTAGCCCCGCCCTCCGCCCGGGGTCCGTGCCCACCCCTCGACTGTGATCCAAGACCGGGCCGAGTGAGGCGGCGGCGTCGACGGCGGCGACGCCCGCCGGGTGGAACAACGCGTAGGGACGACTTGCCCAGCAGGGTCGAGCACCCGGCCCAGTCTTCCTTTGGAGCTGATGTCGTAAACGAATCGCCGGGGCCGGGGCCGGGGCCGGGGGCGAGGGTTCTTGCCGGGGATCCCAAGAGGGTGGTGATGCCGCAAACGATTCAGCTCCAAAGGGATCGCGGAAGTAGGTCATCCACCGGTCGGAGAGGTTTTCCACAGCGTTATCCACAGGTTGGCGCGGGGTGTTGATAGCGCGTCGACCGGCCGGGAACATCGGCCTGTGACCGAGGCGAGTGACCACATCGACGAGTCCGGCGGAGCCGATCTCGGCCGGGCGCTCCGCGCGCTGCGTCGGCGGGCCGATCTCAGTCAGCGGCAGTTGGCCGAGAAATCCGGGGTGCCGCAGCCGACGCTGGCCCGGATCGAGTCGGGGCGGGCCGTCGATCCTCGGTTTCGGACAGTGGAACGCCTTGTCCAGGCGGCAGGTGGGCAGTTGGCCATTGGCGTCCCGCCATCCATCTCCGGCGTCACCGAACCCACGCCGGTCCCGCACGACGACATGCGGGACGAGGCAGGCCGCCGGTATCCGGCTCACCTGGACGTGTGGCCGGTCCACGAGCCTCGGGACTGGCCCGGCGCCTGGTGGGCGGAGTGGTACCGGTTGCCGCCCCAGCGGTATCCACTGCCGCTGCCACCGGCCGCTTACGAGTTGAACCGGCGCTATCGGGACAACCGGCGGTGGGCTGCCGAGGTCCGGCGGACTGCGCAGGTGCGTCGGGTGATCAATAGCGATCTGCCGGCCACCTGCTGGCGGTACGTCGCCGAGCTTCCCGACGGAGCGCTGGTTGGTGAACTGCGGGCCCATGAGCGCAGCCCGTTCCTGGAGTTCGGGGAGTGGCATCCGGGCATGCCAGAGCGGGAGATGGTGCTCGACGGCGTGCTTGTCGATGCCCGGTATCGGCGGTTGGGGCTCGGACGTCGGCTGGTCACCGCACTGGTGACCGGCATGCGCGCGGCCGGCATCGATGATGCGGCCGCCACTGCCGAGGGGTTCGGCATCGACCTGCTGCTGGCGTGCGGCTTCGAGATCGAGGCACGCCGCCCGGCCGCACTACGTCTGGGCCATCCTGGCAAGCGCTGTTTCTCCTGAACGGAGGCATGGTTACCGCAGTGCCGGGGCTGCCGCGGTCAGGGCGGCCAGGGCTTCGCGCAGCCGCCAGGCGTTCCGGTCGCGGGGGCCGATCGGGTTGGAGATGGTGCGTAGTTCGGCGAAGGGCACCCCGGCCTGCGCCGCGGCGACCGCCACGCCGTACCCCTCCATGGCCTCGGCGACCGCTTCCGGATGCCTCCGGCGCAGCTCGTCGGTGCTGACCGTGGTGCCGGTGACGGTGCTGACCGTGAGCACCGGGCCGGCCGTGGCCGTCGGGAGGGCGGCTCGTAGTGCCGCCAGCAGGCCCGGGTCCGCCGGCACCCTGCTGCCGGCACCGAGCAGTGCGGGCGGCATGCCCAGCTCGTCGACCGGGATGAAGCCGCCGGGCGACTCGGCGCCCAGGTCGGCGGCGATGCTGGCGGTGCCGAGCACCGTGTCGCCGACCTCGGCCCGCCCGGTGAAGCCGCCGGCCACACCGGCGCTGACCACCGCACGGTACGGGCGGCCGGCGGCCTCTGCCAGCGCCAGCAGCCGGGCGGTGGCGGCACCGGCGAGGGCCGGGCCCACACCGATCGGGGTGACTGTCACGCTGGGGTCGGTCAGCCCGGCGCGGACCGCGTCCGCCTCGGCGGGAACCGCCGTCACCACCAGCAGACCGGTCACGAGAGTGAGCCGGGTGACTCGCGGCGGGTGTCGTCGTCGGCTCCGCCACCCGGGCCGCCGACGGCCGACGACGGACGGTAGATGTGGTAGCCCGGCGGGGCGAGGCTCGGGTCGTCGTACTGCGGTGAAGAGGTCTGGGCCGGTGCCGGTGAGGTGGGCGTGGGGTCGCCGGGCTCGTCCGCCGGCTCGTCCTCGGTCAACTCGTCGTCACCGAGCGGTCGGCCGGCCAGCTTCTCGCCGTGCAGCCGGGCGGCGGCCAGCACACCCCGGATCGCGGCCAGGACGCCGACCCCGGCGGCCACGGCGATGCCCATTCGACCATCGAACGGCACCAGCCCGAGCCCGCCACCGGCGACGAAGGCGAGCATCAGCGCCGTCTCGGAGTGGGCGAAGGAACTGGCCCGCAGCCGTTCCGGGATGCGCTCCTGGATCGAGGCGTCCACCGCCAGCTTCGCTATCCCGCTGGCCAGCGCGGCGACCAGGCAGAGTAGGGCGACCATCAGCAGCGAGAACTGGATGACGGCGAGCACCGCCACCCCGGCCACGATGATCATGCTGCTGGACTGGATGGCGGTCGGCCGGTGGATGCGCAGTCGGGTGCCGATGGCGGTGGCCAGGAAGGTGCCGACCGCGAGCGCGCCGCCGACAACGCCCAACGCCCACTCGGCGCCCAGTTCCCGGCCGAACACCACTGTGGTCAGGTCGCCCTTCTTGATGGCGAAGGCGAGGAAGAGCAGCAGGAAGCCGTAGAGCGCGCGGAGCGTCGCCGCGCCGATCAGGGTGGCGATCACCAGCCGGCCGGACGGTCGGCCCCGGCCCAGCGGCCGGTCGCCGCGGCGGCGGCCCAGCGCGCGCAGTGGCCGGGGGACCCGCTCCGGTGGCTCCGAGTCGGCCTTCGGTGGCAGCCGCAGCGAGATCACCATGCCGACCAGGAAGATCACCGACGCGACCCGGAGCGGCCACTGCGGCCCGAACCAGAACGCGGCCAACCCGATCGGCGCCACCAGCGCGCCCGCGACCGTGCCGTAGACGCTGGCCCGAGCACCCACCTGGGACAGGCCGAGGCCCTCCGGCAGCAACCGGGGCACCGCCGCGGAGCGGGCCACGCCGTACGCCCGGGAGAGCGCGAGCACCCCGAACGCGGCCGGATAGAGCCCGAAGCCGTGGATGTAGTCGGAGATCAACCAGGCCAGGAAGGCGCGGCCGAGCATCGTCGCGGCCAGGGCGTACCGCCGGCCGTGCCGGAAGTGATCCAGCAGCGGGCCCACCACCGGGGCGAGCATCGCGAACGGCACCATGGTCACCAGCAGGTAGAGCGCGACCTTGCTGCGGGCCTCGCCGAGCGGCACGTTGAAGAAAATCGTGCCGGCCAGACCGATGGCGATCAGAGTGTCACCGGCACAGGACAGCGCGTGCAGGTCGAACAGGCGAACCATGCCGACCTCGCCGCCGGCACCCCGGGCGCGGGCCCGACCGGCCCGGCGGGTCACCCATCGGCCGCTGCCCACCGAACCACGCAGCAGCAGACGAATGGCGCGAATGCCGGTGCCGACGGTCCGCCCGAGGACGGATCGCCCGGAGCGGGAGTACGACGGCATGTGCACCATCCTCGCCCATCTGATCCGGGTACGCCGCACCACCGCTGGGAAAGGTTCCCCGGGAGTCCCTGTCACCCCTGCGAGGCGCATGGGGAACAATGGTGAGGTGACCAGGCCCGTCTCCACCCGTGCCGCCCGTCTCGACCAGGTCTGCGCCGCCGCCGTCGAGGTGGCCCGCGCCGGCATCACCGAGGTGGACGCCGACGATGTCGGCGACCACCTGCAGGTCGTTGCCGAAGGTGATCGACTGGTCACCCACTACTTCGAATGTCGCCTCGCCGGCTACAACGGCTGGCGCTGGGCGGTCACCGTCACCCGGGTGCCGCGCAGCAAGACGGTGACCATCTGCGAGACGGTCCTGCTGCCCGGCCCGGACGCGCTGCTCGCGCCCGGCTGGCTGCCCTGGCAGGAGCGGCTCAAGCCGGGCGACCTGGGCCCGGGTGACCTGCTCCCGACCTCGCCCGACGACGATCGACTGGTCCCCGGTTACCTGCTCTCGGACGACCCGGCGGTCGAGGAGACGGCATGGGAGCTGGGCCTCGGGCGCGCCCGCGTGCTCTCCCGGGAGGGCCGCATCGACACGGCGCAGCGCTGGTACGAAGGTGACCACGGCCCCGCCGCGGCCATCTCGTCCGCCGCGCCCACCGCCGCCCGCTGCGGCACCTGCGGCTTCTACCTGCCGCTGGCCGGTGCGATGCGGCAGGCATTCGGGGCGTGCGGCAACTTCTACGCCCCCGACGACGGCCGGGTGGTGAGCGCCGACCACGGTTGCGGCGCCCACTCCGAGACGTTGATCGAGGCGGTCGAGACCGCTGTCGACGAGCTACCCACTGTGTACGACGACAGCGCGGTGGAGGCCATGTCGGTCAGCCGGGCCCCGGGCTCGGTGGAGGCGGCTGAGCCGGCGGAGCCGTACGGGCACTCCTGATCGTCCGCGCCGGAGCGCCCCGGCGCGGCGGCCGGCTCACCTCGCGCGGCGGCGGCGTCGGTTGGCGTCGTGCCGCATCATCACGGCGAGGCCCGGGAAACCCCACAGGAAACCGGCGAGGCAGGTCCAGAGCCAGTTCTGGTGACCGTGGTCGGTCAGCCAGCCCCGGAAGAAGATCAGCAGGACCAGCCCGGCGACCGCCCACGCGATCAACCCGGCGAGGGCGAACGGCACCATCGGCGGATCCAGCGGTGCGGGCCGCGGTGGCTGCTCGTTCGGCATTCGGCAAGCGTACGGGATCTACTTCCCCTGCCCACCGACGATCTGGGACGATGCGCGCGACAACTGGAAGATCACCTGCGAGGACCTGATGGCCGTAGCGCCGCCCGAGAACGGCACACCTCCCAACCCCGCTCATCCGCGTAACGGTTTCGACCGTTACTTCGAGATCTCCGCCCGTGGCTCGACGTTGAGCCGTGAGGTACGCGGTGGCCTGGCGACCTTCTTCACGATGGCGTACATCGTGGTGCTCAACCCACTGATCCTGGGCGGTGCCGTCGACGGTGACGGCAAGAGCCTCCCGATTCCCGCGCTGGCTGCCGCGACCGCGCTGGTCGCCGGCCTGATGACCATCCTGATGGGTGTGGTCGGCCGATTCCCGCTGGCGCTCGCCGCCGGTCTGGGTGTCAACGCGCTGGTGGCGTACGAGATCGCCCCCGAGATGACCTGGGCCGACGCGATGGGCCTGGTGGTGATCGAGGGTCTGATCATCGCGGTGCTGGTGCTGACCGGTCTGCGGACTGCTGTGTTCCGCTCGGTGCCGACCCAGATGAAGAGCGCGATCGGGGTCGGCATCGGTCTGTTCCTGACCATCATCGGCCTGGTGGACGCCGGCTTCGTCCGACGCATCCCGGATGATGCCAACACCACGGTTCCGGTCGGCCTGGGCATCGGCGGCAAGCTGGTGAGCTGGCCGATGCTGGTCTTCGTGGTGGGCCTGCTGATCACGCTCGTGCTGGTGGTCCGTCGGGTGAAGGGCGCGATCCTGATCGGCATCCTCGCCTCGACGGTGCTCGCGGTGATCGTGGAGGCCGTCGGCAACATCGGCCCGTCGTTCGTCAACGGTCAGCCCAACCCGAAGGGCTGGTCGCTGAACGTTCCGGAGCTGCCGAAGTCGGTGGTCGACCTGCCGGACCTGTCGCTGCTCGGCAAGTTCAACGTGCTCGACTCGTGGGGCCGGGCCGGTTGGCTGGTCGTGCTGATGTTCATCTTCACGCTGTTGATCACGGACTTCTTCGACACCATGGGCACGATGGTCGCGGTCGGCCAGGAGGGCGGCCTGCTCGACGAGCAGGGCACCCCGCCGAAGGCCAAGGAGATCCTGCTGGTCGACTCGATCGCCGCGGCGGCCGGTGGTGCGGCCAGCACCTCCAGCAACACGTCGTACATCGAGAGCGCCGCCGGTGTCGCGGAGGGCGCCCGGACCGGCGCGGCCAACCTGGTCACCGGCGCGCTCTTCCTGCTCGCGATGTTCCTGGCGCCGCTGGTCGTGGTCGTGCCGTTCGAGGCGGCGTCGACGGCGCTGGTGGTGGTCGGCTTCCTGATGATGACAGCGGTGCGGACGATCGACTGGTCCGACTACGAGATCGCCATTCCGGCGTTCCTCACCATCGTGCTGATGCCGTTCACCTACTCGATCTCCAACGGGATCGGCGCTGGCCTGATCACCTTCGTGGTGGTCAAGCTGGCGCGGGGTAAGGCCCGGGAGGTCCACCCGTTGCTGTACGGGGTGGCCGTGCTCTTCGTGCTGTACTTCCTGCGTGGGCCCATCGAGTCCCTGGTGCTCTGAGGCATATCCGGGCGGGGAGTCGATCAGGATTCCCCGCCCGTACCATCTGAATCCCCTCGTGAGCCTGGTCATAACGGATGTCGTTAGCCATGCTCATTAGTTAAGCTAACTACTGTGACGGAGCGGACGGTGACGGCGGAACGCGTGCCACCGGCGCAGCTGGCTCCCCAGCTGCGTGATGCGATCACCCGACTCAACCGGCGGGTCCGACAGGCCCGGCCGGTCGGCGACCTCACGGTCACCCAGGTCTCCGCGCTCACCAGCCTTCGGCTGGCGGGCACGATGACACCCCGGGAGCTGGCCGATGTGGAGCGGGTGCAGCCGCCGACGATGACCAAGATCGTCGGGAAGTTGGAGGACCGCGGCCTCGTGCGGCGGACACCCCATCCGACCGACGGGCGGCAGGTCATCCTCGCGGCGACCGAAGGAGGGCAGGCCGTGCTCGACCAGTTCGAGCGGGCCCGCGACGAGTGGCTGGCCCACCGGCTGGCCGCCCTCGACGAGGACGAACGGGAGACCCTGCAGAGGGCCGCCGAGATTCTTCAGCAGCTCGCTCGCGCCTGAGCCGTACCCGCGCCACCGGGTTCGTGCCGTCACCTGTCGATGACGCGTACGTCCTCAAGGAGGCGCACCAAGAGTGCAGGCGAAGCTGAGCACGATGTTCCAGTCCCTACAGGTCCGCAACTACCGCCTCTTCGCATCCGGGCAGCTGATCAAGTTGATCGGCGTCTGGATGATGTTCATCGCCCAGGACTGGCTCGTCCTCGAGCTCTCCAACAACTCGGCGACCGCGCTCGGCGTGGTGACCGCCTGCCAGTTCACCCCGGTGCTCCTGCTCACCCTGCTCTCCGGCCGGCTCGCCGACCGGTACGACAAGCGGGTGCTGCTCTTCGCCGCCAACGCCTTCTGGAGCCTGCTGGCGCTCGGCATGGCGGTGCTGGTCCTCACCGACCTGGTGCAGCTCTGGCACGTCTTCGCCTTCGCCGCGCTGCTCGGCACTGCCAACGCTGTGGAGACCCCGGTCCGGCAGGCGTTCGTCTCCGAACTGGTCGGCACGCCGCTGCTGCCCAACGCGTTGTCGCTGAACGCCGCCGTGTTCAACTCCGCCCGGATCGTCGGCCCGGCCGTCGCCGGCCTGGCCATCGCCGCGTTCGACGTGGGCCCGGTCTTCCTCTTCACCGCCCTCAGTTCGGTCGCGCCCCTGGTCAACGTGGTCCGGATGCGGACGACCGAACTGCACCGCGACGCCCTGCTGCCCCGCGACGAGCGGGCGTCCGCCCGGGTCGTCGACGGGCTGCGGTACGTGTGGCGCCGCCCCGACCTGCTGCTGCCCATGGCGGTCATGTCGGTGATCGGCATGTCGCTGTTCAACTTCCAGCTCACCCTCGCCGCGTTGGCGAAGACGGTCTTCCACACCGGCGCCGCCTCCTTCGGCCTGTTCAGCACGGCGCTGGCCGTCGGCGCGCTCGGCGGCGCGCTCAGTGGCACCGGTCGGCGTAGCCGCCCGTCGGTGTGGCTGGTGCTGGGCGCGGCGATCGCCTGCGCCAGCTTCGGCACCCTGGTCGGCCTCTCCTCGGCGTACTGGCTGGTCGTGGCGCTGCTGGTGCCGACCGGCTTCTGCATGGTCTTCTTCGCCCAGGCCGCCAACCAGCGGATCCAGATGGGCGTCGACGCGGCCTTCCGGGGACGGGTGATGGCCCTGTGGGTGCTGGTGTTCCTGGGCACCAACCCGGTCGGCGCGCCGCTGATCGGCTGGGTCGCGGAGCACTACGGCGCCGGTGCCAGCATCTGGATGGGTGGCCTCATCTCGCTGGCCGCCGCGCTGGTCGCGCTCACCTGGCAGCTGCGCCACTCCGGTGCCCGGCTGCGGTTCCGGGTGCTGCCCATGCCCCGCTTCTACGTCACCTCCACCGACTGCTGAGGTTTAGCGCCGGCGCCGGGCACGTCCGGTTGCGCGGATGCGGCCAAACCGCTGGCGGGGTGGCACGGTGGGGCTTAGCGTCGATACGTGGGAGTCGGACGCGCGCTGATGCTGGCCCTGGCGTTCCTCGCCGTGGCCACTCTGCCGGCGGCATTCGCCCTGCTCTTCTGCTACGACGAAATCGTCGACCGGGTGGTCTGCGGCTGGTCCGAGTGGCGTGACCGCCGACGGGAGAGGCGCACGATCGCCCGGCTCGACCGGGCCATCGAGGCCGACGCGCTGACCCGGGACATCGACCTCAGCGAGTTCGACCGCGTTGACCGCCGGCCGCTGGAGCAGCTCGCCGCCGACCTGCGCCGCCTCGGCGGTCAGCGGATCGGCGGCGGCGGCCGATCGATGGTCTGGCACAGCGCGCTGCTCCAGGCGTACGACGACCGGCTTCGCCTCGCCTGCCGCGCCCTCGGCATCGCCGAACACCTCGCCGAGCTGGCGGGCGTCGATCAGGAGATCGAGCGGGTCCGGGTGGAAGGCGTGCTGCACGCCGCCGGGCTCGCCCTTCCGGCGGCCCGGGCTGGGCTTCGGCAGCGGCACCGCTGAGCGGCAGCACACTGTGCGACTCGGCGGCCGACCGCGTTACGAGCGGATAGCCGCCTGGTCGCTGTGACCCGGTGGCACGTGGCTGGCCGCTGTCGAAGGCCTGCTGCGGAGGACCTCGCGGGCCTGTTCGGCGGCGCGGGTGATGCTCTCGCTGATGAAGTCGAGGAAGCGGGCGATGTTCTCCAGACGGGCGGCGGCGGGGGTGTGCGCGCCGAGGAGGGCGACGCCCTGCCGTGCGATCACGACGAGATGGTCGTTGGCCCGGGCACTGGCGATCGTCGCCTGGAAGAAGAGCTCGTCGTCGACGACGTAGCGGTCGCGGCGGCGCTCGTCGCGTTCGCGGCGGACGAGGCTCTGGCTCTCCAGGAAGGTGATCGCCTTGGAGATCGACGCCGGGCTGACCTGGAGGCGCTGGGCGAGTTCGGAAGCGGTGAGACTGCCCGAGTCGGTGAGGAACAGCCTGGTCAACACTCGGGCCCCCATCTTGTTCAGACCGGAGGCCATGAGGACGGTGGTGAACGCCTCCTCGTAGTCGGCCACGGCCTGGGCGTCGCGTCCGTCCGGTCGGCGGGCCGCCTCGGCCCCACGGGAGGGGGCGGGCCTGCGCCGGCGGGCGCGGCGCTCGGTCGCGTGGTGGGCCAGATCGGCGCGGTAGCCGGTGGGACCGCCGTTGCGCATCACCTCGCGCGTGACCGTCGAGGTGGGACGGTCGAGGCGCCGGGCGATCTCGGCGTAGGGAAGGCTGTCGGCCAGCCCCAGCCCGATCTGCTGGCGTTCCTGCTGGGTGAGCCTGCCTCCCGGCATCGCGATCTCCCTCGTGGTCCCGTAGGGCGGCGGCCCCAGACTCCGCCACCATAGCGTTAACGCACACACTAATGCAACGATGACGGCAAGATCGTTGCATTAGATTCAGAGTAGTTGCAACAACTTTGTTGGTCTGAACAGCTAAAACACTCTTTGGTTGCAACAAAGTTGTTGCAGAAACTGGAAAGCAACGTAGCGTTTCCCATATCAGAAACAAGCACCGACTTGGGAGAGCGCAATGCAGACGTTCGACACCCCCGCCCCCATCTCCGCCGTCCTGGACATCCCCGCCGGACGCATCCAGCTCATCGCCGCCGACCGCGCCGACACCACAGTCGAGGTCCTCCCTGCCGACCCCGCCAAGAGCCGCGACACCAGGGCCGCCGAGCAGACCACCGTCGCCTACGCCGACGGCGTCCTGCGAATCACGACCGCACGGCCCATCAACAAGATCTTCGGCCCCTCCGGCTCTCTGGAGGTCATCGTCCGGTTTCCCGCCGACTCCCGTGTCGAGGCCAGGGCCGCCAGCGCCGAGCTTCGGGGCGTCGGCCGCCTCGGCGACGTCACCTTCGACGGGGCGTACCGGGAGATCAAGATCGACGAGGCGGCGAGCGTGCGCCTCACGGCCATCGACGGCGATGTCGAGATCGGCCGGCTCAACGGGCCCGCCGAGATCAGCACCGCCCGGGGTGACATCACCGTCGCCGAGGCCGTGCGCGGCACAGTCGTCCTCCGTACCCAGTCCGGCGACATCTCGGTCGCGGCGGCGGCCGGCGTCTCGGCCGCCCTGGACGCCGGGACCGGCCACGGCCGCGTCAGCAACGCCCTCAAGAACGACGGCGCCGTCGAGCTCGACATCCACGCCAGCACCCTGCAGGGCGACATCAACGCCCGCAGCCTCTGAGAAGGACGGATCGAGATGACGAACAACAGCATGCCCTCGACCACCTCGCCGTGGACCGGCCTGGCGTCGGTCGACGACACGGCCCTGGCCGTCACCGACACCGGCGGTCCCGGCATCCCCGTGGTCTACCTCAATGGCCAGTTCGCCACCCAGGGCTACTGGCGGCGGGTGATCGCCGAGCTGGGCACCGAATTCCGGCACATCACCTACGACGAGCGGGCTCGCGGCAGGAAGTCGAGGCGCTCAGCCGACTACTCCTTCGAGGCGGCCGTCCGGGACGTCGACGCCGTGCTCGCCGCCCGAGGCGTGGACCAGGCGGTGCTGGTGGGCTGGTCCTACGGAGCGGTGGTCGGGGCACACTGGGCCAACCGGAACCCGGAGCGGGCCCTGGGCGCGGTCCTGGTCGACGGCGCGTTCCCGCACGACTGGCTCGACGAGGCCATGGCGCAGCGGATCCGCAAGATGTTCCGACGGATGAACCTGTTCATGCCGCTGCTCCGCCCGACCGGCCTGACCCCACGGATGAACGCCGACCAGATGGCGGACAGCAACATCGAACTCGGCGAACTCTCCCGCGAGCGCGAACTGGGCCCGGTGCTGGACGCCATCACCGTTCCGGTGCGGTACGTGGTCGCCTCGGGAACGTCCCTCGGCAGTCGCGGGGACGAGCAGGAGCAGATCCGCGCCAGCCTCGACGCGGTGACCGCCCGCAACCCGCACATCACCATCGGGGCGAAGGTCGCCAGCAACCACGGTGCGATCCTCAAGAAGGACTTCCGCGCCGTCGCCGAGGCCGTACGCGGGGTCGCCGCCCCTCATCGGGAAGAGGCCGGAGACATTCGGTGAGGTCCGAACGCTCGCGTTGGCGGGTGACGCACTGTCACCCGCCAACGCGAAGCGTCAGGAAGATTCGCGGGCGGCCGGGCCGCTGCCGAAGAGCACGTCGTCCCAGCTCGGCAGCCGCTTGCGTGGCTTGCCGTTGGCGTCGGTGGACTCGCCGGCGGCCGCCGCAGCGCCCGTCCGGCGGGGCCGCAGCACCGCCAGCGACGGCACGGCCGGCACCTCCTTGGGCGCGTCCGAGTCATCGTCGAAGGCCGAGCCCTGGCCACCGCCGAGCAGCGCGGCGGCACCCCCACCGACGGGCCGTTGCCGAGGAGCGTCCGACCCGGCGAGGGCAGCCGGGGTACGCGGCTCAAGCCCGCGACCCGACGAGCCGCCGAGCGGGCGGTCCAGTGAGGCGAGCAGGGCGTCACGGCCGGCCCGGATCGGATCACGGCCAGGACGCGGGTGCTCGGACGCCGCCGGCAACCCGTGCCCACCACGACTCGGCTCACCGCGCTTCGGACCAGGCAGGGCGTGCCCGCCCCGCTCCGGTGCCGGCTCCTGGCCGAGGATCGGCGTGGGGCGCTCGGCGCACAGGTACTGCGCCATGTCGTCGTGCGGCGTGACCACCTGCCGGGCCTTGTCCATGTCCCAGATGGCCTGCGCGGTGGCCTTGCCGGACGGCCAGGTGGCGAGGATCCGCCAGGTGCCGTCGTCGCGCCGGTAGGCGTCCCAGGAGATCTTCTCGGTGTCGATGCCGTGCTGGCTCAGCCGACCGTTGACCACCTCGGCGAGCGGGGTGGGCTTCTCCGCGCCCTTGAGGCGGGTGCGACGGGCGTGCTGGGCGAGCATCGCCCGCTCCTGCAACACCGGGCCGGCATAGCGCAGCACCCGGTCGACCGGCACGCCAGCGATGCGGGCGACATCCTCGGCGGACTCACCGGAGCGGATGCGGGCCTGGATGTCGCGAGGAGACAGTGAGGGAATCGGATCGACGGTGGTCGGTGCCACCGCGAGCGGCGGGGCACCCGGCTCGGGGTGCATCACGCCGGCGATGCGTTCGTCGATCGGCAGGGCGAGAAGTCGCCCCACTTCGTCGGCGAGCACCAGGGCCTGGCCGTCCTCGGAGAGGGCGACGAAGCGTACTGGGCGCATAGCGTTGCCTCCGTCCCGCTTCGCTGACCGCACGCCACGAGTCGGCCACCCAGGCGTCTCGGACCACCGTACGCGCATCTGCCTCGGGGTGGGGGAAGCGACACCCCGCATGTCGTGACTGAGCTGCGGCGATGATCACGGTCGGTGTCCGTGGAGGCTCCAACGGACACCGACCGTGACGAACGTCAGAGTCGCTCGACCACGTAGTCGATGGACGCGGTGAGCGCCTCGACATCGGCCGGCTCGACGGCCGGGAACAGCGCCACCCGCAGCTGGTTGCGACCAAGCTTGCGGTAGGGCTCAGTGTCCACGATGCCGTTGGCGCGCAGCGCCTTGGCGATCGCGGTGGCGTCCACCCCGTCGGCGAAGTCGATGGTGGCGACCACGTTGGAGCGCAGCGCCGGGTCGGTGACGAACGGAGTGGCCACGCTGGACCGCTCGGCCCAGCCGTAGACCGCGGCGGCGCTCTCGGCGGTGCGCTTCGCCGCCCAGGACAGGCCACCCTGCGCGTTCATCCAGTCGGTCTGTTCGGCGGCCAGGAAGATGGTGGCCAGCGCCGGGGTGTTGTAGGTCTGCTCCAGCCGCGAGTTGTCGATCGCGGTGACCAGGTCGAGGAAGGCGGGGATGTAGCGCCCGGACGCCTTGATCTCGGCGGCCCGGTCCAGTGCTGCCGGGGACATCAGGGCCAGCCAGAGACCGCCGTCGGAGCCGAAGCACTTCTGCGGGGCGAAGTAGTAGACGTCGGTCTCACCGACGTTGACCTCCAGGCCACCCGCGCCGGAGGTCGCGTCGACCAGCAGCAGCGCGCCCTCGTCGGCACCGGCCACCCGGCTGATCGGGACGGCCACACCGGTGGAGGTCTCGTTCTGCGGCGTCGCGTACGCGTCCACGCCGGACTCGGCGACCAGGGTCGGCGCGCTGCCCGCGTCGGACTTGCGGACTGTCGGCTCACCCAGGAACGGGGCGTCCTTGACCGACTTGGCGAACTTGGCGCCGAACTCGCCGAAGCTGGCGAACTGGGCCCGGTCGCGAATCAGGCCGAAGGTGGCGACCTCCCAGAACGCTGTGGTGCCACCGTTGCCGATCACCACCTCGTAGCCCTCGGGCAGCGAGAAGAACTCGGCGATGCCGGAGCGCAGCCGGGCCACCTGGTCACGGACCGTCTTCTGCCGGTGCGAGGTGCCGAGGTAGGTGGTCGCGACCTCGGCGAGAGCGGACACCGCCGCCGGGCGGACCTTGGACGGGCCGCAGCCGAAGCGTCCGTCGGCGGGCTTGATCTCATCGGGAATCCGGATGATCGGTGCGTCAGCCACGGTCTTGAAGATCCTTCCGCAAGGGCGAGGGCGGGCCCGGCGACACTGCCGGCCCTCATCCTCGCACCCGGGCCGGGCGGCGACGGGCGCGGTCCCGGCGGTCGGTCTGAGTCCTTCGCCACAGTCGGCCCCGTAGACGTCGAGACGGGCCCCTCCTCGACGCCCGGCGTCGGGGAGGGGCCCTTTCCTACCAGCTCAGACGCCGTGCGGGATGGCCGCCCAGCCCTCGACGTCGGACGGCTTGCGGGTCTCCGGGCCCAAGTAGCGGGCGGACGGGCGGACCAGCCGCTGGAGGCGCTTCTGCTCCAGGATGTGCGCGCTCCAGCCACCCATCCGTGCGCAGGTGAACATCGAGGTGAACATGTGCGCCGGCACCTCGGCGAAGTCCAGCACCACGGCCGACCAGAACTCGACGTTGGTGGCCAGCACCCGGTCCGGGCGGCGGGCCTGAAGCTCGGCGAGGGCGGCCTTCTCCAGCGCCTCGGCGATCTCGAAGCGCGGCGCGCCCAGCTCCTTGGCCGTACGCCGGAGCACTCGGGCGCGCGGGTCCTCGGCACGGTAGACGCGGTGGCCGAAGCCCATCAACCGCTCGCCGCGGTCGAGGACGCCCTTGACGTAGCCCTCCGCGTCGCCGCTGCGCTCCACCGCCTCCAACATGCTCAGCACCCGGGACGGGGCGCCGCCGTGCAGCGGGCCGGAGAGGGCGCCGATGCCCGACGAGATGCAGGCGGCCGCGTCCGCCCCGGTGGAGGCGACGATGCGAGCGGTGAAGGTGGACGCGTTCAGGCCGTGCTCGGCGGCCGAGATGAAGTACGCGTCGACGGCCTTGACGTGCCGCGGGTCGGGCTCGCCGCGCCAGCGCTTCATGAACCGCTCGACGATGGTCTGCGCCTTGTCGATCTCCTTCTGCGGCACCGCCGGCAGGCCGAGGCCGCGGGCGGACTGGGCGACGAAGGAGAGCGCGGTCACCGAGACCCGGGCGAGATCCTCACGGGCCTGCTCGTCGGAGATGTCCAGCAGTTGGTTGAGACCCCAGTACGGGGCCAGCATGGCGACCGCGGACTGCACGTCGACGCGGATGTCACCGGAGTGCACCGGCACCGGGAACGGCTCTGCCGGCGGCAGGCCCGGCCCGAACCGGCCGTCGACCAGCAGTGCCCACACGTTGCCGAACGACACCTGGCCGATCAGATCCTCGATGTCGACTCCGCGATAGCGCAGCGCACCGCCCTCACGGTCAGGTTCGGCGATCTCGGTCTCGAAGGCGACGACGCCCTCCAGCCCGGGTTTGAAATCGGCCATGTCGCTCTCCTGGATCTGGTAGGTGCGCCCGATCGCTCATCCGGCCCGATCGGCCGAGCGCCTTAGGCGACCCTCAGGGATGTGTTCGGAACATACTGCCTGCTGAGTAAGGGATACGCGACCCGCTGCGACTGTGCTGCACGCGACATCCCCGGACGCGCATTCTCCGCCCGGCTCAGTGAGACTGGGGCAGGGCGGGCTGGTCAGCGCGGGAGGGTGCTGGCGGGGCCCGCGAAAAGGAGTGGGGACGTGACGGGTGACACACCCGCCCCGGCCGCGATGCGTAACGAGTACGCCGCGGACCTGGGCCTGACCGAGGCTGACCTGGCCAGCGACTGGCACACCCAGTTCGACAGTTGGTTCGCCGACGCGGTGGCCTTCGGGCTGTCCGAACCCAACGCCATGGTGGTGGGCACCGCCGACTCGGCCGGCCGGCCGAGCGGGCGGACGGTGCTGCTGAAGGGGTACGACCCGGAGGGCTTCGTCTTCTTCACCAACCACCTGTCGCGCAAGGGCGTCGAGGCGACCGCCAACCCGTACGCCAGCCTGGTCTTTCCGTGGTTTCCCATGCAGCGTCAGGTGGTGGTCGCCGGGCGGGTCGAGCACGTCGACCGCGCCACGAGCGAGGCGTACTTCGCCAGCCGGCCGCGCGGCTCCCAACTGGGTGCCTGGGCCAGCCCGCAGTCCCAGGTGGTGTCGGGTCGGGCGGCGCTGGAGCAGCAGTACCAGGAGGCGGCCGAGCGGTTCGCCGACCAGGCCGAGATCCCGACCCCGTCGCACTGGGGCGGGCTGCGGGTCCAACCCGAGTCGGTGGAGTTCTGGCAGGGCCGCGCCGGCCGGTTGCACGACCGGCTCCGCTTCCGTCGCCTCGACGAGGGTGGCTGGGTCGTCGAGCGGTTGGCGCCGTGACGGGTGTGCGGGAGAACCGGCCGCGCGCAGCGCGCCGCTGGGCGATCGACGTACGCCCGCTGCGGGTTCCGGCGTACCGCCGGCTCTGGCTCGGCAACACCGTGGCGATGTTCGGCTTCCAGTTCACCGCCGTCGCGGTGCCGGTGGAGATGTACGCCCTGACCCGGGACTCGTTCTGGGTGGGCCTGCTGGGAGTGGCCGCCTTCGTACCGTTGCTGGTCTTCGGGCTCTGGGGTGGCGCGGTCGCCGACGCCCGCGACCGGCGTGCCGTGCTGCTCGGCGGCTCATTGTTGCTCTGGGCATCCACTCTCGGGCTGCTGCTCCAGGCGGTGCTGGACGTGCGCAGCCCGGTGCTGCTGCTGGCGTTGATGGCGTTGCAGTCGGTGGCGTTCGCGATCAGCTCGCCGGCCCGCAGCGCCATGCTGCCCCGGCTGGTGCCGGAAGACCTGGTGGCGTCCGCGACCACCCTGAACTACACGACCTTCACCGCCGCCTCGGTCGCCGGCCCGCTCGCCGCCGGCCTGATCCTCTCCGCCTCGCCGGACACCGCTGTGGTCCTGCCGATCGCCTACGGGCTGGACGCGGTGCTGTTCACGGCGATGCTCTGGGCCGCGTTGCGGCTGCCCTCGCTCCCGCCCGAGCCCACCGCCGACGGCCAGGCCCGACGTGCCGGCCTGGCCAGCGTCGTCGACGGGTTCCGCTACCTGGCCACCACCCCGGTCCTGCTGCTGTCCTTCGGGGTGGACCTGATCGCGATGATCCTCGCCATGCCACGGGCCCTCTTTCCGGAGATCGCGCACGAACGCTTCGGCGGCGGTGGCTCTGTCGGTCTGCTCTACAGCGCCATCGCGATCGGCTCGATGATCGGTGGGTTGACCTCCGGCTGGATCGGCCGGCTCCGCCGCCAGGGGCTCGGCCTGGTGCTCGCGGTGGTCGGCTGGGGCCTGGCCATCGCCGCGGCCGGGTTGGCCCACCAACTCTGGCTGATGGTCGTGCTGCTCGCCGTGGCCGGCGCCGCCGACCTGATCAGCGCGGTGCTGCGTCAGTCGATGCTGCTGGTCTACGCACCGGACCGGATGCGCGGTCGACTTCAGGGCGTCAACACTGTCGTGGTGGCGGGTGGCCCACGCCTGGGTGATCTGCGCGCCGGCACCATGGCCGCCGGGTTCGGCGGCGGGGTGGCCTGGGTGGCCGGTGGGCTCGCCTCCGCGGTGCTCGTGGTGGTGCTCGCTGTCGCGTTCCCGGCGCTGCTGCGTTACCGGGCGGCGACGGCGTCGAGCGACAACCGGGCCTGACCGGTTAGGGTCGCCGGCATGGAAAGCCCCGATCCGCGCCCGTTCTCCGGCGCCCAGTGGACCATCTCCGCCGCCGGTCACGAGGCCGTCATCGTGGAGGTCGGCGGTGGGCTCCGGACGTACCGGCACGACGGTGTCGACCTTCTCGACGGGTACCAGACCGACGAGGTCTGCCCCGGTTGCACCGGGCAGGTGCTGGCACCCTGGCCGAACCGGATCCGCGATGGTCGCTACCCGTTCGGCGGGCAGACGCACCAGCTCGCACTGACCGAGCCGGAGCGGCGCGTGGCCATCCACGGGCTGGTCAACTGGGTGCCGTGGCAGTTGCTGGAGCAGTCGGCGGACGCCGTGACTGTCGGCTACGACCTGCCGCCGCAGCCCGGCTATCAGTGGCCGCTGCGGCTGCGCAGCCGGTGGAGCGTCGACGCGGACGGGCTGCGCGCCGAGCACGAGGTGACCAACATCGGCGGGGAGCTGGCACCATTCGGCTTCTCCGTGCACCCGTACCTGCAACTGCCGGGCGTCGCTGTGGACGACCTGGTGCTGCGGCTGCCCACCCGGAGCCGGGTGCTGGTGGACGGTCGGTTGCTGCCGGTGGGGGTGACCCCGGTGGCCGGCACCGAGTACGACTGGACCAGCCCCCGGCGGATCGGCGCGGCCGTGCTGGACTCCTGCTTCGGCGAGGTGATCCGGGACGCCGACGGCGGTTCGTCGGTGAGCCTCGCCGCTCCGGACGGTTCGGCCGGAGTGCGCATCTGGGCGGACGCCGAGTTCGGCTGGTGGCAGGTGTTCACCGGGGACGCCCTCACCGGCGAACGGCACCGCCGCTCGGTGGCGGTCGAGCCGATGACCTGCCCACCGGACGCGTTCCGGTCGGGCAAGGACCTGCTCACCCTCAAGCCCGGCACCACCTGGCGAGGTGCCTGGGGCATCCGCCCCGGCGCCTGATGGAGTTCGCCGAGGTCGTCCGCCGTCGACGGATGGTGCGCAACTACGACCCGGACCGCCCGGTCCCGCCCGACGTGGTGGACCGGCTGCTCGACCACGCGGTCCGCGCGCCGTCGGCCGGCTTCGCCCAGGGCTGGGGTTTCCTGGTGTTGGAGGAGCCGGCCGATCGGGAACGGTTCTGGGCCGCCACCACCCCCGATGGCGGTGGGCGGGAGCGCTGGCTCGCGGGCATGCGCAGGGCGCCCCTGATCGTGGTGCCGCACGCCAACGAGTCGGCCTACCTGCGGCGGTACGCGGAGCCGGACAAGGGTTGGACTGATCAGTCCACGGACCGGTGGCCGGTGCCGTACTGGCACGTGGACGCCGGCTTCGCGGCGTTGCTGATGCTGCTCACCGCTGTGGACGAGGGGCTGGGGGCGTGCTTCTTCGGCATTCCGCCGCAGCGGCTGGCCGCCTACCGGGACGCGTTCGGCGTGCCGGCGGAGTACCAACCCATCGGTGCCGTCACAATCGGTTACCGGGCAGCTGACCATCGGTCACCATCGTTGCGCCGTGGGCGTCGCCCAATGGACGAAGTCGTGCGGCGCGGCCGGTGGAACTGAGGCGGACGTCCCGTTCGTCCGGTTGAGGATCGGACGAGCGATAGCGAAACTGACATCAGGGAGCAGAACGTAGCGTGCGCTGGGCGGCTAGGCTGGCACGGTCATCGGTGCCGCGCCGCGCGGTGCCCGCCGCGGCCCGGCTCGGCGCCGTCGGTCGGCCCGGCCACGGGGAGGGGAGCGTGCCGTCGTGATCTTCAGAGCGGTCCGGGACGGGCGTCCCTATCCGGAGCACAATCTGACGCTCAAGCAGTGGGCGGAGATTCCGCCGCGGCCACTGCGCCTGGATCAGATGATCACCACCAAGCGCGAGCTGGCGCTCGACAAGCTCCTCGCCGAGGATTCCACCTTCTACGGTGACCTCTTTCCGCACGTCGTGCAGTGGAACGGCGGGCTCTACCTGGAGGACGGGCTGCACCGGGCGCTGCGCGCCGCCCTCCAGCAGCGCAACCAGATCCACGCGCGAGTGCTGGTGCTCTCCGAGCCGATCGAGTGACGAGCCCTTCTTTCGTGCGCTGAACCTTCGTTAGGGTGGCGTCCATGACCGCTCCGCTGGACCTGCTCGACCTGGACCCGTCGCTCAGCGAGGAGGAGCGGCAGATCCGCGATGTCGTCCGCCAACTCGTCGACGACCGGGTGCGACCCCACGTCGCCGACTGGTACGAGGACGGCCGGGTGCCCGCCCGGGAGTTGGCCCGCGAGTTCGGCAAGCTCGGCCTGCTCGGCATGCACCTGAGCGGCTACGGCTGCGCCGGCGCCTCCGCGGTCGCCTACGGGCTGGCCTGTCAGGAGTTGGAAGCCGGCGACTCCGGCCTCCGTTCCCTGGTCTCCGTGCAGGGATCGCTCGCCATGTACGCCATCTGGCGCTACGGCAGCGAGGAGCAGAAGCAACGCTGGCTGCCGTCGATGGCCACCGGTGAGGCCATCGGATGCTTCGGCCTGACCGAGCCGGACCACGGCTCCGACCCCGCCTCGATGGCCACCCGAGCCCGCCGCGACGGCGACGACTGGGTGCTCGCCGGCGGGAAGATGTGGATCACCAACGCTCCGATCGCGGACGTCGCGGTGATCTGGGCCCGCACCGACGAGGGCGTACGGGGTTTCGCCGTACCCATGGACACGCCCGGCGTCACGGCCCGGGAGATCCGCCGCAAGATGTCGCTGCGCGCGTCGGTGACCGGCGAGATCGTGCTCGACGACGTCCGGCTCCCGGTCGACGCGCAACTGCCCGAGGCGGTCGGGCTCAAGGCGCCGCTGAGCTGCCTCACCGAGGCCCGCTACGGCATCGTCTGGGGCGCGCTCGGCGCGGCCCGCGACTGCCTGGAGACCACCCTGGCGTACGCGACCACCCGCACCCAGTTCGGTCGCCCACTGGCCGGCTTCCAGCTCACCCAGGCGAAGCTCGCCGACATGGCCGTCGAGTTGGTGAAGGGGCAACTGCTCGCGCTGCACCTGGGCCGGCTCGCCGACGCCCAGCGGCTGCGGCCCGAGCAGGTCAGCGTGGGCAAGCTGAACAACGTGCGGGAGGCGCTGGCCATCGCCCGGCAGTGCCGCACCATTCTCGGCGCCAACGGTGTCTCCGGTGAGTACCCGGTGATGCGGCACGCCAACAACCTGGAGAGCGTGCTGACCTACGAGGGCACCTCCGAGATCCACCAACTGGTCATCGGGCAGCGGCTCACCGGGCTTTCCGCGTTCGCCTGACCTGCCCGTTTGTCGCTTCCTGGCGCTCGCCGCGCGAGTGTCGTAACGGGGCCGTACCGTCATTGACAGACGACGTGTCTGACGAGGACGGTGAGGGTGATGGCCCGCGACGCTGGCAGCAACGAGCCCACGAGAGAGTTCCCCGGTTACCCGACCGGCGACGATCTCAAGGCGCGGTCGAGCGCGACACCCGAGTGGAGCACTGATACGCCGGGTGACCCCGGTGGGCCTGGTGGTCCCGCTGGCCCTGGTGGTCCTGGTGAGCCGGGTGGACCGACGAGCGGTGGCGATGGCCCCGGTGGTGGCGGTGGCGGTGGGGCGGCCCGCGGTCTGCTCCTGCTGCTCGGCGCCGCCGCGCTGGCCGTGGTCGTGCTGCTCGGCATCCAGGCGACCGGCATCCTGCCGGAGTTCCGCAACCCGTTCGCCAAGGAGCAGACCGACCGCAGTCAGCCACCGCTGCTGAAGTCGATCCAGGACCTCAGCCGCTACGTGGCCGCGGAGGGCAACTTCCAGGTCGTGGTCGACACGCAGAACGACCGGCGCAACGTTCCGGACTTCCTGCTCAACGAGCGCACCCTGTTCGTCGGGGCTGGCAGCGTCGAGGCGTACGTCGACTTCACCAAGATCGCTGAGGGCGCCATCGTCCAGTCCGCCGACGGCAAGTCGGTCGAGATCAAGCTGCCCGCGCCGCAGCTCGGCGAGACCAACCTCGACATGGAGAAGAGCTACGTCTTCGCCGAGCAGCGCGGTCTGCTCAACCGACTCGGTGACCTGGTCGGCAACGACCCCAACCGGCAGCAGCAGGTCTACCAGCTCGCCGAGGACCGGATCACCGCCGCCGCCCGGGACAGCGGGCTCTCCGCCCGAGCCGAGGAGAACACCCGCAAGATGCTGGAGGGGCTGCTCCGCTCCCTCGGCTACCAGCAGATCACTGTGACCTACGTGGCTCCCTGACCTGCCCCTCCGTACGCCGAAGCGCCCGCACCGACTCCCGTCGGGACGGGCGCTTCCGTCTGGTGCTCGCGCGGATAGGTCTGCGACTGCTCCGCGGGTGCGTCTGTGAATGCCACGCGCGTGGGTGCGTCCCCAAGCCGAGCGTTCTTAAGGAGAGCCCGGCACGTCCACCTTCGCTCCGCTCCGTTGCCGATTTGCCGGATTTTAGGCGTCGAGCGGGCTGCGGTACGAGCAATCTTGGACAGTTTCCGTTAGCTCTTAGCGGAAACTGTCCAAGATCTCGGATTACCTGGGCGGTGCGGGCGGGATCAGTGCCCGGTGGAGGCGAGGTAGCGGTCCTCGTTCGGCATCAGCACCCACAGGATCAGGTAGACGATCACCTGCGTGCCGGGCAGCAGCAGCGACAGCAGGAACAGCAGCCGGACCATGCCGGCCGACATGCCGAACCGCCGCCCGAGGCCGGCGCAGACACCGGCGATCATGCGCCCCTCGCGGGGCCGGACCAGTTTGCGACTCATCGTCGTACTCCCACTCTGCGGCGGTGCGCCGCGTCTGCAATCCACGGTAGAAAGGGATGGCCACCTTGCCCTCGGTCCCGAGGACGAGCGGCGACCCGTGGACCCGTAGGTGCATTACCCGGGCAACCCCGCACTGACGCCTCCCCGCGCAGCCTGCCTGCCCGCGCGCCGTTGAGTCAGGACCGCGCCGATCTTGCAGTTTCTGTCATTGATGTGCCCTGATATGCCCTTTATGTCGCGACAGAAGCTGCAAGATCGCGGGGCGGGGCGGGGCGGGGGTGGGGACGGTGTTCACGTCCCGGACCGGGTGGGCGGTGAGCTGGGCGGGTAGGCTGGCTGATCGGCCTTCCACACCCCGGAGGGCCGGCACCCCATACCCCGGACGGTCACGAGCGGGGCCGCCAGACCGGCGGTCACGACCCGGCCGGGTCCCGTACGCCGGGACGACGGCGAGGAAGCGCGGCCATGATCAGTGTTTTCGACCTCTTCAGCGTCGGTATCGGGCCGTCCAGCTCGCACACGGTGGGGCCGATGCGGGCCGCGCGGACGTTCGTCGGCGGGCTGAAGGCCGACGGGCTGCTCACGGACACGGCGCGGGTGCAGGCCGAGCTGTTCGGCTCGCTGGGTGCCACCGGGCACGGCCACGGCAGCGGTCCGGCGGTGCTGCTCGGGTTGGCCGGCGAGTCGCCGGAGACGGTCGACACTGACACCGTCGGCCCTCGGGTCGAGCGGATCCGGGCCGAACGGCGGATCAACATCCTCGACGCGCACGAGATCGACTTTGACCCGGATCGGGACCTGACGCTGCACCGCCGCCGGTCGTTGCCGTACCACCCGAACGGGATGACCTTCGTGGCGTACGACGGGGCCGGCGCCGAGCTGCGCAGCCGCACCTACTACTCCGTCGGTGGCGGGTTCGTCGTGGACGAGGCGGCGGCCGGGGCGGACCGGATCAAGCCGGACAGCACAGCGGTGCGGTACCCCTTCCTGACCGGGGCGCAGCTGCTCGACGTCACCACCCGCACCGGGCTGTCGATCAGCGAGGTGATGCTGGCCAACGAGCGTTCCTGGCGCAGCGAGGCGGACATCCGGGCCGGTCTGCTGGAGATCTGGCGGGTGATGCAGGAGTGCGTGCAGCGCGGCTGCGAGCGGGACGGCGTACTCCCTGGGGGGTTGAAGGTTCGGCGGCGCGCGGCGGAGCTGCGGCGCGGCCTGGAGGCGGAGGCCGGGTCGACCGACCCGCTGCACGTGATGGACTGGGTGACGCTGTTCGCGCTCGCTGTCAACGAGGAGAACGCCGCGGGCGGCCGGGTGGTCACCGCGCCGACCAATGGCGCGGCCGGGATCATTCCGGCGGTACTGCACTACTACACCCGGTTCGTGCCGGACGCCGATGACGACGGTGTGGTGCGGTTCCTGCTGACGGCGGGAGCGATAGGTGTGCTCTTCAAGGAGAACGCCTCGATCTCGGGAGCCGAGGTGGGCTGCCAGGGTGAGGTCGGTTCGGCGTGCTCGATGGCGGCGGCGGGGCTGGCCGAGGCGCTCGGTGGCACCCCGGAGCAGGTGGAGAACGCTGCCGAGATCGGGATGGAGCACAACCTGGGGTTGACCTGTGACCCGGTGGGTGGCCTGGTGCAGATCCCCTGCATCGAGCGGAACGCGGTGGCTAGCATCAAGGCGATCACGGCCGCCCGGCTGGCGCTGCGCGGCGACGGGGTGCACAAGGTGTCGCTGGACAAGGTCATCAAGACCATGCGGGAGACGGGCGCCGACATGAAGGTCAAGTACAAGGAGACGGCGCGTGGCGGTTTGGCCGTCAACGTGATCGAGTGCTGAGTCCGGTCGATTCGGGGCAATCGTTCACCGACTGCTAACCTGTCGTCCGTTTCAGGAGGCGGGAGGCTGCGGTGACCTCTGGCGTCGCGGCGTTGTGGTCGCACCGCAACTCGCTGCGCATCCTGGTCAGGCGGGATCTGGCGGTCAAGTACCAGCAGTCGGTGCTGGGCTACTTCTGGTCGTTGATCGAGCCGCTCGGCATGGGCGCCATCTACTGGTTCGTCTTCGGGGTGCTCTACTCCTCCGACACCGGTCGGCACCTCGGTGAGGCGGCCGGGTCGTACCCGTTGTTCCTGATCACCGGCATCTTCGCCTGGATGTGGACCAGTTCGGCACTGAGCGAGGCGACGAACGCACTCACCGGCCAGTCCCGGCTGATCACCACGATGAACGTGCCCCGTCAGGTCTTCCCGATCGGCCGGGTCACCGGACGGTTCGCGGAGTACGCGGCCGGCCTGCCGATCCTGATCGCCATCGCGGTGATCTACGCGGTGCACGGTCGGATCCACCCCGGTTGGTCGCTGCTCTCCCTGCCGCTGGCGGTGGCCGTCCAGGCCGTCCTGTTGACCGGGCTCGCCCTGCTGCTGTCCGCGTGGAACGTGCTGATGCGCGACGTGGAACGGTTGATGCGGCTGATCATCCGGGTGCTCTTCTACGCCACGCCGATCATCTATCCGCTCAGCCTGGTCCGGGAGTCCGGGCTGCCCGGCTGGTTGAAGGTGGTGTACGAGCTGAACCCGCTGGTCGGGATCTTCCAGCTGCACCACGCGATCTGGTATCCGGACGAGTTCCCGGACGCCCGGCTGCTCGCCACCACGATCGTCGGCAGTGTGCTGGTGCTGGCCGCCGGTTGGTGGTCGTTCCGCCGGTTGGAGCCCGCAGTGCTCAAGGAGCTCTGACGTGGCCGCGCCGATCATCGAGGCGGACGGCCTGGGCATCCGGTTCGTCCGTAACCGTCGCCGCCAGCTTCGGCTGCGGGAGTTGTTCATCCACCGGGGCGGCCGTGGCGCGTTGCCCGGCCAGTTCTGGCCGTTGCGGGACGTGTCGTTCACCGTGCAGCCCGGCGAGACCGTCGGGGTGATCGGGCGCAACGGCACCGGCAAGAGCACCCTGCTGCGGCTGATCGCCGGGGTGCTCATTCCGGATGAGGGCGGCATCCGGGTGCACGGCGCTGTGGCGCCGTTGCTGGAGTTGTCCGCCGGTTTCTCCAACGACCTGACCGGGCGGGAGAACCTGCACCTGGTCGGTGGGCTGCACGGACTGTCGACGGGCTACCTGAAGCGGCACTTCGACGAGATCGTCGAGTTCGCCGGTGAGCAGGTGGAACGGGCCATCGACACGTCGGTTCGGCACTACTCGTCGGGGATGAAGGTGCGGCTGGGCTTCGCGATCATCTCGCACCTGCCGCACCCGATCCTGCTGATGGACGAGGTGACCGCGGTCGGGGACGCGGAGTTCCGCAAGAAGTGTTACGCGACGATTGATCGTCTGCTCGGGGAGGGGCGCACGCTCGTGCTGGTGTCACACAACGAAAAGGACCTGACCCGGTTCTGCCGTCGGGGGTTGTACCTCGACGCGGGCCGGTTGACGCTCGACGGCACCATCGGCGAGGCGCTCGACGCGTACCACGCCGCGGTTCCGCGGTGACGCTCGCGATCGTGCTCGCCGCCGGGACGCCCGCGGCGGGCCTGACCACCGCGACCGGTGAGCCGCTGGCCGACCGGCTGGCCGCCCAGTTGCGCCTGGCCGGGGCGGACGAGGTGCGCTTCGCCGCCACCCTCGACGAGCTGACCGACCTGGTCACCACCGCGACCGCCCCGGTGTTGATCACCGGCACGGACCTGGTCGCGCACACCGCCGTACTGCGGCACCTGGCCACCAGCCCGGTGGGGCCCACTGTGGCGCTGGTGCTCGGCGACCCGCCGGTCCCCGGTCGGACGGCGGTGCGGGAGGAGCGCGGGCAGGTGGTCGACGCCGGCGCGTTGGACTCCCTCGACGGCACCGCCACCGGCGTGTTCGGCGGCGCGCTGCGGGTCGGCGTGGACGATCTGCCGACCCTCGCGGCCGCCGCCCGGGCCGCCGCGTCGGGGATGCTCCCCGTCGCCGCCCCGATCGGCCCGGCCGGCGACGTGGCGCCGCTTCCGGCGATCGGCAGGGGGCCCGGGGGATCGGTCGCGGCCGGTGGCCCCGGGTCCGCCGTGGACCAGCTCTTCGCGGGTCTCGCGGCGCTCGGCACCCTGGTCTTCGCCCAGCGGGTACGCCTGCTCGTCGCCCACCGGGTCGAGGACCAGGCCGGGCTGACCGCTGCCGAGGCGGCGGTGACAGCTGTCGACGAGGACCGGGCCGAGCTGCGGTTGTCGGTGAAGGAGAAGGACGACTTCTTCTCCACCTACTTCGTCAGCACCTGGTCGCCGTACGTGGTCCGGCTCTCGGCCCGGCTCCGGCTCACCCCGACCGGGGTGACGGTGATCTCGGTGCTCTTCGCGCTGGGCGCGGCGGTGCTGTTCGGGGTCGGTGGGCGGCCCGCGCTGGTCGGTGGCGCGGTGCTGCTCTACCTGGGCTTCGTGCTGGACTGCGTGGATGGCCAGCTGGCCCGCTACACCCGGCACTTCAGCGCCTGGGGTGGCTGGCTGGACACGATGGCGGACCGGGCCAAGGAGTACCTGGTCTACGCCGGGCTGGGCTTCGGGGTGAGTCACGCCGGGCTGGGCAACGGGTGGGCGCTGGCGATCGCCGCGATGACGTTGCAGACCGTCCGGCACATGACCGACACCTGGTACGGGGTGCTGCACGACGAGGCGGCCCGTCGCCCGCGTACGGCGACGAACGCCAGCGGCGGGATCGGTGACCGGCTCAACGCGGCGTCGACCCGGGTGCAGGCGGACACCGGCTCGGTGTCGTACTGGCTGAAGCGGACAGTGGTCTTCCCGATCGGTGAGCGGTGGGCGCTGATCGCGCTGACCGTGGCGCTGTTCAACCCGCTGGTCAGCCTGATCGCCGTGCTGGTCTGGGGGGTGCTGGCGTTCGCGTACACCGGGGCGCTGCGGACGCTGCGGGCCCGCTGGATGTGGGTGCCGGTGCTGGACACTGTCGATGCCACACTGCACCGCGACGACGGGCCGTTGGCCCGCTGGTTGCCGGTGGTCCGTCCGATGGGGCCGCTGACCCTGGCGGTGATCGCCGCGCTCGGCCCGGCGGCGCTGCTGGCCGGGGCGGTGCTGAGTGACGAGCCCGACGGGCTGCGCTGGGCGGTGCCGGTGGCGCTGCTGGTGCTGCTGGTCGGTGGCCTGGGCGCCGGGGCGGCGCACAACGGCCCGTTGGACTGGCTGGTGCCAGCGGCGCTGCGGGCCGCCGAGTACCTGTTCGCCATCGCGGTCGGGGTGGTCGGTGCGGTGCCCGGCTGGCTGATCTTCGGGTACGTCTTCGTGCTCACCGTGCACCACTACGACCTGACCGCCCGGCTGGAGAAGCGGCAGACGGCACCGCCGCTGCACGCGGCAACGCTGGGCTGGGAGGGGCGCTCGGTGCTGCTGGCCCTCGCGGCGATCGGCGGTATTGCGGGTATCGGACTGACTACACTGGGTGCGTACCTTCTCGTGGTTTTCGTGGTGAGCGTCGTCCTGGCCTGGTTCGTGCGACCGGCCCGTAGCGCGCGGGCGTCGGTGGCGCCGGCGGGCGCTGGAGGTGCCGTGCCGCGCTGACGGAGGGCGGCCGGATGACCCTGATCAGCTTCGTGGTGCCGGCCTTCCGGGTGCAGGGATACCTGCGGGAGTGCCTGGACTCCATCCTCGGTCAGCCGGAGACCGACATCGAGGTGATCGCCGTCGACGACTGCTCGCCGGACGCCAGCGGCGACATCATCGACGAGTACGCGGCCCGCGACCGGCGGGTCCAG
This sequence comes from Micromonospora sp. NPDC005324, assembly GCF_040607155.1. Classification (NCBI taxonomy): domain Bacteria; kingdom Bacillati; phylum Actinomycetota; class Actinomycetes; order Micromonosporales; family Micromonosporaceae; genus Micromonospora; species Micromonospora sp. NPDC005324. The sequence goes on along the minus strand of NZ_JBEXGE010000016.1, from coordinate 8,431 downwards.
TCGGTCCGGCTTCCGGAGAACGTCGGCCTCGGTCCGGCCCGCAACATCGGGCTGGACCGGGCCGCCGGTGAGTACGTGTGGTTCCTCGACGGCGACGACTGGCTGGCTCCGGAGTGCCTGACCGAGGTCGCCGAGCGCTTGCGGGTCACCCGTCCGGACGTCCTGCTGGTCGACCATGTCCGCACCCACTGGAACGACACCGCCACCCGCAGCGCGATGGCCGAGGTGTTTCCGGAGTCGCCGGGCCCGGGCACCTTCCGGTTGCGGGACCGGCCGCGAGCGATGCACCTGCTGCACACCGCATGGAACCGGCTGGTCCGTCGGGAGTTCCTCGCCGACCTGGGGCTGCGCTTCGCGCCCGGCTGGTACGAGGACGTCTCGTTCAGCTACCCGGTGCTGATGGCCGCGCACCGGATCGGCGTACTGGATCGGGTCTGCGTCAACTACCGCCAACGCCGTGCCGGCGCGATCACCCGGACCCGGGGTGACCGGCACTTCGAGGTCTTCCCGCAGTGGCACCGGGTCTTCCACCTGATGGATTCGTGGGGGTCGGCGACGGAGGCCCTGCGCCCGGCGGTCTTCGAACGGATGATCTGGCACTACCTGACAGTGCTCGGCAACGGTCAGCGGATCGCGCCGGAGCTGCGGGAGGCGTTCTTCGCGCAGATCACCGCCGACTACGAGCGCTGGCTGCCGCCCGGCGGTTATCCGGTTCCGGACGGGGTCGAGGGGATCAAGCACAAGCTGGTCGCCTCGGGTCGGTGGCGCACCTTCAGCGCGTTGCGGGCCGCCAGCCGGGCCCGCGACGCCGCCCGCCGGCACACCCGCACCGCCCGGCGCACTGTCGGGCCGGTCGCCCGGCGCGGTGCCCGGCTGACCCGCGACGGGCTGCTGCGCGAGTACTACCGGGCCGAGATGCGGCGGCCGGTCGACCCGACGCTCGCGGTGTACGCGGCGTACTGGTACCGGGGTTACTCCTGCAACCCGGCGGCCATCTACGAGGTCGCCCGCCGGTTGGCGCCGGGGGTGCGCGGGGTGTGGGTGGTGCGCCGGGACCGGGTGGACACCGTGCCGGCCGGGGTGGAGTACGTGGTGGCCGGCACGCCGACGTACTACCGGGTGCTCGCCCGCGCCCGGTGGTTGGTCAACAACGTCAACTTTCCGGACTTCGTCCGCAAGCGACCGGAACAGGTGCACGTGCAGACCCACCACGGCACGCCGGTCAAGGTGATGGGGCTGGATCAGCAGCGCTACCCGATCGGCGCGGGCCGGATGGACTTCGCCGGGCTGCTGCGCCGGGTGGACCGCTGGGATTACAGCGTCAGCGCCAACAGCTTCTCCACCCAGATGTGGGACCGTGCGTACCCGGCCACGTACACCACCCTGGAGGTGGGCTACCCGCGCAACGACCGCCTGGTCACCGCCGGCCCGGACGAGGTGCGCCGACTCCGCGCGGAGTTCGGCCTCGACCCCGACGAGCAGGTCGTCCTGTACGCCCCGACGCACCGCGAGCACCTGCCCGGCTACCGGCCGCCGTTCGACCCGGACCGGTTCGTCCAGGCGCTGGGTGACTCGGGCCGGTTGTTGATGCGCAGCCACTACTTCCACGACCGTGATCGAGGTCCTGGCCAGCCGAAGGACTGGGAGCGGGTCCGTGACGTCAGCGGCCATCAGCGGGTGGAGGACCTCTACCTGGTGGCGGACGTGCTGGTCACCGACTATTCGTCGGCCATGTTCGACTATGCCGTTCTGGACCGGCCGATCGTGCTCTACACCCCGGACTGGGAGGCGTACCGGCTCGCCCGGGGGGTCTACTTCGACGTCACTGCCGAACCGCCGGGCGCGGTAGCGTCCACTTTCGCCGATCTGCTCGACCTGTTCCGTACCGACGGAGTGCGCTCGGACGCGGCGGCGAAGGCCCGCGAGCATTTCCGGACCCGGTTCTGCACGTTGGACGACGGACGGGCGGCGGAGCGGGTGGTGCGGCAGGTGTTCCTCGGTGAGCCGGGCGAGCGGTCCACGCGCTGCTGATCAAGGCTTCTGTCGTGTAATAGCAGCGTCATCGATCGAACATGAGACGTTTACCCGATGTCACAGACCCATGATCCTGGTCACAGTCTTGTGGGGTTCGGCCGACGCGCTGAGGGGGAAGACGGTGAGCACCGTCACGCTCAAGGATGTGACCAAGGTTTTCCGGGATGGCACGCTGGCCGTCGACAGCGTCAACCTCGATGTGAACGACGGCGAGTTCATGGTGCTGCTTGGGCCGTCCGGGTGCGGCAAGTCGACAGTGCTGCGAATGATCGCCGGGTTGGAGGAACCGACCACCGGAGCGGTCATGCTCGACGGGGAGTTGGCGAACGACCTCCCCCCACGGGACCGCAAGATCGCCATGGTCTTCCAGGACTTCGCCCTCTACCCGCACATGACCGTCGGCGACAACATCGCGTTTCCGCTGCGGCTGGCCGGGGTCGAGCCGGAGCCGCGGGGCGAGCGGGTCAGCGACGTGGCGAGCGCGCTGGGCATCGGTGACGTGCTGGCCCGCAAGCCGGGTCAGCTCTCCGGCGGGCAGCGGCAGCGGGTGGCCATGGGCCGCGCGATCGTCCGCCGGCCGGGCCTGTTCCTGATGGACGAGCCGCTGTCCAACCTGGACAGCGGCCTGCGGGCCGAGTTGCGCGCGGAGATCTCCGGCCTGACCCGCGAGCTGGGCGTCACCACTGTCTACGTCACGCACGACCAGGCCGAGGCGCTCACCATGGCCGACCGGGTGGCCATCATGCGCCGCGGCGTGCTCCAGGACGTGGGCACACCGACCCAGGTGTACGGCCGACCGGCGACGCTCTACGTGGCGGCGTTCCTGGGCAGCCCACGGATGAACCTGTTGGAGGCGTCGGTCTACGTCCATCTCGACCGGTACGTCACGCTCAACCTCGGCGACCAGTCGCTCTACCTGCCCTGGAACGACATCCGCAGTCGGGCGGTGGCGCATTACCACGGTGAGCGGATCGTGGTCGGCATGCGGGCCGAGGCGCTCACCCCGGTCGCACCGGACAGCCCCGGCGACGTGCTGCGCGGGCGGATCCGCTACCTGGAGCATCACGGGCACGAGTCGTTGGCGTTCCTCGACATCGGCGCGACAGCGATCGTGGTCGACGAGATGGGCGCGCCGCAGGAGACGCCGCCGGTCGGCCAGCGCGGCCTGCGCCGGTTCGGCTCGGTGATGCAGCGGCTCACCGGCAAGCCGGTGGACGCGCAGGAGGCCCCGGCCAGTGGCGTCCAGACCAGCGTGCTCCCCGATCCGGGCCGGCACCACCGCCGCCCGGCGGAGCTGGCGGTACGGCTGGCGCCGTACCCGGCGGTCAGCGCCGGCCACCCGCTCGCCGTCTCCGTACGGATGGACGCCCTGCACTTCTTCGACGAGCGCGGCGACCGGATCGACGTGGGTTGGCGCTGACGACGTGCCCGGACGGGGTGGCGGGCCCACTGTCCAGTGACCTACCGTCTGCCCACCAGTCCACTGTGAAACACCACCGAGAGGGGTGCACCCGTGTCGGGTGACCGTCCCAGCCCGCTCGTCATCGAGCGCATCCTGCGGGATCGCGAGGGCATCTGGCAGCAGATCGTAACCGAGCGTGACCTCAACGCCCTGACCGGGCGGATGCTGGCCAGCTCCGCCATCGCGTTGGCCTGCTACGGGGCGGTGCTGGGCTTTTTCCACAGCCCGCTGATGGCGGTGACCTCGGCGGTGAAGCTGCCACTGCTGTTCCTGGTCACGCTGGTCATCTGCCTGCCCACGCTCTACCTGTTCAACCTGGTCTTCGGTGCCCGGCTCTCGGTGCGGCAGTCGTTGGCTCTGGTGATGGTGGCGATCACTGTCACCTCGATGCTCGCGGTGGCGTTCGCGCCGATCAGCCTGTTTTTCCTGATCACCGCCAACGACTACGGGTTCTTCAAGCTGCTCAACGTGGCGATCCTGACCCTGTCGGCGCTGGTCGGTCTGCGCTTCCTGACCAGCGGGATGCAGGTGCTCAACGACCACGGCCTGCTCGCGCCGGTGGCCGCCAACGCCACTGTCGGCGAGCAGGCCAGCGCCCCGGCGCCGGTCCAGGCCGTGCCGGCCGCGGTGCCCGTCGGGGCGACGCCGGCCGCCGCGCCGGTCGGTGGTCAGAGCGCCGAGCCGGTTGCCGTGCCGGCTGGGGCCGCCGTGGCCGAGTCGACTGCGAACGGTGCCGTGACCACCACGCCGGCTCCGACCCAGGTGCCGGCACAGTGGCCCGGGCAGCCGGCCGGTGCCTCGTTCCCGCCCGGCATGCTGCCGCCCGGCTACGTGGCGCAACGCCCGTTGGACGGCCGCCCGGTCCGACGCGGGGAGCCGACGCAGCGGCCGGCCAGCATGACCCTGCTCTACATCTGGATCCTGCTCTTCGGTTTCGTCGGCACCCAGCTGGCCTGGACGCTGCGCCCGTTCTTCGGCGACCCGGGCCAGGACTTCGCCTTCTTCCGCAGCATCGACGGCAACTTCTACGCGGAGATCCTGCGCACCATCGCCAACCTCTGAGCGTGCCCTGACGGCGAAGTCGCTGGTTGCCGGCCTGGTTACCGGTTAGTAACGTCAGGTCATGACTATCGACTCCCGCCAGGTGGCGGCCGGCATGCTGGAAGCGGTGCCGTTCGCTCGTACGCTCGGTATCGAGTTCGTCGAGGTGGCACCCGAGGCGGAGGGCGGCGTGCGGGCGGTCGTCCGGCTGCCCGACTCGCCGGCCACCCACAACCACATCGGCGGGCCGCACGCCGGCGCCATGTTCACCCTCGGCGAGACGGCCTCCGGCGCGGTCGTGCTGGCCGCCTTCGGGCAGCTGCTCGACCGGGCCGTGCCGTTGGCCGTCCGGGCCGAGATCGCCTACCGGAAACTCGCCATGGGTCCGGTGCTCGCCACCGCGCGACTCGGCCGGCCGGCGGCCGAGGTGACCGAGGAACTGGCCGCCGGTCAGCGCCCGGAATTCCCCGTCGCGGTCCAGATCGCCACCGAGGACGGCAAGCCGACCTCGGAGATGACAGTGATCTGGACGCTGCGACCGAACTGAAACACCCCAGGGCTGCCGAAATGGGTTTGCGGGCCCAGCGGGGTGGATAGATTCGTACCGTGCTGGGCCTACCTGCTCACGTGACCGCCTGTCTCTTCGATCTGGACGGTGTGCTGACGCAGACCGCCCGCGTACACAACGCCGCCTGGACGCAGACGTTCGACGAGTTTCTCCGCCAGCGCGCCACGGTCTCCGGCGAGCCGTTCCAACCGTTCGATCCGGGCCCGGACTACAACCGCTATGTCGACGGCCGCCCCCGGGCCGACGGCGTCCGGTCGTTCCTCGCCTCCCGGGGGATCGTGCTGCCCGAGGGCGGCCCGGACGACCCGCCGGAGGCCGAGACCGTCAACGGCCTGGGCAACCGCAAGAACGTCCTGCTGCTGCGACGTCTGCGTACCGCCGGCGTCGAGGTCTACCCGGGCTCGGTGCGGTATCTCAAGGCGGCGACCGCCGCCGGGCTCCGCCGAGCAGTGGTCACCGCCAGCGCGAACGGGGCTGAGGTGGTCGCCGCCGCCGGGTTCGAGCCGCTGCTGGAGGCCCGGGTGGACGGGCTGGTCGCTCGTGCGCAGGGGCTGCGCGGCAAACCACAGCCCGACACCTTCCTCGCCGGGGCCAGGCTGCTCGGCGTCGACCCGACGCAGGCAGCCGTCTTCGAGGACGCGCTCTCCGGGGTGGCCGCCGGCCGCGCCGGTGGCTTCGGCTACGTGGTCGGCGTCGACCGGGTCGGGCAGGCCGACGAGTTGCTCGCCCACGGCGCCGACATCGTGGTGACGGACCTCGCCGACCTGCTCGACGGCGCGGACCCACCGGCGCCGAACCGCACCGCGACCGACCCACTCGCCGCCGAACGAGGCTCCGGATGATTCGGGAGCGCGCCTATCCGGTAGAGCCGTGGCACGTCCGGGAGACCCGGCTGGACATGGACGTGCTGGCCCAGTCGGAGTCGGTCTTCGCGCTCTCCAACGGGCACGTCGGCCTGCGGGGCAACCTCGACGAGGGCGAACCACACGGCCTGCCCGGCACCTACCTCAACTCGTTCTACGAACTGCGTCCGCTGCCGTACGCGGAGGCGGGCTACGGCTTCCCCGAGTCCGGGCAGACCATCGTCAACGTCACCAACGGCAAACTGATCCGGCTGCTGGTCGACGACGAACCGCTCGACGTGCGCTACGGCGAACTCATCGCCCACGAGCGGATCCTCGACATGCGCGCCGGCACGCTGCACCGGGAGCTGCACTGGCGCTCGCCCGCCGGGCGGGAGGTCAAGGTCCGCAGCACCCGTCTCGTCTCGTTCACGCAGCGTTCCGTGGCCGCCATCAGCTACGAGGTGGAGGCCGTCGGCGGCCCGCTGCGGCTGATCGTGCAGTCCGAGCTGGTGGCCAACGAGTCGCTGCCCGCGCAGAGCAAGGACCCCCGGGTCGCGGCCGTGCTGGAGTCGCCGCTCCAGGCCGAGGAGGAGCTGACCACCCCCGACGGCGGGCAGTTGATCCACCGCACCAAGGTCTCCGGTCTGCGGGTCGCCGCCGCCATGGAGCACGAGGTGCACGGCCCGGACCACACCACCATCGAGTCCGAGGGATACCAGGACTGGGTGCGTACCACCATCGCCTGCGTGCTGCAGCCCGGCGAGAAGCTGCGGGTGATCAAGTATCTGACGTACAGCTGGTCGAGTCGCCGGTCCCTGCCGGCGCTGCGCGACCAGGTCGGCGCGGCACTGGCCGGTGCCCGGCTCGACGGGTGGGACGGGCTGCACCGGGAGCAGCGCAACTACCTCGACGCGTTCTGGGACGCCTCCGACGTGCTGGTCGAGGGCGACCCGGAGGTGCAGCAGGCGGTCCGGTTCGGGCTCTTCCACGTGTTGCAGGCCGGCGCGCGGGCCGAGCAGCGGCCGATCTCGGCGAAGGGGCTGACCGGCCCCGGTTACGACGGTCACGCCTTCTGGGACACCGAGATGTTCGTCCTGCCGGTGCTCACGTACACCCAGCCGAGCGCGGTGCGCAGCGCGTTGCAGTGGCGACACAGCACGCTGGACTCGGCGCGGGAACGCGCCGAGACGCTCAACCTCCGGGGCGCCGCCTTCCCCTGGCGGACGATCGGAGGCCCGGAATCATCCGGGTACTGGCCGGCCGGGACGGCGGCCTTCCACATCGCCGCCGACATCGCCGATGCCGTGCGCCGCTACGTGATGGTCACCGGGGACACCCAGTTGGAACGGGAGATCGGGCTGGAACTGCTGGTGGAGACCGCCCGGCTGTGGCGCTCGATCGGCCACCACGACCGACACGGGCAGTTCCACATCGACGGTGTCACCGGCCCGGACGAGTACACCGCCGTGAAGAACGACAACATCTACACCAACCTGATGGCGCAGCGGAACCTGCTCGCCGCCGCCGACGTGGTCATGCGCTACCGGGACGAGGCGTTCCACCTCGGGGTCACCGACGAGGAGGCCGCGAGCTGGCGGGACGCCGCCACCTCCATGCACGTCCCGTACGACGAGGAACTCGAGGTCCATCAGCAGGTGGAGGGCTTCACCCGACTCCAGGAATGGGACTTCACGCACACCCCGGCGGAGAAGTACCCGTTGCTACTGCACTATCCGTACTTCGAGCTGTACCGCAAGCAGGTGGTGAAGCAGGCCGACCTGGTCCTCGCCATGCACTGGCGGGGGGACGCCTTCACCCCCGAGGAGAAGGTGCGCAACTTCCTCTACTACGAGCGCCGCACCGTCCGCGACTCGTCGTTGTCGGCCTGCACCCAGTCGGTGCTCGCGGCCGAGGTGGGCCACCCCGAACTCGCGCACACCTACCTGCGTGAGGCCGCTCTGATGGACCTGCACGACCTCAACGAGAACACCCGCGACGGCGTACACATGGCGTCGTTGGCGGGCGCGTGGCTCGCCCTGGTCAGCGGGCTCGGCGGTCTGCGGGACCACGACGGCGAGCTGTCCTTCGCCCCCCGGCTCTCCAGCCGACTCAGTCGGTTGGAGTTCTCGCTCCAGTGGCGGGGGCTGGCGCTGCGGGTGGATGTCCGGCCGCACCAGACGACGTACTCGCTGCGCCACGGCGGCCCGGACGACGTGGTGGAGCTGCGCCACCACGACCAGATGCTGCGGGTGACCTGCGACGAACCGGTGACCGTGCCGGTGCCGCCGGCCGAGCCGTCCGGCCCGCCACCCGAGCAGCCACCGGGCCGGTCTCCGCTGATGCGGTTGCCCGAACGCGAACAGTGACGGGCGGGGCGGGAGTCTGCCCCCCCCCCCCCCCCCCCCCCCCGGGGGCCGGGGGGGCCCCCCCCCCCCCGGGGGGGGGGGGCCCCAAGCCGGCCCGGGGCCCCCCCCCCGACGG